>CAZOBJ010000005.1:0-46243 GCA_964577825.1 uncultured Planctomycetales bacterium
GGACATCCGCACCGGGTACCTGAGCGCGTGGCGGCCCCGCCCGATCCGATTTCGCCGATTCGACCGGCCGAGCGATCCGTTGGTGGACCGGGCCCTTGCCTCCGAACGCGGGACCCTCTTCGCCTGGTTCGCGGACGGGTACGTGAGCGCGCAGGTCACCCGCAGCGAGCAGGGGGACGAGGTCTTGCTCGGGGACCGGCGGTACGGGATGCTGACCGAGGCCTCGCCGGGCTTCTTCCGGGCCCGGGCCAGGTTCACTCCGCAGGGGCGCCTAATCGACGTGGAGCGCGTGCGCGGGCGTGGGCAGGTCCGGATTGGCGAGGAGCTGCGCGCGACCTGGGCCGCGGTGTGTACGGGAATGCCGCCGCAAACGAAAGGGTAGCCGGATGCCCATCCTCACCCCTGGTCAGAACGAAACAGGTCTCGGCCACGTGCCGCAGGCGGCGCTCGCAATCCCGAGCGCGCGCGGGTTCCGCGCGCCGGAATGCCTGTCCGCGGTCGGGCGGGCCGGGTTCCCGTCGGTCGAGCTCGACGGCACGCGCGGCGGCCTGGCCGACCCGCGGCGCATGGTCGGGCTCGCGCGCACGAACCTGATTCGGGCCCTGCGCGGGAGCGGACTGCTGGCGATCGCCGTGCGCATGGAGGTGCCGTTGGGCCTCTCGGACCGGGCGGCGCAGCGCAGTGCGCGCGAGAGCCTGCTGGCAGCGGTCGATCTGGCGCAGGCCCTGGAAAGTCCGCTTGCCGTAGTTCAGAGCGCGGCGGGCGAGCCCCGTTCGGACGCGAGCGGATATGCGCTGGACGTGATCTACGACGCGGATACCGCGCTCACGCGCAGCGGGGTGCGGCTCGCGCTTATGATCGGCGGCCCGGTTCTCGCGCAGCCGGAGGAGCGGGACCGCCTGCTCGCGCAGGCCCCGGCGACCGTGGGCCTGGCGCTCGAAGACGCGGACCTGGACCGCGCGGAGCTCGGCCCCGAAGCCGTTGGCCGGCTCGCCGCGCAGGTCTGGCACGTGCGACTGCACGCGACCGACCGTCCGCAGGCAGGCCTGCGCCTTGACAATGAAGAGCGCGCGCGGAGAATGCTGACAGCCCTGGCGCGCGCCGGGTACAGCGGTCCGGTCGCGGTTGCGCCCGAGGTTCGCGATCTGGACCGCAAGGCGCTGGCGGACTTGTGGCGGGCGTGTGTGGCGTTTTTGCCGACCGCTTTCGCTGGCTGAGACACTGAAGTGAGGCGACTGCATGGCTGAGAAGAACGTCCACGAGCGATTCGCCGAGGCGCATGGCCTGCTCACCGACGGGGACTATCCGGCGGCGATTCGCGGGTTCGAGGAGGTGATCCGCCTTTGTCCGGAGATGGAGGGCGCATGGGGCAACCGCGGGTATGCGCTCGTGGAGACCGGGCACGACGAGGAGGCGCTCGAAGACTTCGACATGGTGGTCAAGCTGCGGCCGGAGGACCCGTTCGGCCACGCCTACCGGGCGGTGGCGCTGCGCAATCTGGGCCGATGGGCCGAGGCCCTGGAGGCGGCCGCGCGGTCGATCGAGCGCGCGGGCGAGGATCCGCCCGACGAGGCGTTGCCCGCGTACCTTGTACGCGCGTGGCTGTTCATGCGGGCCGGCCAGTACGCAGCGGCGTGCGACGACCTGGAGATGTACTACCGCGGCGGGTACGAGGACTCCCTGCGCCCGCTCCTGGACTTGTGCCAGGAGGTGCGCGACGAGGGTCGCGACACCTGCGCGGACGGTCCGGACGGGCGGCTGCAGTGCCACGCATGCCTGTGCGCCAAGTGCGGGTATTCGTTCAACACCGATCCCAACCCCGACTGGCAGGCCCAGGGTGGCCAATGCCCATACGCGCACTGCATGGAGACCATGCCCGCACGCAACGGCATGGGACCGGGGGTGTGCCCGGTGTTCTGGCATGACTGCCCGGGCGGGGAGGAGACGGTGCAAACCTGCCCGGTGGTGGCTGCTTCCCAGGGGTCCTGCCCGGCCCAGGGCTCGGAGAGCAGTGAAGCGGGCCCCGAGCAGGCAACCTGAGCGCCGCAGTCCCGCCGCAAGGAACCCCGCCATGGAGCGAGGTGCCCGCAGCCCCGTCGCCCAGTTCGTGCGCGGGTTCTTCAGTCCGCTGCGTGCCGCGCAGTTCCTGGCGCATCAGCGCGGCCTGCGCCGGTACGCGGTGCTCCCCTTCTTGGCGAACGTGCTCGCGTTCATCCTCCTGTTCGCGATCCTGCTGGCTGCGTTTTCCGCGCTGAACGTGTCCGCGTGGGCGCCGGATTGGCTTGGCTGGTTCGGCGAATGGTTCTTGCGCATTGTCAAGTGGGGCGTGCTGCTCGCCTTGTACGTCGTGGTGCTTGTGTTCGGGTTCACCCCCATCGGGCTGGTGCTGGTCTCCCCGATCAACGACCTCCTTTCCGAGCGCGTGGAGCACGTGGTCTGCGGCCGTGGCGGCGAGCCGGAGCTCCCGTGGCGCATGTGGTTGAAGATCACCCTGTACAGCCTGCGGGACTCGGCGAGCGTGGCCCTGCGCCAGATCCTGTTCACCATCCTGACCCTGCCTTTTCTGCTCATCCCGGTCGTGGGCCCGGTTCCCCTGCTGGTGGTCGGGGCCTATTACGAAGGCATGGGGTTCTACGACGTGCCCCTGGCGCGGCACCTCCTGCGCCCCGCGCATCGGCGGGTCGGACTCAAAGGTCGGTGGTGGGAGCGCCTGGGACTGGGCGCGGCCATGGTGCTCTTGTTGGCCATCCCGGGGGCGGGGCTCTTCGCCCTGCCGCTGGGCGTGACCGCGGCCACGATTCTGTACACTGAGATCGACTGGGTGGGCCGGCTGCGGGCGGCGGGGCTTGCGCCTCCGCCGGGCTTCATGGCACCGGAACAGCCTAGTGCTGCATGAGCGTGGTGAAGCGCTCCAGCTCCTTGGCCACGGTGGCGCGCAGCGCGTCGGGCAGGCGGGGGCTCTCGCGTAGCGCAAGCATGATGCCCATGGCGTTGGGCACGCCGTCGGACATGCCCAGCGCGATCTCCTCAACGGCGCGTTGCATGAGGCGCTCGCCGCCGCCGCCGCGCACCTCCAAGGCTCCACGGCTCACCACGCGCCCGAGCACGCGCAGGTAGACCTCGCGGTCCTCCATGGTGAGGTCCTTTTCCTCTTCCATCATGCGCAGGATCCGCATGGCCACAGCTGCGGCGAGACGGTCCATTTCCGGACTGGCGCCGGCGGCTTCGAGCACGCGGCTGAGCGCCTCAAGCACGGGCACCTCGCTCATGCGGCCGGCGAGGGTATGCACGATCTCGGCCTTGAGGGGCTGGGAGAGGCGGTCGCTCGCGCCCGTCTCCCCGAGCATGGTGGTCAGCCGTGTCACGTTCGCGGGGCTCCATTGCACGCGGAAGCTCACCGACTCGCGCCAGCATCCCAACAGGCGCCGCGTGAACGCGGAAACCATATCGGCAGGCGCGCTGGGCGAGAGCACGATGTGTTCGAGTGCGTCGATACACGCGGGCAGCAGCTCGGCATAGATCTCGAGCTGGCCCTCGAGCACGAACACTTCCTCGCCGCGCTGAATCTTGGTCGAGACGGTGGTCTCCGGGGTTTCGGCCTCCAGGTGCCCGAAGGCCTGGTCTGCGATTTCGCGAAGGACCTCCGGTCGTTCGGTGGGGCTGGCGGCCATCCAGCCCAGTGCCTCAATGAGGCCCGCATCCGCGGCGGACCCTTCGAGCCGGTTGAACAGGTTCCTACGGATGACCCGGGTGACCTCTTCCTCGAACGCGCCGGTGGCGCAGATGCGGCCCATGGCCACGTACAGCTCGCGCCGGTTGCCGGCAGGGGTGAAGCTGGCCGCCTGCAAGCGACGCAGGGCCTCGCGCAGGGCGGCGACCTGGTCGGCGGCCTGGGTGTCCGCATCGGCTGCGATCCGTCCGAGCGCGCGGCAGGCCAGCGGGCCCTCGATCCCCTCCAGGTGCTGAAGTGCGGCATCGAGCAGCACGGGAATCACCGCGGGCCCCAGATGGACGAGCACCCCTTCGGCGTTTTCCAGGATTTGAGGGACCGCAAGGTGGCGCGCGGAGGCGACTACCGCCTGGGCGACGCGCGCGCGCGCCTCGGGTTCGAGCGCGTCCGGGTACAAGAGCTGCGACTCGAACAGGTCGGCCTGCAGGTGGCGCGGACCGCTCCGCAGCAGATCGAGCCCCTGCTCGGCCAGGCGTATGCGCAACGCATCCGAGAGCGTGCGGAACCGCGCGGTGTTGTCCAGAAGCCGGACCAGGAACCGTTGGTGCGCGATGTCCACGCCGTCGAGCCGGGCAAGAATCTCGGCTACGCCTGCGTCGCCCTGGTCTACGAGAAAGGTCCCCAGGGTATGCGCCTCCGGGGATTCCGCGGGCAGGGCCATCAAGCAGTCGGCCACGAGTGCGCGCAGATGGGCCCGCAGGTCGTCGGGGGCCTTGCCGCGGGCCGCCGCGCCCAGAAGCAGCGCACGGATCTCGAGCGAATCCGTCTTGCGGGCTTCCTCGATCAGCAGAGGCGTGACGGCCGCGGCATGGAACTCCTGAAAATCGAGAAACGCGCGCCGCACCGGATCGCCCATGTCCGCGAGTCCGGCCACAAGCTGTTCGACAAGCAGGCGCACCACGTCGCCCAGGATGTCTCGGAAGCCCTTCAGCTCGGGTGCCACGCGGCTGAGGCTGCGCACGGCCGAGGCGCGCACCTTCGAGCTCTCGTCCATACGCAAGGTGCCCAGTAGACTCATGACCGCCGCGCGGCGCTCCAGGCTGTCGGCTGCTGCCTCGATCCCGGCCAGGCGCCGGGCGGCGAAATCGCGCTCCTCCTCGGTGCCTTCGGCGAGCAAGCGGATGGCCTGCGCCACGTCGCCGGACAGGCCCAGGGCCTGGAGCGCGCCGGCGGCTGCGGCCCGCAGCGCAGCGTCCTCTTCGCCCAGGGCCTGGACGAACACCCGCGCGCGTTCGGCCTCGTCCACGGGCGCGAACGCAAGTCGACGCAGCGCGCCTACCCGCTCCGCACTGGAGGCGCTGGCAAACACCGCGACGCGCAGTTCGGAGAGGCGTTGCTCGGTGAAGGACTCGTCGGGCTCCGCCTCTTCCTGCTCGGGTTGGGAGCGGGCGTGCGCCGGCCGGGTCGCCGGCGGCTGCGGGCGAGACGGCGGGGGCCCTTTGGACTCTTCGCGCTCCTCGCTGAGACGGAATCCCTCTTCTGCCTCGATCTCTTCGGCCAGGGCGATGATGGACCAATCGTCCTCGGAGGCGACCGCAATGGGCGCGCTGCGCGCGAGCTGCGCATACCGCTCCGTGTCCAGCAGCCGCTCCAGCACAGCCCCCACCTCGTCGCCGGCGTCGCGAAGCTCGGGAGCGAGCAGCAGGTCCTGAAGGTCGCGGTTCTCGCGCGCCTCCTCCAGCAGGGCCTCGGTGCACGCGATGCGCCGGCGCATGAGCGCACCCACGCGGGCGGCCAGCCTGCGACTCAGGCCCAGGGTGTCGGTGAGATACTCGCGGCCATGACGCGCGACGTCGAGCATGAGTCAGTCTCCGGTTGGGTCGGCGGCGGCGGGTTCATCGGACGGGGCGGGCTCCTCCTTGGCGCGGGCGAGGACCTGCTCGACGGTCTCCTGAGCTTCGGACGGCGCAATAACGATCAGGTTGCCGCTGCGCTCATGGTAGACCACGGCCACGGACGGGTCGGTGCGCAGGTCGGTGGGCATAGCTCGCTTGGCCCGGCGGACGACGATCTCTCCGCCCTCGCGTTCGGCCAACGCCCGCACCGCGTACCCGATCACCGGGACATCCTCCCACAAGAGACGCCTGCTGCCCGCCTGGGTCCACCAGGGAGGGTCGGCCATGAGCCAGATGCCCCCGTGCGGATCGATCGAACTGCCGCGCAGTCCGGCCTGTTCGGCTACGGCCTGCAACGCTCGCCGCAGGGGCTCGTCGCGCAGGCGCAGACGCAGATGGGGCGTGGAGCGGTCGCGCAGCACTCGGTGGTCGAAGCCAAGGTTTACCTCGGTCTGGAACGCGAGGACAGCGAGGACCTCCGGAAGGGGCCGATCTTCGCACGCCACGCGCACGGGGCGGTCGAGCGCGGTCTGGATCCGCGCCGTGCCCGGCGGTGCGGACGTCTCGGTACGCACGGGCACGCGGCCCGGGTTGCTCATGGCGCGCAAGGCCGCCACCAGACGGTCCTGGAGGACCGGGGGAAGGAACGCCTGCAGCCGTCCGTCCGGGCGCATGCGGATGCTGTACGTCGGGGCGCGCAGCGCATAGACCTTGATCAGCTCCTTGACTTGGCTCAGAAACCGAGACGGGTCGTCGGGGTCGACCAGGCCGCCGAGATTCAAGGTGCGCACCACGGGGGGCGTCGCCTCCAGCCATGCGTAGGAGCTCGTGAACTCCAGGGCCGTGCCCTGGTCCAGGAGCCGGTATCGGGTGCCCAGCGCACGCGCGACCCAGTCGGCCGCAGTGCGCACGGAGACGTCGCGCATCTCCAGGTACACCCTGGTGCGTTTGAACTCGCTCGGGTGGGCCACGTCTCGGCCGATGAGCACGTCCATGCGCGACCGCGCGGCCAGTTGCTTCTGTACGCCGAGCAGATTCTCGCCCCGCAAGTCCAGGTCGATGCGTCGATCCAGCGGATCCTGCGAGGCGCGCACCGACGCAAAGCCGAGCGCAATGCAGACGAGCACAGCGGCGGCAACGCGCAGGGCATTGGAACGCGCGACCATGGTCGGGCTCCTTGCACGGCTTAAAACGGACGCACGTCCTCGAGCAGCGAGATGCTCTGCACCACGGACTGGCGGATCCACACGCGCGATCGGGTGGGGATCACCCCGTCGCTTCGAGCCTCGATCAGATACTGTTCCTTGGTGATGGTCGTCATGCTTGCGTCAAACACATCCGCCTCGATCAGACTGACAAAGTGCTCATCCGCCTCCGCGATTCGTCCGATATACACGAGCGAGCCGCTCGTGTCCACGACCACGAGCTTGTCCGCGAATCGGTCTAGCCCGTAGGCGTCGCCTGCTGCGGCGGTCATGAGACAAGCTTCTCCAAGAGGTGCTCCGAGGCCCGGACGAGCGGCGCGCTGTCCACCACCTCCGTCTCGAGCCAGAAGCCCGGCGTGGCCAGGTGCACAGTCCGGTCGGCCGCGCAACCGGGCGGCGAGCCAGGGCTGGGCCGACCGATGTGCACGAGCGCGCAAGGCAGGTCCAGCGCATCCGTCCTTGGGCCGAGGCCTTCCAGATCCGCGCACAGGCGGTCGCTGAACAGATATCCGTCCACGTCCCAGCCGCCGTTGGCAGGGGCCTGTGCGCCGGTTCCGCGAAACCGGCTGCGCCGGCGCAGGTCGCGCAACCAGAGCCCCGGATCGAGCACCGGCGCCCACAAGAGCGCCGCTTGGGCCGTGTCTGCGCTCGCGGCCTCGAGCATCACCCGCGCGCCCGCGCGAATGCCCAGCACCACCGTCGGGCCTTGGGCGCGCTCGCGCAGCCAGGCGAGCGCCGCCTGGGCGTCCGCGACGAGCGAGGCCCAAGTCAGGTCGCGGAAGGAACCGGGGCTCTCGCCGGTTCCCGCGTAATCGAACACGAGCGTGCGCCATCCGCTGCCCGCCAGGGTCACGCCAAGCTCATGAACCACGCGCACGCACCCCTTGCGCTCCTCCGCGAGGGGCAGGCCCACGCACAGGGCCCCGCGCGCGTCGCGACCGGGCTCGTACAAGGCGCCTGCCAGCGAGGAGCCCCGTGATGGAATGCGTACCGCGTTCAGCCCTGCGCCTCCAGCTTGGCCTGCGTGCGAGCCACGATCCGGGCCAGGGAGTCGAAGTTCTCCAAGGTGAGCTCTTCGTCCTCGAAGGAGACGGCGAAATCCTCCTCCAGGCCGACCACGAAGTCGAACAGGCGCACCGAGTCCACCCCGTAGTTTTGGGTCAGGCTCTCCTGGGGATCGATTTGCCCGGGATCGACGTCGAGAAAGAGCCGGTCCACGAGGATCTCGGCGATGCGCAGACGCAAGTCTTCGGGAATCTGGGACATACAGTCGCTCCTCGGGAGACGCGCCTCAGGGGGCGGCGCCAACCAGCGTATTCACAAAGATACCCTGTCGCAGCCCGGCATGTCAACCCGCGCCGCGGAGCGACACCGCTAGGCCAGGGCCGGGGCATCGTTTCAGTTGACGCGCCGCTGCGGTGTGCGACACTTTGGCTCGCGTCCGCAGCGTTGGCATGCGGCGCGGGATCAACGCAACCAAGGGGTCCATAAGCGAGGAGACCTGCGATGACGACTGTGGCGTGCAGGCATCTGGACGTGGAACGAGCGGATGGGTCCACGTATCCGCTCGCGTACTGGGAGGTAGACGCGGGCACGGAAGGCCCGTGCGTGTTGGTGACGGCGGCGCTCCACGGGAGCGAAGTCCAGGGCGCGGAGGTGCTGCGCCGGTTCGTGCCCGAGGCAGAAGAGAATCTGCGCCGCGGACGCGCACTGCTTGTGCCGGTGGCGAACCCGTTGGCCGTGCGGGCCAGACAGCCGCACATCGACTTCGAGCTCGGCAAGAGCTACGGCCGCGACCAGGTCAACAACGTGAACTGCACCTGGCCGGGCAAGGCGGACGGATCCAATGCGCAGCGGCTTTCGCACGCCCTGTACCAAGCGCTTGTCAGCGAGGCCACGCATCTTCTGGACGTGCACTGCTGGACCGAGCACTGGGCGACCACGGCCCTGGCGCGTTCGGGGAACGAGGTCAGTCTGCGGCTGGCGGAGTCCGTGGGCGTGCGATTCGGCCGGCACGGAGACTGGAAGCCGGAGGTCCGCCAGCGGCCGGTGTTCCCCTGTACGCTGAGCTCGGTCTTCCACGATACGGGGCGCGCGGCGCTGGCCATGGAGCTCTCCGGCCAATACGGGTTCTGGGCGCGGGAGGTGGAGCGCGGGCTGCGAGCGGTGCGCAACTACTTCCGGTTCTTCGAACTGTTGCCCGGGGAGCCGGACGCGGGCGACGAACCGTTCTTGTGGATCAATGACGCGGAGGAGGTGGAGGTCACTGCGCCGCATGCGGGCCTGTTCGTCGGCGCCGGGCTTCGTCCTTCGGACGCAGTGGAAGAAGGCGCGTTGCTGGGCCACGTGTTGGACCTGGAGTCCCTGCGCACGGGCGAGGTGCGCGCGCCCGCAGACGGGTTCCTGTATCAGATGGGCTTCGGGCACGAGGGCACCGACGAGAATCATACAGCCTGGCGCCATCCGTATGTGGACGCGGGCGAGGTGGTGGCCAAGGTGTATCGACGCAAGGAGAAGGGCGCATGAGGCACGAACCGCCCCCGGCGTCTCAGTGGTTCGGGTCGGCGCAGTGGATCTGGTGCGGCGTTCCCTGTCTGGACCTCGTGAACGCGTACATGCAGGCGCGCCGCGTATTCACACTCGAGCGCGCACCACGTCGCGCGGAAGTGCGCGTGACCGCCGATGCCGGGTACCGGCTGTACGTGAACGGCGCGTATGTGACGCGCGGGCCGGCACGCGGGTTTCAGCGGTCCTGGCCGTTCGATCGCGTGGACGTTGCGCCTTACCTGCGACATGGGCGGAATGTAGTTGCCGCGCTTGTCCATACGCCCGGTGTGGACACGTACTCCTATGCACACGAGGGCAGGGCAGGGCTGTTGCTCGCGGGCCGAGCGGGGCCGATGGAGCTGGCTACCGGGCCTGCGTGGCGCGTGCGCGTCTCGCCGGGGCACAGGCAGGATTGCGCGCGGATCTGTGCGCAGCTGGGGTTCCAGGAGCAATTCGACAGCCGCCTCGACGACGGACAATGGCGCGCCGCAGGAGGAGACGAGAGCGGCTGGCGTGACCCGGTCTGCTATCGCCTCGGACGTCCGCCATGGAGCGGATTCGAGGAGCGCGGCATTCCGCTGCTGCGCGAAGCGGTGCGCGCGCCGAGCCGTTGTATCCTCTCGTGCACGGGGCGGTCGTCGCGCGAGTGGCGCGACGCTCGATGCGTGGCCGCCGTGTACGCGCAAGAGTCTCGTGCATGGGACCGTCCTCTGCAAGGCTGGCGCAGGCGAGGCGCGTGGCTCACGACTGAGTTGCCCCCGGCCGGAGCTGGGCGCTTCTCGAGCCACTGCCTGGACTTCGGCGAGGAGGTGACCGGCACGATCCGCCTCGAAGCCCAGGGTGCAGAGGGCGGCGAAGCGCTGGACTGCATCGGCGTGGAATGGCTGGATGAGGGGCGTCCCGCGGTGCGTTCGCCTGTGCGAGGCGAAAGGGGGCTGGCTATTGCCGGGCGCGTGGTGCTGGGAGCGGGGCGCACCGCGCACGAGTTCTTCAGTCCATGGGGCCTGCGGTACCTGGTGTTGACCGCGCGCGGCCTGCGCGGGCCGGTACGCGTGCGCGTGGGCGTGCGCACCACCGGGTATCCGCTCCGCGGAGAAGAGAACTTCCGCACTTCGGACAAGCGGCTTCAGGCGATCTGGCGCATGGCCTACCGGAGCCTGCAATGCTGCATGCTCGACGCCTATGTGGACTGTCCGTCCCGGGAGCAGGGCCAATGGTATGCGGACGCGCATATCATGGCCACGGCGGCGTTCCACCTGTCGGGCGACACGGCCCTGTTCGCACGCTGCCTGCGCCAGGTGGGTGCGCAACGAAGCGCGGATGGGCTGCCGTACGCGGTGGTGCCCAGCCGCGCGCACAACTGCGTGCTTCCAGACTTCAGCTTGCTGTGGATCCTGGGGCTGCGCGACCATTGGTGGCGCACCGGGGACTTGAGCGTGTTTCGGTCTATGGCGGATGCGGTCCGGGAGGCGCTCGCTTACTTCAAAGACCAGGCGGGGGACCAATACCTACTGCCGCACGACCCTCGCCACTGGCTGTACCTGGACGTGGCCGGCTCGTGGACCGAGGGGTATGTGGCCCATTTCTCGCTTCTCTACCTGGCCGCCTTGCGAGCGGCCCAGCAGCTCTTTCACGAGGCCGGGGACGAGTCGGCCGCCGAAGAGGTGCACCACCAGGTTCTGCGCGTGACGGTCGCCGCGCGGAGGGCATTTCTGGATGCATCCACCGGTCGAGTCGGAAGGCGGCTCTTGCCCGACGGGTCGGTGGAATGGACCGATGACGCGCGGGCCTATGCCTGGGCGGTGCTGTCCGGACTCAAGCCCGGGCTCGACGGCGCCTTTGTCGAGCGGATGCTACCGACGGTGAACAAGCCGCGCCCACGGACCGGCGACCCGAATGTGCCGGCCATGCACTTCGTGTTCGAGGCGCTCAAGGCCTACGGCCGCGAGGCAGAGGTGATCGCGTGCATCCGCAACTGGTGGGGTGACCGGTTCCTGGACGTGGGCCTCACCACGACGGCCGAGGTTTGGGACCTGGCCTCGCACAGGCACTGCAGCCGATGCCACGGCTGGGGCGCGCATCCGATCGTGCACATGTCGGAGATTCTGGGCGGGGTGCGCCAGGCCGCGCCCGCCTGGCGCCGGGCGCGGTTTCGGCCCCTGTTCGTGGGAGACTCGGCCGAGGCCCGCGTGGCCACGCCGTTCGGCGCGGTGCGCACTGCCTGGCGTCGGCGCGGGGACAAGGTGCGCCTGTCGGTCAAGGTTCCGCGCGGCATGACCATGGACGCCGTGCTCGCCGGCCGTTGCGAAGTCTGGACCGGGCCGTGCGAGCGCCGCCGCACCATGCCCACGGACGAGCCGTCGGGCCTAGCTCCCTGACTCGGTCTCGAACCGGCACGGGCCCAAGAGCCCCGCCTGGTACGTGTCCAGGGTCATGCGGTTGTACCGCCGCTTGATCACGTTGCCCCAGGTATTGCGGAACGTGATCTCGATGCGGTTGCGACCCTTGCGCACGAGGTCGGTCACTTCAACCCGGTACGGCTCCCAGGCGCGCGTGCCGGCGTCGCGGCCGTTGACGCGTATCTCGGCCACGTCGCGGGCGCGGTCGATCACCAGCCACGTTCGTCCGGGCAGGGCGGGCAACTCCACCTCGTTGCGATAGGTCGCCTCGCCCGCGTAGTGCGGGTACCCCTGCCGGTGCCACGAGCCCACGCGCAGCTCGTCCGGACGCGGGAGCTCGACCAAGGTGTCGCGCTCCTGGACCTTGAACGGGCCCGCCAGCACCATGACCTGGGGTACGTCGCACAGCAGGAATCGGCGGCTGCCTCCGATGACCTCCCTGCGATGGTAGGGCGAGGGCTCCACCCGCATGACGAACCGGTTGCGGCCCTTGCGCACAAGGTGGCGCACGTTGAAGGCCACGTTCTCCGGGTCCCAGAGCACGGTGCGGCGCGGGCGCTTGGCCTCGCGGCCGTTGACGAACAGGCGGCAGGCGTTCTCGCCGTCGAAGAAGACCCGCAGGCGCTTGGGGATCGCGTTCAGCGTGACTTCGGCGCTCACCCAGTAGTAGCGCATGAGGTCCGGGTCCAGCGACAATCGGCCGCGCCCCTTGCGCAGGCGCTCCCAGGGGGCGTCGCCGTCCTTGTGCCAGCCCTTGTCCAGGCCCTTGCCGTCAAGGTCGTAGGCGACCGACTGATCGAAAAGGTACAGGTTGTCCCCGCCGAGGCGGAAGGTCCATGCGCCGCGCACAGGCAGTTGCCGCCGCGCGTCGGGCTTGCCGATCGCAGGGGGCAGCTGTGCGGCGGTGCGGCGCGAGGCGCGCTGTGGCTTGCGGATGGCGAAGAGCGCGGACTCCTGGGAGCGCAGATGCAGGGGAATCCGGGCCTCCGCCTTGCGGCGACCGGTCTGCATGGGGTGCCGGTCCCCGGTGTCCAGGTCCCAGACCTCCCAGTCGCCGGGGAGGTCGGCGTGGAGCACGAGATCGCTGGGGTCCTGCGCGTGATTGGCCAGGAAGAGCAGCCACCCGTCCTCGCACACGCGCAGCGCGCTCTGCACGAGCTCGGGATGGTCGCCGGACAGGCGCACCGGCGCGGGCAGGATGGCCTGCAGCGCACGCTGCAGGCTCCGGCGTCCCTGCTCGCCCTCGGCGGAGCGGATGCGCTTCATGTTCGGGCTGCCCCACACGGACGCGGGGATGCGCCGAGTGGGCTTGTCGCTCACGGCGTGGCGCGGCGGGGTGCCCACGAGCACCAGGTGGCCGCCCGCGCGCACGAACGCCTGGAGCTTGTCCAGCACCTCGACCTCCAGGGCGGTCACCGCGGGGAGGACCACCACGCGATATCGATACTCGCCCACCTCCAGGGCGCCCTGGCGGATGCGCGCTTTGAGCAGGGGCTCCTCGTACAGGTAGTCGAATTCTCGGTGCAGGTGCGCAAGCTCCGTGCTCGCCTCGATGAGCGTGCGCTGCATGGCATAGTGGTCGCGCACGGTCTTGGGCGCCGTCGATTCTCGTTCGCCGGAAATGGAACGGCCCACGTCCTTGCTCATGTTGCTGTGGGTGGCCGTGGTTGGGTATAGGAGCGCGATCTCGGCCGCGGAGCGGCCGCACGTGGCGATGTGCGAGAGCCGCGCCACGTACGCGGCGAACCGGGAATAGTCCTCCATCCAGGGCGCGGACCAGCTGCGGCCGGCCATGAGACGCATGCCCTTCACGGAGTAGGGGAACCCGTTGTCGTTGATGAAGTTCACCCCATTGGCGCACAGCCAGTCGGTCATCTTCTTGAGGTCCTGGAGCGTGACGCCGTAGGGCGGGATGCCGAAGGCCTCGCACAGCACGCGCTTCGCGCCGGTGGCATGGGCCGTGCTCACGAGCTGCTTGGCCGTGACCAGGCGTGCGACGTGGCGTTCGGCCAGGTGCGGCGGATCGGTAGGCGCCGGATCGTAGGGAATCTCGGTGCGCAGGATGTCGATGCCCGGCATGTGCATCCACTTGCCGGCCTCGTACGCGTCGCCGTTCACGTTCGCGCACGGGGCGAGCAGCTCCTCGCCCAGGTAGTGGCCGGTGTAGACCATGCCGCGCGCCGCGCACCATTCGCTGTACTGGCGGTTGTAATGCCGGCTGAACAGCTCGGTGAGCAGCCGGCGGTAGTCGCGGCGCACGCGGCGGAAGTCGCCGGTGTCGATGGCAAGCTCGGCCAGATGCTCGGACAGATCGTAGCCGTAACGCGTCTGGAACTGCTCGTACAGTCCCTCGGTGTAGGGCAGATCCATGCCGCCCCCGGTGCGTACGCCGTAGGTGATGCCCGGCTCGTCCGTGAACACGCCGGGGATGACCGAGCCGAAGTACTTCTCCACATGACGCTCGTACCCGTCGAAGGTCCGATGGAGGAAGGCCCGCACGGCATCCGGGTTGAGGACGTCCAGGTGCCCGCCTTGGTGGATCGCCCACTTCGCGCCGAAGCTGGACGCCTGGGTGCCCTTGCCATGCAAGCGCACGAACAGGTGCAGGCGCACTCTTTGGCGCATGGGATTCTTCCACCGGAACAGGATGTCGCCCTTCTCGTGATCGAGCGTGTAGTCGCCGACCTCTCGCACGCCGCCGCGGTCCTCGGCATACACTTGCACGATGCCGTCCGCTGGCAGGCTGTCCTCCGAGGCGGTCGCATAGATGTCGTTGCTGGGGGTGAGGTGCAGCGTAGTTCGCCCGCCGGCGCGGACCTCGCGCGTATGGCACACAAGGGCGACGCGCCGGTATTCGGGATGATCGCGCAGCACCTTGCCCGCGCACGTGCCGCTGGGGCAGTGGTATTCGTCGTAGATCCACACGCGCAGCCCCAGCCGGGCGCAACGCTCGGTCACGAATCGGAAGAAGTCGTACCACGGCTCCTCGGCGTAGGAGATGTCGAGACCGTAGAGCGCGAAGGGAATGAGGTCGCGCACCCCGATGCGCTTGAACGACTCGAGCTGGCGCACCACTTCGGCGGGGTCGGTGGGGTCGCCGTTCCAGAACCAAAAGGGCGCGGGACGGTAGTCGTCCGGCACCTTCGCGAACGTCCTGGCAATCGCGTCCATGCGGTACAGGTTTGCCGGCCGGGTTGTTCGACGGGCCATGCCACTCTCCTCGAAGAGACTGCGCCGCGCCCCGTGCAATCGCACGACGATGGCGCTGCACTCGGTTCGGTATTGGTATGGCAATCGCGCCCGACCGTCAAGCGCAACGTTTGCCTCTGTGTTCGCCTTGTGCATGGCGCACGCGCGGGCATAATGGTGGGCGCACTTGCGGAATCGGCAGGAATAGACCAGACACGCAGGAGGACGCGTGGTGAATGGCATCAAGAAGAGACAGGTCTGGGCCGTGGTGGCGTGCCTGGTGCTCTGGCTCGGGAGCGTGCTGGCCGGGGCGGGGGAGGACGAGTGGATCCCCTCTGCGGATAAGCTGTACCCCGGCAAGCGCCTGCATGCGCCCGAGGTCGTGGAGCAGGACTATGCCACCGAGGTGCTGGGCCGCGCGTGGGACTTCGATCAGGCGAACGACGAGAGCGCGATCGCGTACCGCAGCCCGACCGCGCAGAGCCTGTCGGTCCAGGACGGCGCGGTCCGATTCACCGCGGGCGCGGGCAAGGTGCGCCTGGCCCTGGGCCACTACCGCGAGGCGGGCGTGGGCGCGGGCATGGTGAACCTATGGGGCCACGGGCGCCTGCTGGTCCGGGTCCGCCAGTCCGGGCCGGGCGCCACGCGGGTCTCTGCGCGGTTTCTGCGCGCGAACGGGACCGAGACCGTGCCCCTGTCGCTGACCTGGCGGGGAGACCAGGACCATCAGGAGGTTGAGGGCACGGACTGGCACACCCTCGAGTGGTTCGTGCAAGAACGAGTGCGCATGTCCTCGGACCAACTGATGCGCGAGGCCGTGGTGCTGGACTTCGAAACCGCGGCCGGCAATCGGATCGCTGTGGACTTCGTGAAGCTCGTCCGGTACGTGCACGAGGGGTGGTTCCGCAAGACCTTCGAGCTGCCGGATTCGCAGGCGGTGTGGCGCGCGATCGTCAACGTGGGCCAAGGCGCAAAGACGCTGCATGTGAACGGACAAGAGATTCCGCTGCCGGCCACGCGGGGCGCCAGCCAGTACTACAGCAAGCCGGTGGACATTCGTGCGTACTTGCGCGCGGGCGAGAATGTGGTGGGCCTGTACGGCAAGCGCGTGGAGGCCTTCGAGACCAGGAACTATGATCCCTTCATCTACTGCGATGGGCGCGTGTGGCTGGCGTCGGGCGTGGCGATTGCGCTGAACACCGACGCCTCGTGGAAGGCCAGCGCGCGAGCGGCGCCCGGATGGGATGAGCCCGGATTCGACGACAGCGACTGGCAGCCTGCCCAGGCCGCGGGTCGTCCCTCCTACCTGTCCGGCCGCTTGAATGCGTATACGGGCCCGGTGGTGGTGGAGCACCCGGACGCCCGTGACCTCGTGTTCCAGGACAGCGCGCCGGTGAACATCCGGGTGCGCCTACCGCAGGGGTTCGGTGCGCGCGCCGGGACGTTGTCCTGGGCCGTGCACGAGGTCATGGACAAGGAGGGTACGCTCGCCCAACGCGAGGCCGGCGAGGTGGCCGACTTCGAACGAGATGACGACGCCATCGTGTACACGGTGTCTGCCGGTCGGCTGGCCCGGGGCGTGTACACGATACGCGCGGCGTGGCGGTCCCGGGACGGGCGGACGTGGCGGCGCTATCCGGAGCCGTTCCTGGTTGTGGGCCCCATCCCTATGCAGGAGGTGGCGGGCGAGAGCTATACCGAAGGCCTGACGACCGAACTGGAGGACCGAATCGACTTCACCGATCCCGACGATCCGCATCCCTGGGTGGAAAGCGCGATCTCGGACAGCCGGTTCGCCGCCGATCCGGTGACCGAGCCCCGCATCGTGCACAGCGACGGCATGGTCTACCGAGAGACCGGCGCGCGCCGCGGGGACATGTACAGCTACAAGTTTCGATTCCAGCACCCTGGTTCTTTCTACCTCATGGAGCTCGATTACCCGGACAACGCCACGCGCGGGATCGCGGTGTGCATCCAGCGGCCGGCCGAAGACATCTACTCCGGGTCCGTATCCGCGCCAGCGGTGTGGACGGGCGAGCGATTTCCCGTCTCCCATGAGATGCGCACGCTGCGCTGGATTCAGACCGGGCTCGACGAACAGATGACCGTGGACGTGGTCGCGCAGATGGACGGCGCCCGGGCCGCGGCCAAGGAGCTGCGCATCCTGCGCATCGAGGGGAGCCTACCCGCCCTGCGCACGCGCCCTTCCGGCGAGCGATGGATCGGCCTGATGGCCGAGCGCGGAGGCCTGTTCGGCCGCAACTTCGGCGGGTGGTACTTTCCCAATGGAGACCGGGAACGCCCCGTACGGTGGCCCATCGGCAATCTGAAGCACATGTTCGACGCGTGCGAGCGGTACGTGCAGTATCTGCGCTTCACCGGGCAGAACTATCACATGCTCGCGAAGATGCAGTATGACGAGTTCAACACGCCCGTGCATCCCAGGCCCGACGTCCCCCAGGCGCGCGTGAATCAAGACATCCGCAGCGTGTTCATGCGCGTCGCGGAGGCGAACGACATCCGTGTGCTCTCGTCCTTCACGGTCAGCAAGTTCGAGGCCCTGGCGGCTGCGCATTCCGCGCCGTCGCCCGCCGAGCTCGCCGAAGGGGCGGACACCATCTACTTCGTGAACCGCGAGGGACAGGCACTGCCCGGTTTCGGCAGGATCAACTGGCTGCATCCGGCCGTGCGCGAGGCGCTGTTCGCCTTCCTGGAGCCCGTGCTGGCCGAGTACGCGGCGTATCCGAACTGGGACGGGCTCAACTTCATGGCCTACCCCGGGTTCAGCATCCCGACGTGGCCCACGCCGGACCCGCTACAGATGCGCGAGCTCCCGTGTGGATACGGGGACCTGACTGTGGATCTCTTTGAGCAAGAGACCGGAATTGACGTGCCCGTGGACGACGAGGACCCGCAGCGATTCGCCAAGCGGCACGCGTTCCTCACGGAGCCGGACATGCGCGGGGAATGGACCGACTGGCGCAACCGCAAGATCGCGGAGTTCCTCGCGGAGGTGCGGGACCTCGTGCGCGAGTATCGGCAGGACGCCAAGGTCACGCAGCTCAACTACGTCGATATGGGCCATCTGGAAGACTACGTGCGAGCGGACCTCCCCTTCGGCCAGTGGCTGCGCGAGACCACGATCGATCCTTCGCTATTGCGCGGTCGAGAGGGTCTGAGCGTGGGCCGGTTCGTGCACGCTACGCTGCGCTACTGGCCCATGCGCCAGGAACGCGGGTGGGCCTTCGGGTGGACGTACAACCACGCCCCGGAGGCCATCCAGGCCTTTGCGCGCGAGACCGATCGGATCAGCATGGTGCTGCACCACTTTGACGAGGTGATGTACCGTGCGCCCGGGGCGAGCGGTCGGCGGCGCCCCACGGGCGGACCGGAGGACTGGCCCTGGCAGGGCAGCCTGGGGCCGTTCTACGCGCAGGCGCCGGCCGCGTACGCCCGCATGCCGTTCCTGACCGGGCTGCTCGACGACGACCCGGACACGCTCATCTTCGGGTGGTGCGACTCCCAGGTGCTCACCGGTGGCGAACAGGCCCTGCGCGGATTCACTCGGGTCTACACCTCGCTGCCCGGGGCGAAGTTCGAGCCTGCGCTCGACACCGACGTGCGCAGCAACCTGGTCGTTCGCACGGCCCCGAAGGAGGCGCACACCTACCTGTACGTGCTGAATCCGGGCTGGTGGCCCGTGGAGGGAGGCGTGACGCTCGATGGGATACACGACGCGCATGTCGTCGACCTCGCCACGCGAGAACCGGTGGAGCTGGCGTCTGTCCCCGGCGGGGTGCGGGTTCGCGTGGATCTGGCGCCGTTCGGCTTGGCCGGCTTTCGTATCGAGGATGCCGGGGCCCGCGTGGTCGAGGCGAACGGGCGGCCCGCCGCCGAGGCGCGGGAACACCTGCGTGGCATTGTGGAGAACGCGCTGCGTCTCGCGGACTCGCCGCAGGCCGCACGCGCGATTCCGGATACGGAGCTTGCCGAGCAGCGCAACAAGCTTGTACAGGTGCAGGCCAGGCTGGACGAAGGCGAGGTCGCTTATGCATGGCAGGCCTTGACTGCGGACTGGCGCCTGTGGGAGTTTTGGCACGACATCCTGCCGAATGCCGCGGGCTTGCGCGCCTACATGGTGGTCGGTCCGTTCCCGAATACCCGCGACGCGGAGGCGTTCGCGGCGCGCGGGCTGGTGGAAGAGAACGTGCTGGCGGGCGACGTTGACTTCTCCCGCACCTATACGGGGCTGGCCGCAGGCCGGAAGGAGGGAGAAGTGGCCTGGCGGTCCGTGCGCACCGCCGCGCGCGAGGGCGTGCCGAACTACCTGGACCTCAGCAAGGTGTTCGTGCCCGCGGATTGGTGCCTGGCCTATGCGCTCGTGCACGTCTACGCGCCCAGCGAACGCGACGCAGTGCTGTCCGTGGGGTCGGACGACGGGATCCGCGTGTGGGTCAACGGCACGGAGGTCATGAACGCGTACACGCGCCGCAAGGCCGAGCCCGGCCAGGACACCGCGCAGGTGACGCTGCGGCGCGGGTGGAACCGGGTGCTCGTGAAGCTGGAGAATCGCGTCGGCGGCTGGGGGTTTTTCCTGGAGTTCCTGGGCTCGGACGAGCAGCCCATGCCGGACCTCGTGTATTCGACCGAGGAGGTTCATGGCGGCGAGACCTACACCTATCGAATGGACGGGCTCACCCTGGCGGAGCTGGACCTGCGCGGCAAGCGGCTGCTGCACGAGCCGCACAACTTCACCTATTTCACGTTCGATCAGGATGGCCGATACAGAAGTGCACACATCTCGCGGATCGAGGGGGTCGACGTGCGCGTGGAAGGCGAGCAACGCGTCCACACGTGGCGCGGACGACTGCCCGGGATGGAGGCCATCGAGTACGGAGAGCAGTGGACCTTCGGCCCCCGGGCCGTGCGCGTCCGGACCCGGTGCCGGGTGCACGAACCGGTGCACGAGCACACCGGAGGCAGCTACATGCCCTTCTACCGGTTCGCCCTGCGTTCGGAGCCGTTCGAGCCGACGGCGATCGAGCAGGTCCTGCCGGACGGGGGCACGCAAGCGCTGGCCGTCTCGGCGCAGATGCCGGAACGGCAACGAATCTGGTTCACAGGCCACACGGCCGTATCCGCCCTTGTGTGCAAGATCGCGTTCGGCACGCTGCGGGTGGCCCTGGCTCCCACGGAAGCAGGCGCGGGTGTGCGCCCGCTCGCGTGGGTGACCATCAGGCGGCTGGACGATGGCCAGCAGGAATGGATGCTCGACTGCCGGCTCGACTACCCGGGCGACCACGTGGTGCCGGCCGGGTACGAGGCCGGGTTCGACATCCGCCTGTGGTTCGAGTAGCGCCTCAGGAAGAATCGCGGAATGTACGCACATACTCGGGCGCGCGGGTGAAGTAGAGCCCGGTCTCGCGTACGGGCTCTCCGGTGCACGCAGTCCATGCGCGCGCGTATAGGCCCAGCTGTGGCGCGTACCGCTCCGCGAGCGTCTTCGCCTGTCCGGGTGCCACGAGGTCGGTCTTGTAGTCGACGAGCACCCAGCCGGCCGCCTCGCGGAACGCGAGGTCCACCACCCCGCGCACGAGCAGTGGCGTGTCCGGCGCCTCGGGGTCGGAGAGCTGCGTCTCGAAGGGCACTTCCACAAGCAGGCGTCTGGCCTTACGGGCGCGCGCCCACAGGTGCGAGTGCTGGACCGAGGTCACGGTCTCAACGGCCGCGTCCACGGAGCTGACGTCGAGCTCGTGCTCGGCGAGCGCGTCAGCCGCCGCGGCGCGCAGGTCCGCGTCAGGATTCCCTGCGGCCAGTTCCAGCAGACGGTGGATGACCGCGCCCCACTCCACGCCGTGTTCGCCCGTGGGTGGGGGCGCGCACGTAGGGGGGTGCATGGTCTCTTCGGGCCGGGCCGCCAGGGCATAGGCCTTGGCCGCCTGCACGCCATAGGTGGGCCTGCATGCCGAGGCGAGGCGGGCCTCGGCGCGCTCGGCGGCCCGGGCCGGTTCGTGCTCGCCCAGTGGCGGGCGGGATTGCGCGTGTGCCTGGGGCGCTCTGAAGTCCGGCAGCGGCGCTGCGTCTTCGAGCGCGTGCGCAAAGGGCTGCCACGGGTTGCTGCGCACGAGGCGCCCGCCGGGCACTGCGGCCACGACCAGCGCCCCGGCCGCGCGCGTGGCCGCCACGTAGCGCAGACGCACCATCTCGGCGGACAGGAACTCCTGCTCGCGCTGGGCGGTCGCGGCCCAGCCCGGCGGATGGGCCAGGATTGGCGCACCTCCGGGGCCGCGCCGCTGCCCGAACACAGCCAGGTGCCCGACCGCGGTCTTGCCCGAGCGGTCCACATGCAGGTGCGGGGGTGGCTCGTACAACCCGGTCGGCGAAGCGAGGAATACCACGGGCGCTTCCAGGCCCTTGGCCTTGTGCAGGTTCATGACGCGCACCATGGGCCGCTGTGCCGCGAAAAGCGCGTGCGCGTCGTGGTCCTCCTCGCCATGCACCAGAAGGTCCAGGTGCTCGACCATTTGCGTGCAGGACCACAGGCCCGGGTCGTCGCGGGTGAGGAGATCCAGGGCCTTGTCGAGCGCGCCGACCGCGACCTCCCCGTCGGGGCGGCACGCGGCCCGGGCCGCGAGGCCCAGCGCGTCCGTAATGCGGGCCACGGCTGCGCCGGGCGCAAGGGCGTCAAGCCACCCGGCAATCCGGCGCAGATACTCCAGCGCATCCGCAAGGGACGCATGGGTTGGCTCGTCCAGGCCCTGGGGCAGGGCCGCGTCCCAGCGAAGGGTGCCGCCCGCCCTGACGAGCGCGTACAGGGCGGCGTCGCTCACGCCGAAGAGCTCGCTGCGCAGCACGGCCACCAGGGCGAGCGCGTCATCGGGCCGCGTGACCGCACGCAGAGCGAGCCACAACAGGCGCAGCTCAGCGGACTCTGCAAGGGTCGCGCCGCCCGTGACCTCGTGAGGCACGCCCGCGTCCTGGAGGGCCCGGGCATAGGCGAGCAAGGGCTTCTTGGACCAGGTGAGGAGCAGGAAGTCGTGGTAGTGCGCCGGCCGAGGACCGTCGGGTCCGGGTACCGTTTTCTCCGAGACCACCATGGCCTGGATCAAGGCGGCGATGCGCGCCGCCTCCCAGGGGAGGGCCGCGTCCTTACTTGCGCGATCCTCCGGCAGGTCCAGACGGTAGACGCCCTGGAGGTCCGCGGCCTCGTGCGTGGCTCGTCCCGCTGCCAGGGGCACGTACCCGGGCGAGGCCTCCGAGGCCTGTGCGGGGAACCGGGTGCCGTCGCCGCCGTGCGCGGGCTCGGAATCCGCCCCCTCTTTGGGCTCGAACACTCGATTCGTCCATTGGAGAAGCTCCGGGACGGCACGGAAGTTCGCGCGCAACTGGAGGGGCGGGGTATCCTCCTCCGGGTGCAGGAGCGACTTGGCCAGGTTGTAAGTCACGATGTCCGCGCGCCGGAACCGGTAGATGGACTGCTTGGGGTCGCCGACCACGAACAGGGCGCCGGGCCGGGGCCTGCAATGGCGCCAGTCGGTCTGGCTGCGGTTCTGGGCGGTCAACAGGAACAGGATCTCCGCCTGCACCGGATCGGTGTCCTGGAACTCGTCCACGAGCAGATGCGTGTAGTGCCGGGCGAAGTAGTCTCGTGCGGACCGCGACTCCCGCAACAGCGCCGCGGTTCGCAACAACAGATCCGCGTAGTTGAGCCGGCCCTGCTCGGCCCGCAGTGCGTCGTAGATCTCTCGCGCACGCTTGAATGCGCGCAGCGCCACCCCGCACCGGGTCGCGCGCCAGCGCTCCAGGAAGGGAGAGGCCATCTCCGCGCGGAAGTCTTCCCAGCGCTGGGCCTCGGCCTTGGCCTCCTCGCGCGTGAACACGTCGCCGCGCATCCACTCCTTCTGCGTCTGGTTCGCACGGCGGTCGAATTCCTCCAGGACCTCTGCGAGCTGGACGGGGTCGCGCAGGTCGGGCGCGTGGTCGACCATGCGCACGATCCGTCGGTAGGCGGGAATCAGCCTGTCCGTGCGTGTGCGGTCCGGTAGACGCGGCAGAAGTGCGCGGATGTGCGAAGCGTACGCCTCGAGCTCCCTTGCGACGCGTTCGATATCCCTTGCGGCGAGCGGCTCGTGCGGGGCGGACCAATGCGCGATGTCCGGATAGGTGGCAAAATCTGCGAACGCGCTTGCGAGCGCCTCGGTGGCAAGCCCCACGCGGTCCAGCTCGTCGGCGAGCTGTGCGTCTGCGCCCTCGAGCAGCCGGACGCGGAACAGGTTCCAGGCCTGGTCGCGCAGCCGCGCGTCCGCGACCTCGTCGAGCTCCTCGAACGCGAAGTCCACGCCGCCCTCGATGGGCCGCTCGCGCAAAAGTCGCGCGCAGAACGCATGGATCGTGCCGACAAAGCACTGCTCCGCCGAGGCGCGTGCCGAGGCGAGGCGCGCGCGCTCCTCGCCCCGCGCCTCGCGCGCCTCGTGTTCCAGGGCCAGATGGAATCGCGCGCGCAGCTCAGCCGCGGGCTTGCGGGTGAAGGTGACCGCGGCGAGGGTGGCCACCGTGCACTTGCCGGCCCGCAGCAAGGCGACCATGCGGGCGACCATGCTCGTGGTCTTGCCCGTGCCGGCCGCGGCCTCCACAAGCAGGCTGCGGTCCAGGTCCTCGCGGATGCGCTGGCGGGCCTCAGCGTCCGGCAGGGGCCGGGGCTCGGACGCTCGTTCAGTCGTCGGCATGTCCACGCAACTCCCGGAAGGGACGCAGCGCCTCGGCGTCGAGCTTGCGGCGGACTTGGTCCGCGGCCTGGTCCAGCGGGCCGATGGCGGTCTCGTAGTCCGTGGCCTTCCACTCCTCAGGGTCGTCCGAGGCCGGAAACGCGCCGCTTCGAAGCAGGGCCACGAGCCGAGCCAGGGTCTCCCGGCCGGCGGCGAGCTCCTGGGCGGTCCAGGTGATGCGTTCGCCGTGCTCGCGCACGGATGGGAAGAAGTAGCCGAACTCCCGCACGCGCGCCTCGGGATCGACCGCAGCGCGCAGCCGCGCTTGGGCGATGTGGAAGTACAGGGCGTTCTGCACCACGCGGCCCTGGTCGAACGGGTCGTCTCGGCGATGCGGTTTGCTCGGCCGATACCGCGAGGCGGAGCCCGTCTTGTAGTCCCACAGGCGATACGTCTTCGGGTCGGCGATCACCCGATCCACGCGGTCGATGCGCGCCCGCGCACGGATCGTGGCGTGCGGCGAAAGCGTGAGCGCCGTGGGCTCCGGCGTGTCCAACGCGGTGCCGTCCGCTTCGGGCGGCAGACCCACGGACACCTCGAACCACATGGGAGCAGCCTCGTGCGACATCGCCTCTTCTTCGCGCACGAAGATGCGCGCCATGCGGCGCAGCTCATCTTGTTCGCGCGCGAATACACCCTCGGAAGCAGGCGGATGGTCTCGGCGCTGGGCCCGTACGGCGCGATCGAGAATCGCATCGAGTCGGATGAGGTCCCGCGCAAAGTCCGGCCGCTCGCCCGCACCTTGGAGCTGGGCCATGAACTCGCGGAAGACCCGGTGCAAGAGCTCTCCGCGCTCCTCGGGGGCGAGCCATACGGCCGGGTCGGCCTGCCAGTCCTCGGGGGGCGCCGCGCCGAGCACATACCGGAAGAAATAGGCGAGCGGACACGCGCCCAGAAGCTCCAGTCGGCTGGCCGAGAGGACCGGACCCTGCGGGAGCGTGGGGTCCAGATCCTGGCCGGCCTGGGGCACGAACCCGTCGTAGGCCGTGAACGCATCGCTCTCGCGCGCTCGCTGGGCCGCAAAGCCCCGCCCGAGGTGCGCAAACGCCGCAGAGACCGCATCGGCCGCCCGGTCGGGCAGCGGGCCTGCGCACAGCCGCGCCACCCACCACTCGCCTGCGTCAAGCGTGCGCGGCGGCGCGTCGGCGGCGGCGGCCACCGGCGCGCCCAGCCATTGGTCGAGGTCCTGCGCGGTCGCGTCCTGCGCACCGGTGAGGATGCGGTACGCGGCCAGGATCGGGGGCGCCGGGAACCGGTCCCTATCCTCGGCGACGTCGCGGCAGGCGTAGCTCAGGGTCAGACGGCCGCGCTGGCGCGCAAGCAGGGCCCCGAGCTCCTGCGTGCGGCGCGCGAGCCGGGCATGCGCGGTGGAGAGCTCCCCGGAGAGGCGCCCTCGCTCGCCATCGAGCAATACCGGATCCTGTAGCCCTGCGCCGGGGAACCGCACGTCGTCGAGCCCGACCAGGAATACGTGCGGTCGGCCGGCATGCCCGCCCACGCCCAGGGAAGAGACATGCAGCCTGCCGGGCAGCGGACCGTGGCCCAATATGCGCACGGAATCCCCGAGCCGCGTAAGGTAAGCCCATGGGTCGAACTCCGCGGCTGTAGCCGGGTCTTGCTCCAGTCCCTGGGCCGTTGCCTGCACTTCCTCAAGCAGCGCGTCGCGCGCGTACGCGTCTATCCGTTCGGCCACACGAGCGTGATTTTGCAGAAAGGTCTCGGCCGCGCGCAGAATCTGCGCAGCCGACGCGCTGTCGAGCCGCGGCGCGCACTCGAAGAGCTCGGCGAGAAGAGCGTGCAGTCGCTCCAGCCCGGCGCGGCGTCGGGCTGCGTCGTCGCCGGACGTGGGTGCAGAGATGTCCGGATCGCGCTTGGAGGGCGCGGACTGTGCGCGTGCGGCCTGGTGCAGGGCGGCGTCAATGGCGGAGAGGTACCGGTCCCGGCCCAGGCCCACAGGCAGGGCGCGCAGGCACTCGGCCAGTTGGGCGGACCGGGGCGATTCGGTCGATACGTTGAGCAGTCCGTCCGCGAGCATCTGTGTGAGGATAGGCTGCGGGAAGTCCTCCTGAATCCAGCTCGCCCAGGCGAGGAGTGCCCGTCCGGGCCGGGCAAGGCGGGCGCTCAGGCCCTCGGCAAAGGTCACCGGCAGCTCGTGCACGGGCAGGTCCAGGAGCCGGCCGAGCTCCGCGTATAGGGCAGGCACATAGGCGCTCGCGTCCGTGTGCACGATCTCCACCTGGTCGAACGGAATTCCGGCTTCCACCACGCGGCGCAGGACCTCGCGGACCTCGCTGCGTTCGCCAAGCGCGCGGAACACGGACACTGTGCCGTCTTCGCGCGGTGGCGGGGCGGAGGCCGGGTCGAGCACCCAGGCCAGGCGGCGCGCGTCGTTCAGGGCCTCGTCCGAGGCGCTTGGCGGACCGTCTTCGGAGAGCTCCTCGCGCAGTGCCTCGGGCAGGGCTTGCCATAGGCGGCGCTCCAGGCCCCGTAGATCCGCGGCCATCGAGCCGGGCAGCAACAGGCGTGTAGGATCGGTGAAGAGGACGGGTTCCTTATCCACGCGCTCGATCGCGCAATAGAGCACCTCGGCCGGGTCGGCCAGGCGCAGGGCATCGAGGGCCTGCTCCCAGGCCGAGAGCAGGCGGATGAGCTCGCGGCCCTTCGTGGTCGTCTCGAAGTCGCGTGCGCGCAGTGCGTCGCTTCGAACGCCCGCGAGCCGCAGGTCTCGGAGCGTGGCGTGCACGGACCGCACCAGCCCGGGGCTCGGGTTCTGGGCGGCCAGATAGGCGTCCTTTCGTCCGCGTAGCTCGCGAAGCAGGCGTTGGGTGAGCAGCACCGCGCGGGGCTCGCGCAGGAGCTCGCGCCTCTGGTCGGCGAGCACGGGGTCGGCCAGTAGGGCGGCGAAATGGGGCAACGTGGTCACGCGCACGTTGAGGACGGGTCGCCCGGACCGCGCGACCGCGTCCAGCCACTGCAGGCCCACGCGTCGGCTGGGCGCGAAGAGCCATTTCTCCGCCAGCGGTTCCTCCGCGCAGACGTGCGCCAGGGCGCCGGTCAGGGCATGCAGCTCTTGCTGACTCATGCGTGGAGCTCCAGAATCGCGTCGAAAACGCATTGTACCAGGGTTGGCCTCGCGTGCCAACCTTTGCCGGATGAAGCCGAGCGAGTGGATCGTGTCCGCTTTTTTCTGCGGATGACATGAGGCCGCCCATCGCCAATAGGTTCTGGGACGGCACGACGGGTTTAGCACGTCTTCTCTCGCTTGCGCCCACAGGGCGGTCGTGAGCCCACGACGTGCAGTGTGCTTGGCTATGGTGTGCATCGGGTTTTCTCGGCTTGACCGGCTCGGCTGGCGCACGTATGGTCCCATTGCCCTGTTGCAGGTAAGCGCAGGATGCTCGCGAGAGGAGATAGACGGATGTCCAAGCGCATGTTTGTGTTCGGACTTGGATGGGCACTGTTGTGCACGGCTGCCGCGAGGGCTGCGGCCTTGGATCCCGGCCCGGCGGACTACGTGTACGCCAAGCCCCTAGCATATCCAGCGGCGCCGCGCGAGCGCACGCTCTATCCACAAGAAGACCGAGCGAACTTCACCTTTTTCCACGGGGTCAAGGATCATCGCGTGGAGGACGGCAAGCTCGTGTTCACTCTGGACGCCGAGCGCGCCGTACTCGGCTGGGGGAACTACATGGGCCGCCAGTCTCTGGCCGACATGGCCGAGCTCCCCGAGCGATGGAACGAAGTCGTCCTTGAAGTCGAGCAGTCCGAGGGCAAGAGCACCTGGCGCCTCAAGCGCTGGCGCAATGGGCGCCGCGCGGACGAGGTCTACGAGGCCGTGCTGGAAGGCACGGAGCCCGAGGAGCTCCACTACGGGCTCAAGACCTCATGGCAGTCCATTCCCACGCCGGACGGGCTCGAGTTCGAGATCGAGGGGGAGAAGGGAACGCAAATCACGGTCCACGAAATCCGGGTGTTCAACCAGGCCAGCGAGGGATACTACCGCAAGGCTTTCAGCCTGCCGGACACGCCGATCTGGAAGGCCGTGGCCGAAATCGGCGGCTGGGGCGAGGTTTATCTCAACGAGCAAAAGTTGACCGAGGTGTCCTGGTATGCGCCCGAGGCGATTGATATCCGCCCCTACCTGCGCACCGGCAGGAATGTGCTCGCGGTTCACGGCTTCCGGTGGACGCATGGGGCCCACTTCCTGTTCCAGTGCCGGGTGGTGCTGCGCTCCGGCGAGGTCGTGACCGTGAAGACGGATCCTGAGGATTCCTCGTGGCGGCTAGCCTCGGAGCCGGGGGAGGATTGGCGCGCAATCGAGTACGATCACAGTGCCTGGGGCCCGCCGCAGCCGGGCGGGCACTTGGAGACCTTTGCCCGGGAGCACTTCTACGGAGCGGACTGTCGGTATCATGGGCGTGCTACGCGGCTGGTCAATCCCATGGGTCGGCAGCTCTTCTACGCGACGGACGGCCCCGTGGTCGTGGAGGTGCTGGCGCCGGTGGGGTACAAGGACCGTGCGCCCATGGTGGACTACGTGTTCTCGCGTACCGACGAACAAGGAGACAGCCACGCGGTAGACACCGGCACCGTTACCGAAAGCGCCGAGGTGGACGACTCGCTCGTGTTTCGCGTGAACGCGGGCCCGCAACGAGCCGGGGTGTATACGCTGGCCGTGACGCTTCGAGACGAGACGGGCACGATGGAGGCCCGCCCGCGTGAGCCACTTGTGGTTCAAAGCCGTTTCGAGCAGCCCACTATCGCAGGCGATAGCTGGCACGAGGGGCTTGAGCTCGAACTCGAAGATACGATAGACGTTACGGATCCGGGTGACCCGCATCCTTGGATCTCGGCTACACCGCAGGCCGAGAGGGGGGCGCCTTGGCGCGCCCAGCCCGAGCCGCAGGTGGTCACCCGCGATGGGCTCACCTACCAGGTGGCTCCGGCGGAGCGGGGCGGATATTTCGCGTATCGCGTGGCCTTTGAGCGCCCGGGGTCGTTCTACCTCATCGAAGTGGACTATCCCGATGACGCGCAGCGGGTGCTGGCCGTGGTGGTGGGCCGCGACGCGACCAGCGAGAGCGGCGTGGGTGCGGAAACCGGGGGGCGACTGTACACCACCGGAGAGATGCAGACGCTCCGGTTCCTGCACGGTGCCGACAGCGGCCCGCAGATGCTCATTTTTCAGAATCATACCCCGGAGGGAGGCGAACCGGCGGCCGCAAGTCGAGTACGCATCTATCGGGTGACGGGCGAGCTGCCTTCAGTGGGTGGGGGCTCGACGCGAAGCTTCGGGATCCTTACCGAGCGCTGCACCGGGGCGAGCTCGTTCGGCCGGAATTTCGGCGCGGATCTGCCGGGCCAGCTCTCCGGCGAGGCCCGATATACAGACAGGTCGCTACTCGCAGGCGAGATTCAGACGCTTCGATATCTTCATGAAGCGGTCGAGAAGTACATTCAGTACCTGACGTTCTCCGGACAGAACACGCACATCATGGGCGTATTCCAATACAGTGACCGCAACACCGCGTACCGGCGTCCCTATCGATACGACACGCCGAAGATCCAGGCGACCTTGCGGGACGTGCTCGCCCATGCCATGGATGCGAACGGCATGACCTTCCATTGCAGCTATCAGTGGTGCGAGTTCACGGATCTGCGCACGGATGCAACGGATGCCCAGGTGGCCAAGGGCGCAGACACTGTGTTCCGCGTCAATGAGCACGGCGAGCAGAAAATGGGCGGCGGACAGGTGGGAAGCTGGTTGCAGAATTGGCTTCACCCCCGGGTCCAGGAACGATTCCGCGAAGAGATGCACGCCCTGTGCGACAAGTTCGGGCACCTCGATGCATTCAAGGGGCTGCGGTTCCCCATGAACATCGCTACCGGATATCAAGGGTACTATCCGCCGGGGCTTACTCATGACACCATGTACGGACAGCCGCTCAAGTACAGCTATGACGACGTGACCTTCGCGCAATTCTCGCGCGAGACGGGGATCGATCTTCCAGTAGACCCGGACGATCCCCACCGATTCGCGAAGCGAGCCCAGTTCGTGCGCAGCCCTGCGATGCGGCCGAAGTACATTGCCTGGCGATGCCGAGCCTTTCGCGGATTCCTGGAGCTCGTACGCGATGCATTGCGCGAGCGCAAGGCGGATGCTCAGCTCGTGCTGGACATGATCAACGAGGATCCCGACCTGTTCCAGCATTGGCTGTCCACGGGCAGGCCCTACAAGGAGTGGCTGCGCGATTATGCCGTGGACATCGAGTTGCTCGACGAAGCAGACGGAATGAGTGCCGGCCGATGGACCCTCAGCTGGCGGGATCGTGGGCACCGCAATCCGTACATGTTCCTTCCCCGTGTAGATCCCCGGGTGACGGACGCCTACTCTCATGGGGCGTTCCGCCACGTACATGTCCGCACCAGCTGGCTGGAGAGCGGTATCGCCGCGCCGGGGGAACCCCAGCAGGGATCCGGAGAGCTGATCCAGGACAGCGACTGGGTCTATTCCAATCTCAAGATCCGCGCCTTGCCGCAACCGGCGCACGTGCATGCGCGCGAAGCCTTCCTCCAAGCACTCATCACGGGCGACCCGAACCATCTCACCTATGGGTTCACGGACTTGAACTTGAATTCCGGGCACGAACAAGCCATCCGCAAGATCATGCGCGTGGCCACGCATCTGCCGAGCGAGCGGTTCGCGCCCGTGCTGGAGACGGGTCTGCACACGAATCTCGCGATTCGCAAGCTGGTCAAGGACCAGACGACCTACCTGTACGTGGCCAATCCGGGGTACTGGGGCGTGCGAGGAGGCATCGTGCTGAGCACCGGCGGCGCGGCGCGCCAGATTCCAGACGGCACCGAGGTGGCGCTGGAACCGGTCGCCCAGGGGGCGCGGTTGCCCGTCTCGCTGCCGCCCTACGGGCTGGCTGCGTATCGACTCGAAGAGGCGCAGGTGGAGGTGCGTTCCTTTGCGGTCGAGCCGATCGGAAGGCGGGAGCAGACGCACATGCAGAGCATGATCGACCGAGTCGCCGAGCTCCTGGACAAGCGCGCGGTTCGTATCGTGCTGGGTGCGGAGGACGAGGCGTTCATGCGCCAGGCCCTGCGCACTGCGCGCGAAGCTCTGCAGGACCAAGAGTACGCGCAGGCATGGGACACGCTCATCGGATTTCGCCTTCAGCTGCTGTGGAAGCACTTCTTGGAGAAGGCGGACCGGGCCGCCGCGAGTCTTCCCAAGGACATGGAGCGCGCGCCCCCGCAGCCATCGAGCAAGAGGCGAGCACTCGAGGCTGTTCGCGCCTCCGGACCGATCACCGTGGACGGCGAACTATTGGAAGCGGACTGGGGCCGTGTGCCGTTTGCCGTAGGGTTCCGGACCAAGGAGGACCTGCCCGGCATGGCCGAGACCGGCGTGAAGGCGGTGTACGACGACGAGAACGTGTATCTCGCCTTCGCGTGCGCGGACCCTCGTCCGCATGGACCTCAGGGCGGGGAGGAATGGTCGTGGAACGAGGACGATGGCCTGGTGGTTTTTCTCCAGCCCGACCTCGCGGAGCCGGTCTATTACCAGCTTGGGTTCAATACGGGCGCAGGGCGGTTTCATCAGAAGGTGGTGGCCGGTGAGCGTCTCTATGAGCTGGTCCCCGGATGGAAGGCGGCCACGCGGGTGCAGGGGGTCTACTGGACTGCGGAGGTCGCGTTCCCCTTTGCCGTGTTCGGGCAGGGCGGCCGAGACGATGAGCCGTGGGGCGTGAATGTGCATCGCCTCTTGCGTGACAATCTTGCGGAACCTTCCTCCTGGTTTGCGCAAGGATCTCGGTGGCACCTGCCCGAGGGCGGTGCGCACCAGCCGTTCGGCCGACTGGTCTTCCAGTGAGGTCAGCCTCGCCTCAGCGCCTCTTTGCCGCGTAGGCGGTTTGAGGGTGCGCGCGTGGTGCTTTTCTGAGTCTCCTCACGATTCGCCGGATGATCTCGGTGCCACAGGGCGTGCGGGCAGAGTTGGCTGTCTGGGCAGGGATCGTTCTGTCTGGTAGCGCGAAGGTCCGCTGGAGCGCGACGTCCTTGTCAGATTCTCACCCGTTCGTCATATTGCATTCACGAGGCATTGCTATACGGTGCTTGTGGGAAGCGTTCGTTTGAGAGATGGGAGAGCCGGGGCAAAGGCGGCATCGGATCAGAGGCGCTCACGTGTACAGGACTCCCGCCCCTTGCCCGCGGGAGACCAAGACCGGAGGGAACAAGATGCACGGACCGCAGTTATTGAGCGAGCGATTCGTCCGTGTCGGACTGCTTCTGGGACTTGGGGCGTTGATCCTGACCTGCGCCTGGGCGAGGCCCGTGCGCGCCGCGGGCCACCTGTACATCGGAAAGCCGGCCAAGTACGTGTTCCTGTTCATCGGCGACGGCATGGGTGCGCCCCAGCGTACGGCGGCCGAGCTCTTCCTGACCGCGCAGGAGTGCGGCAAGGGAGACGTCGACGCCTTGCGGCCCGAGAAGCTGGCCATGAATTCCCTGCCGGCGCATGGCATGACCACCACGTACGCCTACAACGCGATCATCACCGATTCGGCCGCCTCGGGCACGGCGCTCGCCTGCGGGCGCAAGACCGTCAGCGGCGTGGTGGCCATGGACCACACGAAGCGCCGCTCCTTCAAGACCATCGCCGAAATCGCCAAAGAGCGCGGCATGAGGGTAGGCATCGTGTCCAGCGTGTCCATCGACCATGCCACGCCCGCCTGCTTCTACGCGCATCAGGCCGCGCGCGGCGACTACTGGGAGATCTGCATGCAGCTCGCGCGAAGCGGGTTCGACTACTTCGGCGGCGGCGGCATGAAGGGCGATCTCTCGAGCAAGCGCAAGGGGCGTCCCTCGCCGCTCGACGAGGTGCGCGAGCAGGGCTACCGGATCGTGACCACGCCCGACGAGCTCCAGCGGCTGGGGCCGGACGCGGGCAAGGTCTTCGCCTACAACCACATCCTGGACGCGGACCAGGCTCTGTACTACGAGATCGACCGCAACGACGAGCACATCAGCCTGCAGGAGTTCACGGCCAAGGGGATCGAGCTCCTGGACAACCCGCGCGGGTTCTTCTTCATGGTCGAGGGCGGTAAGATCGACTGGGCCTGCCATGCCAACGACGCGGCCAGCGCCATTCGCGATACGCTCGCCTTTGACGCGGCGATCCGCGAGGCGCTCGATTTCTACATGCAGCGGCCCTCGGAGACGCTGATCGTGGTCACCGGGGACCACGAGTGCGGCGGCATGACCATCGGCTTCGCGGGCACGAAGTACAAGCAGTTCCCCGAGAAGCTCGCCGCGCAGCAGATGAGCTACATCGAGTTCAATAGGCGACTCCAGCCGCTGAAGGACAAGAATGCCTCCTTCGGTGAGGTGTGGCCGGTGATCCGCGAGTGCTTCGGGCTCGGGGGCTTGACCTCCTTCCAGCGTGAGCAGCTCGAGCAGGCCTGGCAGCGCTCGGTGGCCGGCAAAGAGGAGCGCGCAGCAGACGACTCGACCTATCTCCTGTACGGCGGGTATGAGCCGCTGACCGTCAAGTGCACGCACGTGCTCAACCAGCAGGCGGGCATTGGCTGGACATCCTATAGCCATACGGGCGTGCCCGTACCCACGAGCGCCACCGGCGTGGGCGCGGACACGTTCAACGGGTACTATGACAACACCATGATCTTCCACAAGACGCTCGCGGTGATGACTGGCGGACAGGTGGCCGGGACTCGGGCCGGCGCCACCGCGGAGGAGGGCGTTCCCGCAACAAGGTGACCAGTGCCGCGGCGCGTGGGTCGATGCGCCGCGCCCGGACTGCAAAGAACCCCCTCCCGGACCCTCTCCTTGGCAGGTATAAGGAGGGGGTCTTCTTTTCTCGTGGTCCGCTTTGGATGGAGGATGCATTGCCATGACCGTGCCGGCCGGTGGCGATTCAGCTCAGCCCGCGAAGGCCAAGTATCGTGCGCGCGAGGTGATCTTCGCCGTGGTGATGGGCGCCGTGTGCGTGGGGCTCTGGTTCAAGCCCACCGGGTTCGAGGAGGAGCGCTCGGCCGAGACCGAGGCCGTGCGGGCCTCCGCGCGCGTGCTCGAAGTGGACAACTCGGGCGTAAGCCAGTACGGCGTCATCCGCCAGGGGGACCAGGAGTGCCGGCTGCGCATCCTGGACGGACCCTTCGAAGGCCGCGAGGTGACGACGAGCAACATGCTCCTCGGCGATCTACAGCTCGATACCTTCTTTCAGGAGGATGATCGCGCCTTGGTGGTGCTCAACCTGAGCGACGGCGAGCTCGACTGGGTGCACATGGCCGGTCCGTATCGGCTGGGCGTGGAGCTGGCGCTGTGCGGACTGTTCGCGGCGCTGCTGGTAGTGGTGATGGGCTGGGCGGGTCTCCGAGCGCTCGTCTCCTTCGCGTTCGCCGCGCTCATGCTGTGGAAGGTCCTGGTGCCGGCGTTCCTGCGCCAGGAGCAGGATCCGGTGCTGGTGGCGCTCGGGGTCGTGGCGCTCATCACGGGGGCGATCATGTTCCTGGTAGCCGGGCTCAATCGCAAAGGGCTCGTGGCCTTCCTCGGCGGCCTGCTCGGGCTCGGGCTCACGTGCGTGCTGGCGCTCGCGTTCGCCGATCCCTTTCACGTGCACGGGGCGGTGCGGCCGTTCGCCAAGGTGCTCGTGCAGCGGTTCCCGGAGATCGATGTGACGCGCGTGTTCCTGGCGGGCATCTTTCTGGCGAGTTCCGGCGCGGTGATGGACCTCGCGATGGACATCTCCGCGGCCATGCACGAGCTTGCCGAGAAGCGGCCGGACCTGGGCCGGTGGGACCTCATGCGCTCGGGGCTACGGGTGGGGCGGGTGGTGATCGGCACGATGACCACGACCCTGCTTCTGGCGTACTCGGGCGGGTTTGTGACCACGCTCATGTGGTTTCAGGTCCAGGGGGTGCCGCTGGACGTGGCGTTCAACTCGAACTTCATGGCGCCCGAGGTGCTGCATACCCTGGTGGGTAGCTTCGGGCTCGTGACCGTGGCGCCCTTTACCGCGCTTGTGGGGGGGCTCGTGTACACGCATGGCCAAGGCCGACCCGCAGAGCAGGCGGCGGTCGCCTAGCGTCGGCGGTTCGTTTCCTTGCTTGGTGGGCGCCGAGCTCCTGCCGCCCGCTGCACGCAGAATAGGAAAACGCCCCGCAGCGCAGTGGCTTGCGGGGCGCGGATGCTGGGGCGAGAGAGGGGATTCGAACCCCCGACCTCCAGAGCCACAATCTGGCGCTCTTACCGACTGAGCTACTCCCGCCGTGGCCCGCAACACTGGAACGACATATTATACCCGGCTCTCGCGCAGGTGCAAGCACAACCGCAGCGGCGAGCGCGCGGCTATTGCACGCGGACTTCGCGCCCCTTGTGCGCGGAGGCGTAGACTGCGTCCAGGATGCGCTGGACCACCAGGGACTGCTCGGGCGAGCACACGGGCTCGTCTTCGCCCAGGATTACGTCCACCCAGTTCACCATGCGGTTCGCGGCCGAACAGGCCACGGGCACGCCCTGGGGCTCGATGAGCTCATACTCGCCCTTGCGCCGCCCGAAGCGGCCCGCGCGGAATGGCCACAGCTGCGCGCCCCCCTTGGTGCCGAAGAGCTCGATGTTGCGCCGGGATTTCTCGGCCTGGTGCAGCGCCCAGGAGACGCTCAGCTCCACGGTCGCGCCGCCCTCCAGCCGGATGAGCGCGGTGGCGAAGTCGTCCACGTCGAACTGCCGGTCCGTGCGGTCCGACATGCCCCAGGTGCCCTCGCCGCGGCCCTGGGGCCCGAGCTTGGTGTGCACGGCGCCCGCGACCGAGCGGGGCCGGAAGTTGTCCATGAAAAAGAGCGAGGCGTCGAGCACGTGCACGCCGATGTCGAGCATGCATCCGCCGCCCGACTCCTGCTTGGTGGTAAACCAGGTCCCCAGCTTCGGCGCCCCGCTGCGGCGCAGGTACGTGGCTCGCGCGTGGTAGACCTCGCCCAGATCGCCGCGTGCGACCAGGGTGCGAAGCATCTGCGCCTCGGGCAGATAGCGCAGGTTCATGCCCACCATCAGGACCCGCTTGGCCTTGCGCGCGGCCTGGAGAATCCGCTTGGCTTCGGCCGCGTTGCGCGCAAAGGGCTTCTCCAGGAACACGTGCTTGCCCGCGCGCAGAGCCGCTGCGGACACAGGTTCGTGCAGGGAGTTGGGCAGGGCCACGCACACCGCGTCCAGGTCGTCGTCGGCCAACAGGTCCTGCGCGGACTTGTACAGGCGCGGCACGGTGAAGGTCTTCTGGTAGGCGCGGGCGCGCTTGGCGCTCAGGTCGGCTACGGCCAACAGCTCGGCCCGCGGGTGGGCGCGCAGGTCGCGGCCGTACCATTGGGCCACGGCGCCCGCGCCGATGACTCCGGTGCGAACAGTGTCCATGCAGGCGTCTCCTCGTCGGAAACAGGGAAGGGGCGCTTAGCGTCCCATGTCGGCCAGGGACTGTCGGCAGGCGGCCACACACTCGAGCGGGGTTCGCTCGCCCGGATAGGCCTCTTGTTCGACGATGTACCACTCCGTGGGCTCGACGGATTCGCACAGGTCGAATAGTCTCTGCCAGGGCATGGTGCCCTCGCCCAGGAGCACGTAGCCGCGGTCGGGATCGTGATCCTTGAGGTGAATCGTGCGCGCGCGTCCCGGATGCCGCTCCAGGCAGGCCACGGGGTCCGCGTCGCCGTGGAGCGCGTTGCCTGTGTCGATCTGCATGACCACCTCCGGCGCGGTGTGCGCGGCCAGGAGGTCCCATCCGGTCTCGCCGTCCAGGGGCGCGAAGTCGAAATCGTGGCTGTGGTAGCCCACCATGAGCCCTCGCTCGCTCGCGCGGGCGGCCAGATCGTTGAGGAGCTTGGCCGTGTCCAGGAGTTGCTTGCGCGAGCCGCGGCGCTCGCGCGGCAAGGACGGCACGACGAGGAACCGGTTGCCCAGGGTGAGGTGAAAGTCCGCGGTGGGCGCAAAGGCGTCGCCGACAAGCTCGTCGAGCTTGGTGTGCGCGCCCGCAGGGCGCAGGCCCTCGGCCTCCAGAATGCGGCGCAGATCCGCGGCGCCGTGTCCATAGGTGCCCGCGAACTCCACGCCCGCGTAGCCCATGCGGGCCACTGCCCCCAGCACGCCCGCGAGGTCGCGGGCACAGTCCTCGCGCACGGAGTACAGCTGGAGCGCTACCGGGATCTGTATGGCCATGGTCCATCTCCCTCCAGGTCGCCTGCTGGTCCGTCGTGGCCGGGCCATCATACACGAGGGCGGTGAGCCCGCCAGAAGAAACGCGCGGGACTGGCACGTTTACAGGGTCGGACGCGCGTAGTAGAATGCGAATTTGTGAGGTCCGCGAGGCCCGGAAGCTCGGATTCCAGGGGTGACGCGAGGGAGGCGATGACCATACCAGACTCGGCGCCCGAGCCGATCGACGCAGCCGCGCTGGCCGCGGCCCAGGCGCAGTGGACCGCGAGCGCACACACTCCGGACGGCGGGCTGTCGGACGCGCAGACGCAGCCGCCTGCCGATCCGTTCGAGCGGCTCGTGTTCGAACAGCACCGGCGCAATCAGCTTCTGTGGCACGAGGAGGACCGCGCGCGCGACCCAGAAGCGGACGACGCGACCATCGCGCAGGTGAAGCGGCGCATCGACTCGCTCAACCAGGAGCGCAACGACTTGATTGAGAGGATGGACCAGAGTATCGCCCAGACCCTGGACGAGATCGGCGTGTCCCCCGGATCCCAGGCGCCCTCGAACACCGAGACCCCGGGCAGCGTCATCGACCGCCTGTCCATCCTGGCGCTCAAGGTCTTCCACATGGGCGTACAGGCTGCGCGCGAAGACGTGGACGAGCGGCATCGGGTCAAGGCTCGGACCAAGCGCGCGGTGCTCGAACAGCAGCGCGCGGACCTGGCGGCCGCACTGGGCCGGCTGACCGCGGACCTGTTTGCGGGGCGGCTGCAGATGAGGCTCTACCGCCAGTACAAGATGTACAACGACCCGGCGATGAACCCGTATCTGGCGCGCGCCAAGGGCAGGGCGCGCCCGCAGGGCTCGTGAGCGCGGCGAACAAGCGACACCTCTACCGGTTCTTGCGGCGGGTGCGCCTCGCGTGCGCGCGCAGGGGCAGACCCTGGAGCCGGATGAAGCCCTGGGCGTGCGTGGGATCGTACGCGCCCGCGTCGTCGTCCATGCTGGCCACCTGCGGGTCGTACAGGCTCACCGGGCTCTCGCGGCCGAGCACGGTCACGTTCCCCTTGTACAGCTCCAGGCGCACGGTGCCCGTGACGTAGCGCTGGCTCTCGCGCGCAAAGGCGAGTAGCGCCTCCATCTGGCGGCTGAACCACAGTCCGTTGTACACGAGCGACGCGAACCGCGGCATGAGCGTGTCGCGAAGATGCATGAGGTCGCGGTCCATGGTCAGGCCTTCGAGGTCGCGGTGCGCGGTCAGGAGCACCGTGCCGCCCGGGGTCTCGTACACGCCGCGGCTCTTCATGCCCACGAACCGGCTCTCGACCATGTCCACGCGCCCGACTCCGTGGTGCCCGGCCAGTGCGTTGAGTTCCTGGAGGATGGTGAGCGGCTTGAGGCGCCGCGGCTTGCCCCAGGCCTTGGCGCCTCGGCCCGGTGTCAGGGACACGGGGCGGCCCTGGTCGAAGCCGATCCTGATCCGCGCGGCGCGCTGCGGGGCCTTGCGCGGCGAGCGGGTGAGCTCGAACATGTCCTCGCGCGGGGTCTGGGCCGGGTCCTCGAGCATGCCCGCCTCGAACGAGATGTGCAGCACGTTCTCGTCGCTGGACCAGGGCTTTTCGGCTGTGGCCTTGATCGGGATGCGGTGCTCCCTGGCGTAGGCGATGGCTTCCTGGCGCCCGCGGATCACGTTGTAGAACTCCGGCATGCGCCAGGGCGCGACCACGCGCAGCTCGGGCGCGAGCGCCGCGGCGGTGAGCTCGAAGCGGACCTGGTCGTTGCCCTTGCCCGTGGCCCCGTGGGCGATGGCCCCGGCCCCCTCGTCGCGGGCCACGCGCACGTGCTCGCGCGCGATGCAGGGTCGGGCGAGGCTCGTGCCCAAGAGGTAGCGCCCCTCGTACTGGGCGTTCATCATGAGCGCGGGCCAGACGAACTCCTCAACGAACTGAGCGCGCAGGTCGCTCTTGCGGAAGGAGACTGCGCCGCTGTGCAACGCCTTGCGCCGCACGGCGGCCCAGTCCTCGCGCTGGCCCAGGTCCGCGGCCCAGGCGACGACCCCCCAGCCCTGCTCGACGAGCCAGCGGCAGATGACGCTCGTGTCCAGCCCGCCGGAATAGGCGAGCACCACGCGTTTTGCGGAGCGTTTCGGCATCAGGCTATCCTTTCTCGGTCCGATGAGCGGCCATGGAGGAGAGCGGCGGCGCCGACGCGGCGGCCGGGGACCGCCCGTGCCGCCGATTCAGGGCCTGGAGCCGCTCGCGAAGATCCTTGGTCTCATGGTCGCGGGGGTACAGGGCAATGGCCCGGGCCAGCACGGTCCGCGCCTCGTCGATCCGGTGGAGGCGTTCATCCAGAAGCTGGCTCAAGCGCAGGGACGTGACCAGGTGCACGTCCGAGTCCATCTCGCCCGCCAGGGCCGCCGTCCACGCGCGTGCCGTGTCCTCGAAGCGCTGCTGGTTGCGGTACAGGTTCCCGAGGCCCAGGTTGAGATACGCGTCCTGCTTCGGGTCGCCAGTGAGCTCGGCCTGGTAGAACCGTTCGGCGAGCTCGTAGTCGCCGCGCGCCTGGGCGGCCAGGGCCTGCTGGCACTCCTTGGGGATCGGCCTAGCGCCGCCGGGCATCAACAGCCACAGCGACCACTTCTCCGCGATGACCATCACCGGCAGAAGCATGGTGCCGAAGCTGATGAGTGTGCAGATGGGGATGGCCAGGACCGGATGGATCGCAAACGCCAGCCACGCGAAGGCCGGCGGTGCAAGGCAAAGTCCCAGCAGCCCCCAGAGATACGCAGGCAATGGATTGAGCAGGAAGGAATGATGAGTCTCCTCGCGACGCACGCGCGCGTAGATGAACGCGGAGGTCAAGCTGTGAAAGACAAAGGCCGCGAATGCCCAGAAAAACCACGCCCCCATGGCGCGCCTCTACCCGAACGTCCGGCCCGGGTGCTTCATCATCTTCCGGGCCACTTCTTCGGAGATCAGACCCTTGGTGTACAGTTGCTTCACGTACGCGTCCATGGTGTGCATGCCCATGCGGGCGTGGGTCTCGATGAGCCCGTGGATCTGGGCGGTCTTGCCCTCGCGGATCAGGTTGGCGATGCCGGGCACGTTGCGCATGACCTCGCAGGCCAGGATCCGGCCGTCTCCCTTGGCCGTGGGCAGGAGACGCTGGCTGACAATCCCCAGCAGCACCATGGACAGCTGGATGCGCACCTGGGTCTGCTGGTACGGGGGGAACACGTCGATGATCCGGTCGACGGACTGAGGCGCGTCGTTGGTGTGCAGCGTCGCCAGCACCAGGTGCCCGGTCTCGGCCGCGGTGAGCACCGCGCGGATCGTCTCCAGGTCGCGCATCTCGCCCACCAGGATGATGTGCGGCGCTTGGCGCAGCACGTGGCGTACGGCGATGGCGAAATTCTTGGTGTCCGAGCCGACCTCGCGCTGCTCGATGACCGCTTTTTTGTGCGTGTGCACGAACTCGATGGGGTCCTCGACCGTGATGATGTGCGCGCTGCGGGTCTGGTTGATGTGCTCGATCATGCTGGCGAGCGTCGTGCTCTTGCCGCTGCCCGTGGGCCCCGTGCACAGGACCAGGCCCTGCTGCTCATCGGCGAAGGACCGCACCGCGTGGGGCAGGCCCAGGGTCTCGAAGTCCGGGATCTCGTTGGGCACCAGACGGAACGCCGCGCCCACGGTTCCCCGCTGCCAGAAGGCATTGCCCCGGAAGCGCAACTCGTTGTTGTAGGTGAAGGAGAAGTCGAGCTCGCGCTCGCGTTCGAAGATGGCCACCTGGTCGGATTGCAGGATCGCATAGAGCATCCGCTGCGTGTCCTCGGCGGCCAGGGGCACGTCTCCGAGGCGGTGCAGCCGCCCGTCCACGTACAAGACAGGCGGCACGCCCGCGGAGAGGACCACGTCGCTGGCGCCCTCCTTCGCAGCGCGGTCCAGCACGGCGGTGATTTCGATCGGCGTTGCCATAACTGTAGTCTAGCCGGTGGCTTGCCGCATGCAAGCAAGATTTTCGTCAAACCCGGCTGCGCCCTCCTGTCCCTGGGGCAGGGGAGCGGCCTCGGACCGGGCGCGGCGCGCGATCTCGCCGGGTTCCAGGCCTCCGTAGCGCCACCAGTACACCAGGAGCTTGACATACTCATTGTTCACGGCCACGGCCTCGCGCTCGCGCACCCACCAGCGGTCCAGGGTCAGGTGGTCGTGGGACAGGGGCACGGGCACCACGGTGACCTTGACAGGGCTGTCCCGGAAGACCCGGCGCAGGATCCACCGGCTGCGGCGCGTGTGGAAGGCGCTGTCCACTACGAAGACATGGGTCCAGTTCTCTTGCTGCGCCAACTCGCGCAGGCCCACGGCCTCGTGCGCCGTGTTCGTAAGCCCGCGCAGCACGCGCAGGCGTTCGCGGGGGATGTGGACCTCTTCGGTCAGGTACTTCAGGGCCTCCTCGGGCAGGCGGCTCTCCGCGCCGAAGGGCCGGGTGCGCTGTTCGTACTCGTCGAACAGTAGCACCAGGTGCTCGGCGGCGCCCTGCTGGTACAGGTCGAGCGCATAGTGCTTGCGCGTGTCCGCTCCGCCCAGGGCCACGATCGCGTCGGCTCGTTCGCCCGGATAGGGCTGGCGGCCCACAATGAGCCAGCGCGCGGTGGCGCGCAGGAGCGGCGCGCGGAACACCACCGCGAGCACAATGGCCGCCGCCAGCGCGCCGAGCATACCCCACACGAGCCGGCGCAGACAGCCGCCGCGCCGTTGGCCGGGGCGCTTGGATGCTTCGGACTTCTTGTCCTTCGCCATGTGTGCGGCTCCTGCGCCCGGAGGGGGTCACTTCCACCTCATCTCGACCTCGGTCGACGCACCGTCCGGCTTGCCCGCGAGGTCCACGAGCAGGTACTGTGCGGTCAGGCGAGAGTCCATCTCCGGCTCGACCACGGCCCCGTCCACGCGCACCACGGCTTCGCCCGCTTCGGAAGGCACAGGCACCATGAGGCATAGCGGCCCGCGCAGGTTCTCGACCGTGCAGAGCACGGTCCGCTCGCTTGGCACCTCGCATCGCAGCTCGACCGCGCGGCGGCGGTCCTGGAGCGCGCACCAGGCGTCGCCGTTGTACACGGGCACCTGCGCGGCCGCGAGCGCGTCGAGATACCTCTCGACCGCGGGGCGGCTGTACTGGGCGAAGCTGACCGGGTGGCTGAGGATGCCCATGGCCGTGTGGCTGTGCTCCAGGGCCTCGCGAAGGCGGCTCTCGAACGTGGCGACCATCTCGCCCGGGTGCTCGGTGAGGTAATCCTGGATGCTCTGGTCGTCGTAGGTCACGATCGGCTGCTGATAGGCGTCGTGCACGGTGCCGTCCAGTCCGCAGAACCGCAGGGGACGGCCGCTCCCGCACATGTACTGCCCCAGGAAGGCCCTGGTGAGGCTCAGATACACGAAGAGCATCCGGTACCCCTCGGCGATGTGGTCGGGCACCCATTCCATGTACCCGGACCAGGGCGCGCCGTGGGCCTGGAGGCTGGTGCTGACCGTTCCGAACCGCTCGCGGAACGCGGCGGTCTGTTCGCGGAGTGCCTCGGGGAATTCGAAGTACATCTCCTCGGTCTGCCGCTCGCCGAGCACGTTCACATGCGGGCCGAAGGTGTGGCCACGATCGCGGAATTCCTGCACGAGGTCCGGTGTCATCTTGGTCGTGGGCATGAGATAGAAGGTCGCCGTGGCCCCGCGGGCGGTCAGCGCCTGGTCGAGCGCGCGGAAGTCGTCGGTCTTGGAGTTGTCCCCGTCGCTCTGGAACACGGCAGCGGCGCGATGCGCCCCGCGCTCGTAGTACCACAGACGCGGCAGGGGCCAGGGAGCGAGGTCGGTCAGCAAACGCACGAGAAGCTGGGCGTGGAAGTCGGCCTGCGGGCGGCCGATCACGCGCAGGTCGACGTGCCCGATGAACAGGTCGCCCGCATGCTGCCACCGATGCAGCCCGGCCTGGACGTAGCCGGCCAGGTCCGGGTTGCCGAACCGGATGCGCGCGACCGCTTTGGGCAGATCGTAGAGGAAGAGACCGACGGCGCCGTCGCCGAGCGGAAACTGGGCCGCGGCCGGGGCGCCCGCGTCCCGCCAGTCCGCGTCCACGGCATGGGCGAGCGGAGTCCACTCGGGCACCTGTTCTTCGTACGGCGTGGACTTGGCCACGGGAATGTGGGTCTGCAGGGGGTCGCCCGCGCCCGGGTAGCCCTGCGCGACGCGCGCCCAGCCCGGGTACACGGACTTCGAGGCCGGCCGCCACCCCACGCGCTGGAGGAACGCGTTCGACGGCGCGAGCACCACGAGCCGCAGCCCTCGGCGCACCGAATCGAGGAGCGCGTCGATCTCGCTCAGGCGCAGCGCGCACCGGGTGAGCACGGCCAGGTCGCCCTGGCCCAGGTCCGCAAGCGGCTCGATGTCCAGGTCCACACGCTGAACATTGACAAGGCCCTCGGAGGCAAGGATTTCTTGCGTGAACGGCCCGTAGGCATTCTGCGCCTGGGCTGATCGGGTCAAGAGATAGAGCGGCTGCTTCATGGACGGCCTCCTTAGCGCGCAGGCTCCTGCGTGGACGCGTCCTGCCGATAGGCGCGGCGCACCACTACGGGTTCGACGGGCACGTTCTGGTACGGGCCGCGGTCCGCGGTCTGCACCTGGGCGATCTGGTCGACCACGTCCATGCCCTCGGCCACGCGGCCGAACACGGCGTAGCCCGGGTTCCGTTCGGCGCGGTCCAGGGGCGGGTTGTCGGTCAGGTTGATGAAGAACTGGCTCGTGGCGCTGTCCGGGTCGCTGGTGCGCGCCATGGACAGGGTGCCGCGCAGGTTGCGCAGTCCGTTGTCCGCCTCGTTCTCGATGGGCGGGCTCGTGGGCTTGCGCTCGATGTCCGGGGTCATGCCGCCGCCCTGGATCACGAACCCGGGGATCACGCGGTGGAACACGGTCCCTTCGTAGAAGTCCGCGTCCACGTACGCGAGGAAGTTCTGCACGGTCACGGGCGCCTTGTCCGAGAAGAGCTCGATCACGATGTCGCCCATGGAGGTCTCGAACACCACGCGGTCCGGCTTGGCCGACGCCTCGCCCGCATGAAGCGCCGCGGACCAGGCGAAGCCCAGGCCGGCGCACAGAACCACGGCGGTCAGAATCTGCATGCGCATACCCACTCCTTGGCTGCAAGGTTAGGCCCGGTCGTCCTGGGCCTCTGGAACAGGCGGCCGCACCGCGCGGCCGTTCTTTGCGTTCTCGTTCGTGTCTTTGCGCGGCCCATGCCGCGTACGCGCGTGCGAGCCTGCGGCAATTCGCGCGGAATGTCAAGAGGCGGGCCGATGCGTCGAGGCGCGGAAGGTCCGCAGGCGCCGCCGCAAGCGGGATGGCGAGAGAAGGTGGCTATAGCGTGCCGCCATGCTTGATGAGCAGCTCCTTCATTTCGCGAGATTCCGCGACGGACAGGGGAGTGCTCCCGTCCTCGGCCCTTGCGTTGGGGTTTGCGCCGGACTCGAGCAGAGCGCGCGCTGCCTGCATGTTCCCCTGCTGCGCAGCAACATGCAGCGGTGTGGCGCCCCTGATGCCAGTGGCGTCTATACGCGCGCCGTGGGCGATGAGCTCGTGGATGATCGCGTCATTGCTGTAGGCCGCTGCGTGGTGAAGCGCGTTCCAGCCTGCGTTCTTGTCCGGCACGTTCGGGTCCGCGCCATGCTCCAGCAGCCAGACGACGGTTTTCAGGTCGTTGTTTACGGCAGCCGAGTGCAGGGCTGTGAAGCCGCCATATCCCTGGGTATCGAGATTCGCGCCAGCGGCCAAGAAGCGCTCAAGTACGTCGATGTCGCCGAACGTAGTGGCAAAGTCCAGACCACGGTTGGGATCAGCGCCGTGGTCGATCAGAAACTGGATCATTTCCCCATCCGTTTCTCCGCGGACTGCCCGCGCCGTCGCAATCTGGATCGGCCGCATTCCAAGCATCCCCCGTGCATTCACGTTTGCGCCTTTGGAAATGAGGAGACGCACAATGTCCAAGCGACCGACTGTCACAGCAAAATGCAGCGGTTGCCGCTCGTCAGCCTCCTTCAGGTGCAGGTCCGCGCCTTTGTCCAGCAGCAGCTCCACCATTTCCTTGCGTCCACAGCGCGCGGCATAGTGCAGGGGTGTTTGGTTCGCGTGCTCGGCCTTGTCCTTCTGGTTGATCTGTGCACCAGCTTCCAGGAGCATCTCCACCGCCTCTGTGTATCCGAGGGCCGCTGCGATATGTAGAGGCCCCAGCCCGGATGCCTCCAGATTGTTGCCTGAGTCTCGGTCCTCGCTCAGAAGCACACGGATCGCGTCGAGATCATTCTGGGCGACTGCGTCGTGGATGTCATGCCCGAACGAAGCGTGTTGTTCGAAGAAATGCCGGACCACGGCGTCTCGGCCGTTGAACGCGGCCTCATGGAGCGGTGTGAATCTGCTGTGCTGTTCTACCAGGAACTCCGCGCCGGCAGCCAGGAGCTTCTGACACACCGCAAGATGCCCCTCTCGCGCCGCTTCATGTAATGGTGTCTGCCCATGATCGTCCGTGGCATTCACCTGTGCACCTCGGGAGAGCAACGTCTGCACGATACCAGCGTACCCTTTCTCTGCGGCGCAATGCAGCGGGGTATCTCCATTGATGTCCGTGCCCTGGATATCCGGATTACGGTCCAGCACAAGCTGTGCGGTCTCGCGCGTGCCATGTTCCAGGTGGTCGTGGAGAGGGGTCCGCTGCATGAATCCACACAACTTGTTGACGTCGGCACCGTGTTCGAGCAGCAACTCGACCATCGCAGGGCTGTCGGACCAGGACGCCGCGTGAAGGGGTGTGCAGCTATCCCGGTCTACTGCATTCACGTCAGCGCCCTTGCTGAGCAGGAACCGGGCCACCTTAACGTGCCCGCCCCAAGCCGCCTTATGCAGGGGGGTCTGTCCGGTGTCGGACCGGGCATTGACCAGGTCCGGATCATCCCGCACAAGCAACTGGACTTTGAGCAGATGGCCCTTGAACGCCGCCCAGTGGATCTCTGGCGGTGGACCGCCGGCGATGGCGAGAAGCCCCGCAAGGGCCGCCGCGAACACAAGGGCGCGATCCTTCCTATACATGGTCCACAAGGCCTCCCGTATAGACGTGTATGTCGCGGCCGCTCGATGATGCGGCTTGATGCCGGATGGTCGAAAGTCGCTGTCGTGCATCCATGGTCGGCACCGCACCCTCCCACGCTCGCTAAGGTCTCTCAATTCGCGCGGAATGTCAAGAGGCGGGCCGATGCGCGTGGCCGCCGGTCAGGAATACACGGGCAGCAGGTCCGCATGGGCCGCCAGGCACGCGCGCAGGGCCGTCC
>CAZOBJ010000005.1:46343-65013 GCA_964577825.1 uncultured Planctomycetales bacterium
AGGGCCGTCCGTGGTGGCCTGGGCCGGGGTCTCCACGAACACGCCGCGCGGCAAGCTGTCGATCTGGCCTTCGTTGGGCAGATTGACCGCGTGGAGCGGACCTTCGCGGCCCCAGGCCATGGCGGCCACCAGGCGCATAGGCTTCTCCCAGCAGTCGTGGAGCCGGTCGAACCCTTCGCGGCCGTCTGCTACGGCACGCAGGGAGTCGAGGTTCTGCTGGCGTTCCTCAGGGTTGCCGTGGAACGGCGGCCGCTGGAGAGAGGGCGGTGCGGGCGGCGGGTCATCCGGCGGCAGGAAGTCGCGCGTATGCCCGTCTCCGCACGCGGGCAAGAAGCCGGTGCGCGCAAGCAACGCCGCAGAGCGGGGCTGGCGCGTCCGGTCGCCCGACGCGACACGGTCGCGAAACTGCGGATAGAGGTCGGCCTCTGTCGCGCGGTCGCGCGCGTCGAGCACCCAGGTGAAGTGGTTGACCCCCGCAATCGTCAGGAACCACGCCTCTCGGGCTTCGGCAAAGGGATGGGAGAGCTGTTCGCCGCGCAAGACGCGCCAGAAATGCTGGTAGGCGCCCAACGACGCGGAGCAGAAGCCGACGGTGTGCACGCCGGACTCCTGCGCGGCTTGGCAAACGCGCGGGAGCGGATTCGCGCAGTCGAGGAGCCACGCCCGGGGACAGTGCCTGCGCATCGCGTCGGCGATCTCATGGATGAGGGCGATCTGGCGCAGGGAGTAGCTCGTGCCCGCCACGCCGCCGAACTCGGTGATCAGGTGCCCCGGGGCATGGCGATGGATGGCCTGTGCGTCCATGGTCCACCGCCGGGTGGCCTGGCGCGCCGCCGAGACGATCACGAAGTCCGCGCCGTCGAGCGCGGGCGCGTACTCGGTGCAGGCTGCGATGTGCGGGCGAACCCCCACGTGCTCGGCGAGGCGGCGGCCCACGTCGGCCATGAGCTCGACGCCCTCGCGGTCCGGGTCCATGAGCACGAGGTCCAGGCCGTCGAGCCCATGCTCCAGGTACGCCTGGCGCAGAACGCTCGGGCCAAACACGAACGACCCGGCCCCGAGCACCGCGACCTTGCACCGAGGCATGCTGGCCTCCCTCACCCGGTCCGACGGAAGCGCAAGCGCAACCGGGTGCGCGCGCCCCGTCCGCTCGGTGCGTTGAAGTGCACGACCAAGCAGGCGGGCCGCCGCGCGTCGACCAGGTGGTCGGTGGCGTCGGACTCCGCGTCCTGGTACGCCCAGCCGTCGGGCACGTGCACGAAGAGCTTGCGGTCCTGCTGATGGAAGTGCACGACCTCGATCTCCAGCGTGTCGTCCCGCCAGTTGACCGACCCCAGGTCCACGGCGCCCTGGTACAGGTGCATGTTCGTGCCCAGGAGTTGCGGCCGCCCCGCGTCCGCGCGCACGGCCAGCATGCGGCACCCGTGCGCGGGCACGTCCTTGAGCACGACCGAGCCCTGGTGCGCGCCGTAGTAGGTCTCGGTCCAGTGGTCGAACACGTGCCACCGGTCGGACTCCGGGAACGCGTCGAGCGGAAGCGTCAGGTCCTCGGGCAGGTCTCCCCAGTTGAACGCGCCGACCACGTGCCAGGTCTCGAACGGCCGCTCGATGCGGCGGTGGAAGAAGGCCGGCGCGTCCTGTGCGGGGAAGATGTTAATCGGCCGGCACGGGGCCGCTTCCGGGTGCGGCAGGAACCGGGTGGCCAGCTCCAGGCGCTGCGGGCAGCGGGTCAAGAGTTCCATGGGATCGGTGAGGAGCATCGAGCCGCCGGACAATGCGGCGGCGCTCAGCTGGACGCGAAGTTCATGGTCCGTAAGCAGGACGTCCTTGCGCGCCGGGTCGCGCAGGGCCCGGGCGTTATGGGGCGAGAGGAAGTCGCGCAGCAGCACGTTCTCGCGGTGCACGTGGAAGAAGCGCGTGTGCAGGTAGCTGCCGAGCAGGTCCTTCTGCGCGATGCGCTTGAGCACCGGCCGGCCGGTCTCCGGCTGATACCATGCCGGGAAGTTGTCCCCCGTATGGCGCTGCAAGTGCGCCATGCCGATGGCCGGGCCGAGCGGGCCCTCGCCCTCCACGATGACCTCGTCGCCGCACACCTCGCGGATGATGGCGAACGTGCGGTTGATGTGCTCCGTGCCCGTGTCGCCCGGCCGCTGAAAGCGCACATCCCAGTAGTGGTTGATGCGCGGGCCGTCGATTTTCAGGTACTTCATGCCCCATTCGTGCACAAAGACCTCGAGCACGTGGCGCAGCCAGTCCAGGACCTCGGGCAGGGAGATGTCCAGGAGGTACGCGCGGCCGAGGTTTGTCTTCGGATGCAGATACGGCTCGTCCTTGTCCGGGTGCAGGCAGAACCAGTCCGGGTGCTCCTGCACGAGGCGGCTCTGTTCGTTCATGAGGTACGGGGCGAACCACAGGCCCAGCTCGAACCCGGCCTCGCGCAGATACTCGCCGAAGGCCTTCATGCCGGAGGGGAACTTGTCGCTGGGCGAAAGCCACTCGCACCCGAGATCGCACCAGCCGTCGTCGATCACGATGTACTTGAGCGGCCAACCCTGGGCCACGAGCGGGCGCATGGCCTCGACGCTGCGGCGCACGTCGTCCTCGGTCTTGGTCTTTCGATAGTACTGCCAGTCGCTCCACCCGGTGATGGTCTCCGGGGGCAGGACCGCTTGGCAGGTCCGGCCCACATGCCGGGCGTACCCGTCCGCGAGCGCGTGGAAGTCGCGGCCCCGGGTCACGAGCAAGGGCTCGAGGTCGAGCGTGCCGCCGGCCTTCAGGACCTTGCGGCCCTCGAGTTCCACCCAGGCGCTCAGGTGCACGGTCTCGTCTTGGGTGTGGGTGACGAACAGGCCCTCGAACCGGTCGAACCGGGTGAATCCGGCCATGAGCAGGTCTTCGTCCTCGCCCGGCTTGACGATCACCATGGAGTGGCTGAAGAACTGGTCGTCGGGCAGGTTCGGCCGCGGCCAGTTGGACACGAGCCCGGTCTTCTCGCTCGCGCGGATCGTGTAAAAGGTCACGGGGTCGGAGGGCATGTATAGGCCGTTGCGAAGGGCCTGCACCTCTGGGGCCTGCAGGTCGATGTCGAAGATCCGGATCCGTTCGGGCCACAGATCGCGGTCTGTGGGGTTGACGGCCGTGAGCAAGGTCTCCTGCCCGGCCTCCACCTCGCGAGACTCGGTCTGCACCTCCAGGGGAACCAGCTCACCCCCGGCCAGCATGGCCTGTAGGTCGTAGCGGATCGGTTCCATGAAAAGGCTCCTCTGTGCTCCGGGAAAAGGCCCCGCGTCTGCGCCGGGCGAAAAGCCCGATGGTAGGGCCCGGCCGGTTCGTGTCAACGGAAACGGCGAGTCCGTTCGCCTGCGTTGCGCGAGGCGTATAATGCAGTAGGGCTATTGGCATGGCCGTTGCAGTCAGCACCGTCGCCTGACAAGATCGGAAGGAGCCCCGTATGGACAAGCCCAGCGCCCATGCTTACTATCGCCCCGCGCCGTGCTCGGTGGCCATTTTCGGCGCATCGGGCGACCTGACCGCGCGCAAGCTCATCCCCGCGCTGTACAACCTGCACGTGGGCGGGCACCTGTCGCAGTGTCTCAACGTGGTCGGGTACGGCCGTACGGACCTCGACGACTCGGCGTTCCGCGACCGCATGCGCGAGGCCGTGGCCGAGCACAGCCAGGCCGCGGGCCAACAGGGCGCGGACTGGGACTGCTTTGCCCGGCGGCTGGGGTACGTGTCGGGCGGGTATTCCGACGCGGGGGATCTGTCGCGGCTCTATGACCGGGTCATGGCGGGCGAGCGGGCCCGGGACCGGGATCTGCTCCTGTACCTGGCCCTGCCGCCGGAGGCAGCGCCGGAGCTTTTGCGCGCTTTGCCGCAGAGCTCGTTCCGCGAGCACATCCGCCGGATGCGCGTGATGCTGGAGAAGCCCTTCGGCCTGGACCTGGACAGCGCGCGCGAGCTGGATCGGCTGCTTGCCCAATGCGGGCTGACCGAGGACCAGATCTATCGCATCGACCACTACGTGGCCAAGGACACGGTGCGCAACCTGCTCGTGTTCCGGTTCGCCAACGCCCTATGGGAGCCCCTGTGGAACCGCAACTACATCGACAACGTGCAGGTGACCGCGGCCGAATCGATCGGCGTGCAGGGTCGGGGAAGCTACTACGAGAAAGCCGGCGTGGTCCGCGATATGGTGCAGAACCACGTGCTCCAGGTGCTGGCCCTGATCGCCATGGAGGCACCGCTGGCCGGAGACCCCGAGAGCGTGCGCGACAAGAAGGTCGAGGTCCTCAAGGCCATTGCGCCGCCCGCATCCGGGGACTGGGTGTTCGGCCAGTATGCGGGGTACCGTGACGAGCCCCGCGTGGCCGCGAGCTCCCGCACGCCCACGTTCGTGGCCATGCGGCTGTACATCGACAACTGGCGCTGGCAAGGGGTGCCCTTCTATATCCGCTCTGGCAAGGCGCTGGCCGACAAGGTGACCGAGGTGGCCATCCGGTTCCGCGACGTGCCCCTGTGCGTGTTGGAAAACCAGGACGTGTGTCCGAGGATCGAGCCCAACGTGCTGGTCATCCGGATCCAGCCCGACGAGGGGATTCAGGTGCGCTTCAACGTGCAGCAACCCGGGCACACCGACGCGGTGGCCACGTCTTGGCTCGGGTTCCGGTACGACGAGCTTGGAGAGAAGGTCGCTGAGGCGTACGAGCGGGTGCTCCTGGAGGGCCTGCAGGGCCGGGGGACGCTGTTCTGGCGCGCCGACGGGGTGGAGGTCGCGTGGCGGGCCGTGGCGCCGCTTCTCGCGCCCGCGTACCTGCCCGCGGCCGAGGCGCTGCCCAACTATGCGCCGGGCACCTGGGGGCCGGCAGCCTCAGGGGACCTGCTCGCTCGGGACGGCCACGCCTGGCTCATGCGCTGACCGATTCCGAACGCACAGTTTCCTCTCGGTCTCGATGAAGCGAACGCGTGTGACGCGGCTTCTGCACGCGGCCGCGATTTAGCCGCGGATTCGCCTTGCGCGCGCACGGGCCGGGGGCGTAGAATCGGGCATAGATCGGCGACCATGCTTCGAGGGCCGGTGGCATGCGTGCGCTGCCCGAGGTCATTGCCGAGGCGCGAGCCATGCGCGAGCGCATCCTGGCGCTCGGCTGGCATGTGTCCGACCCCAAGGACACGGGCCGGTACTGCGCCTGCGTTCTCACCCTGCGCAGGCGGGAGCGGGGGTTCCTGCTCACCGTATCCAAGGAGCCGCATGACCGGCCGTGGTACCGGCTACAGCGGGCCGCGGTGGGCCTGGACGCCCGGCAGCGCGCCCCGCGGCGCGAAGAGGCCACCTTTCCGTCCTTCAGCCAACTCCTCGACCACCTCAAACGCATGTCGCGATAAGCGCATCCGATCGGAGCGGCTACTGCGTGGGTGGCCGTCGAGGGCTCTGGCGCGCGGTGGATAGCGGTCGCGTAGGTGCGTTACTCCAAATGTCCCGCAGGCCCGCCACGCGTGCGGATCCACTGAGAATCCGAAGAGCGCATCGAGTCTGAAGAAAAGAACCCGCTTCGAGCGGGCCACGAAAAACGCCCCCAGGCCCCGGGGGCGTTGTGGATGGTGTGGTGGGGAGACCAGGATTCGAACCTGGGAAGGCGGAGCCAACGGATTTACAGTCCGTCCCCTTTGACCGCTCGGGAATCTCCCCGTGCTCCAGGTGTGCGGGGCAGAACCGCGCCTGGGGCTGGATTGCAGCCAGAATTATAGCTCGGCCGCGCGTACTGTCAACCCTGCCTGCCGGCCGATGCGCGCACGGCCCCGGGGCCCGCGCGGGCCGGTGACGCGCCCCCTGCGCACGGACCTCGCTGATCCAGACAGCCGGGCCGCGACCCCCACGCACGGACGGTCTGCGGACCCGTCGCACATGCACACGGTGCAGGCCGAGCCCGGGGGATTCGGGCTTGGGTTCAGGTGCGCGCTGGACCTCGCGAGGCGCGCGGCCAGGGCCTTCGGGGCTTGACCGTGCGGCCGAGGCGGGGTAGGATGCCCGGTTCCGGCGTGCCCGTTGGGCGCGAGAGGTTTGTGGCGCGGAGTGGGTGCTGCATGGGCAAGACGATCGCACAAATCAACGAGAAGATCCGCTCGGGCGCGGCCGTGGTGGTGACCGCCGAGGAAATGGCCGACGTCGTGGCCGACCAGGGGCCCGCCGCCGCGGCGCAGCGCGTGGACGTGGTGACCACCGGCACGTTCGGGCCCATGTGCTCGAGCGGCGCGTTCCTGTGCATGGGCCATCACGATCCGCGCACCAAGTTCCACAAGGCGTGGCTCAACAACGTGCCGGCCTACTGCGGCCTGGCCGCGGTGGACGTGTACATCGGCGCGGCCCAGGTGGCCGACGACGATCCGCTGAACAAGGTGTTCCCCGGCAAGTTCCGGTACGGTGGGGGGCACGTGATCGAGGACCTCGTCTCCGGCAAAGAGGTGAACCTGCGCGTGGTCGCGCACGGCACGGACTGCTATCCGGGCACGGGGTTCGAGGGCACGATCCGGCTGGCGGACCTCAATCAGGCCGTGCTCGTCAACCCCCGCAACGCGTACCAGAACTACAACGTGGCCGTGAACCGCGACAAGGACCGCACGATCTATACCTATATGGGCGCGCTGCGGCCCCGGATGGGCAACGCGAATTACTGCTGCGCGGGGCAGCTCTCGCCGCTCATGAACGATCCCCTGTACCGGACCATCGGCATCGGCACGCGGGTGTTCCTGGGCGGGGGCGTGGGATACGTGTACTGGGAGGGCACCCAGCACAACCCCTCCGCGCCGCGGACGGAGGGCGGAGTTCCCAAGAGCCCGGCCGGTACCCTGGCCCTGTGCGGGGACTTGAAGGGAATGCGCCGCGACTGGCTGCGCGGCGTGTCCATGCGCGGGTACGGGACCACGCTCGCGGTGGGCGTGGGCGTTCCCATCCCCATTCTGGACGAGGACATGGCCCGATACACAGGGGTGCGCGACGAGGACATCGTCACCCAGGTGGTGGACTACTCCACGGACTACGGGCAGCCCTCCAAGTCCCAGGGCCCGCTCGGAGAGGTGACCTATGCGCAGCTTCGGAGCGGCCGGATCCGTATCGACGGCCGAGAGGTGCCCACCGCGGGCCTGTCCAGCTACCATCGCGCGCGTGCCATCGCGGCCGAGCTGAAGGACTGGATCGAGGCGAGGAGGTTCCTGCTCGTCGAGCCGGTGGCGCCGCTTCCGGGGTCCGACAGCGGCCAGACGCTCAGGCCGCTGAAGCTCGGGACCCTGCAAACGGAGTGAGAGACGCTTTTCACAGGAGGCACCCGATGGCCAAGGTGGCCATGGTCTTCACCTTCCCGAGCGCGTTCCAGGAGCAACCGCTGGCGTATCGGCTCGTGAAGGAATACGACCTCATGATCAACATCCTGCACGCGCACATCCGTCCGAACGAAGAGGGGCGGCTCATCCTGGAGCTGGCCGGTGACGAGAAGAACATCGAGCGGGGCCTCAAGCTCGTGCGCAGCACCGGGGTGTCCGTGCAGCCGCTGCGCGACTTCGTGAGTCGCGACGAGGAGCTGTGCACGCACTGCACCGCCTGCGTGGGCCAGTGTCCCACCGAGGCCCTGTCCGTGGACCGAGAGACCATGCAGGTGTCCTTTGACCCCGAGATGTGTATCGCCTGCGGGATGTGCAAGGACGTGTGCCCCACGGGCGCCATGCGCATCGACGTGGACTGACCGAGCCGAGACACGATACAGGGACGCGGTATGCGCTTCTCCGCACGAGGCCGGTACGGCATCCGGGCGATGATCGACATCGCGCTCCAGGGTCGTGAGGGCCCGGTGAGCGCGCGTGCGATCGCCGAGCGCCAAGAGTTCAGCCCGGATTATCTCGAACAGATCCTGCGCCAGTTGCGCCGGCGGGGCCTGGTCCGCAGCACCCGCGGGCCCAAGGGCGGGTATCTCTTGGCCCGGCCGGCGGAGGCGATCTCGGTGTGGGACATCATCCAGGCCCTGGACGAGCCCGTGCACCTGGCCCCGTGCTTCGCGCGAGGCGGCCATGATCCTGCGTGCCCGCGCGTCGACTATTGCGCGGCGCATCTGCTATGGGCCAAGGTGGGCGAGAGTCTGCGCGCAGTGTTCGTGAATGCCACGCTCGCCGACATTGTTGCCGAGGCGAGATGCCAGGTTGCGGACGAGACAGGCTCCGCCAACTCGCCCGGTTCACAGAGGTAGGAGTCTTCGAGGGCAGCGGGCGCAAAGACCCCTGGGCCTGGACCCTGCACGCAGGGCGCGGCCGGCTGCGGCAACCGGCCGCGGATGTGGGGGGCAAGACCGCTGCTCCCGCTGCTTGGATCGACAAGCGACGGTTTCCAGGACCCGTAGCGACCCGGAAGCGTGCACAGCGCTGCGCTGATGAGGGTCAATTTGTGCCTCGTACCCCAATTGTGTGGCCGGTGCGAAATATCCGTGCGGGGTTCTTGACAGAGCCGGTCGCTTGTGTATAAACGGGCCTCCCCTGAGCGGATAGGCGCTGTCAAGTGGGGATCGCATGGCCAAAACGAGATTCGACTACAAAGATATCGTCGTCCGCCTTCTGGATGTTCAGAAGCGGTACAATGAGGGCACCGAGGCGGTCGTGCACGCCTTGCGCGGGATCACGTTCGACATTGTACGCGGCGAGTACCTGTCCATCATGGGGCCCAGCGGATCGGGGAAGACCACCCTCTTCAACATGATCGGGGCCCTCGATGCGCCCTCGGACGGCATGGTGTTCATCGACGAAGTGGATGTCGCGCAGCTCGATCCCTTTGAGATGGCTTGGCTGCGCTGCCGGAAGATCGGCTATATCTTCCAGACCTACAACATCATGCCCATCCTGACCGCGCTGGAGAACGTGACCACCCCCATGGTGTTCGCGGGAGTCAGCGACGACGAGGCGCGTGAGCGCGCCGTGGAACTCCTTACGCTCGTGGGACTCGGCGACCGCGTGTTCCACCGCCCGTACGAGCTCTCCGGGGGCCAGCAGCAGCGCGTGGCCGTTGCGCGCAGCCTTGCGAACAACCCCTCCATCATCCTCGCGGACGAGCCGACCGCGAACCTGGATACCAAGACCGGCCAGGAGATCAACGAGATCCTGTTTCGCCTCAAGGAAGAGAAAGGCGTAACGGTCATCTGCGCCACGCACGACATGAAGATGCTCGATATCTCCAACCGGATCATGTGGATTACCGACGGCGCGGTCGAGCGCATTGAGGACCGCGAAGACGTGGACGTGGAGATCGGCACGATCGACGGTCAGGCGTGACGTTCGTCGAGCTGCCGCGGGGAGTGTGAGGGGTCATCCTCCCATGAAACGCTTGTGGGCTCTGGCTTTGGCAATGGCGCTACTCGCCGCAGAGGCGATGGCGGTCGACCACGCCAAGAACGGCCGGCGCCTCATCCAGGAGGCCCAGGCCCTGGTCGAGGGCTGCGAGAATCGCTACCAGGGCTCGGAAGGCAACCTGGAGATGAGCCGCCGGATCGCACAGCGGTTCCGCGAATCCGGGGTTCCCTGGGGGATGACCCGGTACGATGCGCCGGTGTTCGTGCCGGGCCGCGCCGAGATCACGGTGGACGGGCGCAGGATTCGGGTGCACGTCATGCATCCGAACCTTGCGGAGCTGAGCAACATCCCGGAACGGCGCTTCAGCGGGCGCGTGTACTACGTGGGCGATGGCGAGTGGGCCGACTTCGATCAGCGCCAGATCGAGGGTAGCCTGTGCCTGTTCGATTTCCGCAGCGGCAAAAACTACTTCAAGGCCATGCAGCTTGGGGCCCGCGGGTGCTTGTTCATCGAACCGGACGACTACAGCCCGTCGCACGCCTACGACAAGATCCTGTGGGCCCCGCTTACCGTGCCGCGCTACCAGGTTCCCCGAGAGGACGGCCTGTGGCTCAAGGAGCGCGCCGCCGGCCCGGAGGGGGTGCCGTACGAGGCGGACGTGGAGCCGAACCGCTGGGAGCGCAAGGAGCTGGCGAATCACTGGGCCCTGGTGAAGGGGTCGGACCCGGAGCGGCGCGACGAATTGGTCGTGCTCTTCTCCCACCTGGACAGCATGCACTATTGCCCGGAACTGGCCTCCGGGGGGCGGGAGGCGATGAACCTGAAGCTCTTCCTGGACCTGTTCGATGAATTCCGCGAGAGTCCGTCCAAGCAATCCATCCTGTTCCAGGTGTTCAACTCCAGCCACCAGCAGCACATGGGCGCCGCGGAGGCGGTATTCCATCTGTTCGCCGAGCGCAAGGACATCTTCCAGTTCGAGGGCAACTACGACTCGAACGAGCAGCGTTCGCTGCAGAAGGACCTCGAAGAGGCCAATACGATCTTGGAGCACTACCCTCGGATGGCGCCGGACAAGATCAGCCAGGAAGTCGTCGATGAGTTCCGGGAGCTTGAGTTGCGCGTTGGCGGAGCCAATTTTCTCGTCATCGAGCCGCTCCTGAAGCGAATCGAACGCGATATCTTCCAGATCCAGCAGGACCGCGGGCGTCTGCTTGTGCGGCATCGCAAGGCCGGCGGCGGGGAATTGCCTCCCCGCATCAAGGAGCTCGACGAACAACGCAAGCGGATCGGGTACATCGTCAGCATGTTCAACCAGGTCCAGTGGGGCGAGCAGGTCAAGTACGAGTTGCCCGCCCTTGATGGCAGAGGCGATTATACGGAGGAAGAACGGGCCGCAGTCGCCCAGGAGCGAGAGGAAGCCCAGCGGGAGGGACAGCTCGTCGTACTCAACGACGAGCAGCGGGAGCTCTTCGAATACTATCGGAAAGAGGTGATGCGCCAGGCGCGCGAGGAGCGAGACCGGGTGTTGTTCCTGTTGGACAGGCTCGAGGAGGTGGAGAGGGCTCGCCAGGTCCTGTGGGAAGAGAACAATCTTCAGCCCATGTTGGCTTTGGGAATGGATCTCACCTACAGCAATCCCTGGATGACTATTACGATGGCCCGTGGGACGGACGTGCAGCCAGGCACCTCGGTGGTCAGCCGCGAGTACGCCCGCTTCACGAACGCCGGAGGCAGCGGGCGCCTCACCCGACTCGCGAACCAATTGGGCACCGCGTTCGAGAACCGGGTCGCGGCCCAGATCGACAGCCACCTGCCGCCCGAGCAGACGGGCATCTACTGGGCGGCGAACAAGTCGGATGCCCAGATGTTCAAGGACTTCCGCACGAGCGGGGTGGTCAATTACACGCTGCAGTCGGTCCCCGGGTACGACTTCGTGACGCCGTACGACCTGCGCAAGCGGGTATTGAGCAGCGAAGATCGCCTGGAGAATCTGAATCCCGCGATGGTCAGCCGCAAGGCCGCTTTTCTGCGGTCCGCGATACGCTTGATTCTCGAAGATGAGAAGACCAAAGGGAACCTGACCAACCAGACCGGGGAGGGCGAGTGGGTCCCCAAGCTCGGCAAGAACTCCGCGGAAAGCGGTCACCTCGCCGCGCGAATCGAAGACGGGTCCTCGCTGGGCGACCCGACCTGGCCGCTCGAGGATGGCCTAGCGGTGTTCCGTTGGTTTACGAGAGCGGATCGCATTTCGGGCGTGCAAGGCGGCGTGCTGGGCTACCAACTGTTGCCTGCCGACGTGAGCGGGCGCGCCACCTACTACAACATGCCGTACGGATCCGGCGAAAAGAGCGAGGTGTATGGGTTTGACGACGAAGGCCGGATCATCTATGCGTCGGATTATGGACAGACCGCCCAGAAGCACGAGACCCTGCTCCTATTCAAGAGCGGGTTCCGCGAATACTTCCTTTTCGCTGCCATACGAGGCGACAAGGCCGATCTGTATGACCTGCATGCCCCGCATTCTTGTCTGCCGTTGAAGAACCCAATCCTGGAGACGGAAGGCGGGGGCGTCTACAAGTGGTATTCGCGAGCCGGGTTCAATCCGGAAAAGGTCTACGATGCCGGGCAGGTCATGGGGGACGGCACAGGGTGCCTGTTCATCCAGCCGGAGGTGCCAGCCAAGGTTTTGCTCTCCGACGACGTTGCGCTGGTGAACACGCAATGGACAGAAAATCGCGAAGAGTTGCAGCATCTGGGCTACACGGCTCCGGATCTGGATCGCGCCAGCGTAGCCCTTCTGTCCACAAAGGACGTGGTAGACCTGAATACGGATCGCATCGCCAAGCTGAAGCGCAACGCCGTGACAAACGACCTGGTCGAACGTCTCCACCAACGCAGCGTGTATTATCTCAAAGGCGATGAGGACGAAGGCACGGCCGGCATCTCCGCATTGCAGCAGCAACAGCGCTATCTGGAGGGCCACCGCCGCGCGGTGCAGGCCTACGGCGCTGCCTTTGGCGCCTATCCGGTGGTGAAGGCAACCTTCTCGGACATGATGAAGGCGGTGGTCTTCTACCTGGCGGTCTTGATTCCCTTCTGCTTCTTCATGCAGCGGCTGCTGTTCAGCTTTACGCGTATCGAGGCGCAGATTGCCAGCTTCGTCCTGCTGTTCCTTGTCACCTACGCGGTGTTCAACTACGTGCATCCGGCGTTCGAGATCGCCAAGAATCCACAGGTGGTGCTCATCGCTTTTACCATGATCGTGCTGGGCGGGTTCGTGAGCGTCGCGTTGCGCAACAAGTTCGACTACCACATGGCGGGATTCAAGGAGCGCTTCGGCGTGGGCGAGGACGCCCGAGCCCTGAAGCTTGCCGGCACGGCCATGCTGATCGGCGTGTCCAACATGAAGCGCCGGCGACTGCGCACCACGCTCACCTGCGCGACGATCGTATTGATCACGTTCACCATGCTCTCGTTTACCAGCGTCTCGCAGAGCGTGTCTCCGACGCGAGTGCGCGAAGGAGACGACGTCCCGTACAATGGGCTCTTCTACGCGCACGACGCATGGCTGCGCCTGCCGAAGCCCAAGCGCGAGATGCTGACCGGCGTGGTGGCGGAGGGAGGCGACTACCTGCTGCGTGGATTCAACCGCTACGGGGTGAGCGCGGAACTCATCTTGATGACCGAGGAGCAGGACCGGCAGATTCCTTTGATGGGTTTGTTGGCGCTACAGCAGAAGGAAGACGGATGGCTGGCGCCGATGCGCGCGGGCGCGCCGGGCTCGCCCCTGGTGGCCGGGAGGTTCTTCAGCGACAAGAACGCCCGCGAGGTGCTGGTCACCGACGTGTTTGCCGAGGACACGCTTCGGATGTCCTTTGAGCGCGGCTCGGCGACTTTGCCCGAAGACAGGTACGTGTATCTGGACAGCGTTCGACTGAAGGTGGTCGGCATCCTGGACGGGAAGCAGATGCGCGACCTAAACGACCTGCGAGGCAAGTCCATCGTTCCTCAAGAGCTGCGAGACAAGATGGGCGGCGGAAAGACGGTGGATACCTTTGAGAAGGAAGGGGAAGTCCCGGAGAACACCTTCAAGAACGTGGAGCCTCAATACTACGTGGTGGTGCCGTTTGGGTTGAGGCGAACCTTCCAGATTCCGGTGGTGAGTGTGTCGATCAAGCTTCCCGACGCGCAGTCCGTGTGGGATCGCGTCATGGAGTACGTGTACTACAGTACGGATAAGATTCACTTCGGCGCGGATGAGCGGTTCGTAGTCATTCCGGCGGAGGGACCCGGCGAAGAACCGATTTACGAGCGGCCCGGGCGCTACTATCTGGGCAGCGGCTTCGAGACGACGATCGGGGGCTTGAGCTCGCTGATCATTCCGCTGCTGATCAGTGCGAGCATCATTTTCAACACGATGCTGGGCGCCGTATACGAGCGCAGGCGAGAGATCGGCATCTACAATGCCATCGGCCTCAATCCGATTCATGTGGCGCTCTTCTTCGTGGCCGAGGCGGTGGTCTACGGGATCCTCGGCGCAGTGGGAGGGTACCTGATCGGCCAGGTGCTGGCGAAGATCATCGTGCACTTCGGATGGCTGCCGGACATCAACCTGAACTACTCGTCGCTTTCCGTTGTCTACGTAATCCTGTTCACCATGCTGATCGTGATCATCTCCACGCTCTATCCGGCGCTTATGGCGATGCGCACGGCAAGCGCTTCCAGCGGGCGAAGAAAGCCCGAGCGAGTCAGCGAGAACCGCATCTCGGTTCTGTTCCCCTATTCGTTCACGCGCGAAATGGCCATTGCCGTCAGCTCCTATCTCGTGGAGTACCTGGACAAGCATCAGGACGTGTCGGTGGGCAGCTTCGTGAGCGAGCCCGTGGACATCCAGTGCAACCAGAAGGACGGCGAGGACCTGCGCGTCGAGCTGCGTAGCCAGGTCGCCCTTGCCCCATATGATCTGGGGGTCACCCAGAGATTGACATTGGTGACGGAGTTCCACAAGGCGGTGGGCGCCTTCATGGTCCGCGGGGAGGCCGACCGCATCTCGGGGATGGACAAGAACTGGCTGGCCACGAATCAGCCCTTCCTGGACGGAATCCGCAAGTACCTGCTCCGCTGGCGGCTGCTCACGCCGGAGGGACAGGAGGCGCACCGTCAAAACGGGCTGCAGATGCTCGGCCTGAAGGGCTGACCGCCCGCGGCGAATCGGAACCGGCATGGCCTACTCGGAAGACCGCGACCTACAGACCTATCGCAATCTCGTCGAGCAACCGACCGAGTTCGAAGACGGGTTCGACTGGAAGACGGTGGTCGGCGCCCTGTTCCTGGGACTGCTGATCGTACCCGGGTCCATCTACATCCGGCTGGTCGCGGGCGAGGCGGTAGGCCCCGCGGCGCGATGGGTGACGATCTTCCTGTTCGCGGAGGTGGCCAAGCGGTCGCTCAAGGACCTGCGCCAGCAGGAGGTGTTCGTCCTGTACTACATGGCCGGGTTCATCATGTTCCGGCAGGAGGGGCTGCTCTGGAATATCTTCATGGCCAAGAGCGAGGCATTCGCGGCCATGGGCATCTCCGAAGATCTGCCGCACTGGGTGGTTCCGCAAAGCGTGGTGCAGGGCGCGGCCGAGCGGACGCTGTTCACCTGGGAGTGGCTGCCTGCGCTGGGCGTGTTCGCGGCCACCATGGTCATCACCCGCGTCGACCAGTTCGGCCTGGGCTACTTTTTGTACCGGGTGACCTCGGACGTAGAGCGCCTGCCGTTCCCCATGGCCTCGATTGGCGCGTCGGGCGTGCTGGCCATGGTCGAGACCAAAGAGAAGTCCTTGCAGTGGCGTCCGGCGTGCTTCTCCATCGGCGGAGTGCTGGGACTCGTATTCGGGGTCATCTATCTGGGCATCCCCGCCATCACGGGTATCCTGTTCCGAAAACCGCTGTTCCTGATCCCGATTCCCTGGATTGAGTTGACCCCGCCGATGCAGGACATCCTGCCCGCGACCGCGGTCAACATCGTGCCGAACCTTGCGCGCGTTCTCATGGGCATGGTGCTGCCCTTCTGGGCCGTGGTGGGTGGGTTCGTAGGGCTGGTAGTGACGTTCATCCTGAACCCGATCCTGTACAACGGCGGCATCATCGGACCGGGATCCTGGTTCGCGAACGTGACCGGCTGGAGCTATGAGGGAGGCGTGCTCCACTCCTGGAAGCCGGGCATGCAGACCGTGGACACGCTGTTTCACAACAACATCGACTTCTACCTGAGCTTCGGTCTGGGCATCACTTTCTTTATCGCGTTCCTCGGCATTTTCCAGGCCTTCTGGTCGGTGATCAAGGCCAGCATGCAGCGCCGCCGGGAAGACCGTGCCGCGGTAGAGGGCGCCGAGGAACGCCTGTCCGGCTGGGAGCGGCTCAAGCGCGGCGACCCAGCGCGGGGAGACATCTCGATCTGGCTTGCGGTCGGCTTGTACGTCTGCTCCACGATCGGGTACATCGGGCTCAGCAGCTACTTGATCGACGGATTCCCCTGGTACCTGTTTCTCATCTATGGGTTCGTGTACACGCCGCTCGTGGCGTACGCGGCGGCCAAGGTGGAGGGCCTGGTCGGGCAGGTGATGGTCATCCCGCTGGTGCGCGAGGCCACCTACATCCTATCCGGATACAAGGGCGTGGGGATCTGGTTCGCCCCGGTCCCGATGCACAACTATGGTCAAACGGTCAAGGACTTCCGCATCATTGAGCTCACCGGTACGCGCGTCATGAGCATCATGAAGACCATTGCCGTGACCATTCCGATCATCACGATTTGTCTGATCGTGTTCTGTAGCGTGATCTGGCACGGCGCGCCGCTGAACAGCGACCACTACCCCTATGCGCAGAAGGCCTGGGACCTCATGGCCAAGAACCGGGCCCTGATGATCAGCTCGACCATGGAAGGGCGCAGGAGCCTGTTCTTCGAGGCGCTCAACGGGAACTACCTGGGCGTCGGGTTCTTGACGGGCGCGGTGACCTACACGATCCTCTCCGTTTTCGGCCTGCCGACGCTTCTCGTGTTCGGGGTGGTGCGGGGGCTGAACCAAACCAACCCAGCGGGGCTGTTCCCCGAGTTCCTGGGCGCGCTGGCGGGTCGGTATTACTTCCAGCGGAAATTCGGGCCCATGTGGCTCAAGTATACCCCCGCCATCTTCGCGGGGTTCTCCTGTGGGCTCGGACTGGTCGGTCTCATTTCCGTTGCCCTGCGACTTATTGCGAAAAGCATCGCGCCATTGGAGTACTGACAAGGGCCCGACCCGAGGCGTGTAGGCCACGGGCGATGAAGGGTCGAGCCAGAAGGGGTATGCATGCGCCGCCTTCCCTTGCGTGCGATCATCCTCGGGGCGCTTTTCTGCGTGGTCTTCGCGTACCTTGCAGCAGTAGGAAGCAACCGGCTGGGACGCATCGGCCTGAACATCGCCGTCACGCAAATCTCCAGCCTGTCTATCCTATTCTCCCTTGCGCTCGTTGTCCTGCTCAATCCGCTCTTGCGTCTGGTCCGTCTCCATCCCATGGACCGTCGCGAGATTTTCATCGTGTTCATCATGACCACGGTGCCTGCCGGCATCCCGTTGTTCGGATACGTGTCCCAAGTCGTGCCCATGATCGGCGGATTCAACCATCCGGAATGGAACACGCCGCAGTCGCAGTGGGACGAGAAGGTCAAGCCGATTGTGGACAATCGTCTGTTCGTGCACGATGAGCCCGACACGGAGGGCGACGAAGACGAGGTCAAGCCGGTCGAGCGGTATGTCTCCGGCATGCGTGCGGTCGGCGGACAGTCTTTCCCCGTGTTCGTGAAGCGCGACGGAGAGGAATTCGATTCGTGGTTCGACCGCATCGCTGCCTGCGTCCGCGGCGGGCCGGATCGGCCTGCCCTGTGGGGAGATATTCCCTGGCCCGCGTGGGCCGTGCCGCTACTGTATTGGGCCGCGATCGGGGTGGTGTGCTGGATACTGCTCTACTGTCTCAACGAGCTCTTATTCAAGCAGTGGTACGAACACGAGAAGCTGGTGTTCCCCATCGCCGAGATGAGTGCGATCCTTCTGGGCGCCGAGGACGAGGGCGGCGGCCGGCCCGCGCCGCACATCTTCCGCAATCCCGTGTTCTGGCTGGGCTTTGCGATTGCGTTTGGTTTCTTGTTCTACAACGGCATGGTCACGGCCCGATGGATCGTGGGGCCGAACGTGATCAATCTTGAGGGCCAGACGATCGCGCTGCTTCTGCGGGAGAGCCCGTTCAAGGCGGCCCTTGGGGGACCGGCTCGGCTGCAGTTCGAGATCTTCTTCCTGGTGGTCGGGCTTGCCTTTCTCCTTCCTGCGGAGATCAGCTTCTCTGCGTGGTTCTTTTTCGTGATCCTGAAGGTGCAGCTGCTTCTGGCGGTGTGGTTGGGATATGGCGTGGACGGGGGGTCCTTCCCCAGCGGCTGGTTCCAGGAGTCCAGCTTCATGACCGCCCAGGGGGGCGGGGCCATGTGGTGCTTTGGACTGGTATGCCTGTGGAAGGTGCGCAGACAGCTCGTGGCCTGGCTGTACCGTTTGGCCCGTCCCAAGGGCACGGAGACATTCCCCGAGGAGGAGGTGAAGCGGCTCACGGTGCCTTCGCTCCTCTTCTTCCTGATGACGGTGCTGGTGTTCGCTTTCCTGCGGCATGGCAACGTGGGCTGGGGCATGGCGGCGGTCGTGTACCTGGGGATCCTGTTCATGACGGTGGCCATGGTCCGGCTGGTAACGGAGAGCGGCATCATCGCCTTTCAGCTCCATTTCTCGCCCATGCACGTGATGAAGATGTTCGGCTTGCTGCGATTTAAGACGCTGTTCGCGGTCAAGGGTATCGGTACGGTCATCCTGTTCCTGAGCGGCATGTTCTCGGACGTAAAGGCGTACATCGCACCTACGATGATGAACGCGAAGTATCTGGCCGCGAAGAATCGCATCTCGGGACGGCTGTTCGTGTTCGCGGTGGCGTTGTCGATCGCGATCGTGACTACCGCGGCCACCGTGGTGGTGCTCAGCCTCGTTTACGACCAGGGCGTGGGTTCCATGAACAACTGGTTCTTCGAGCGATGGCCCCAGCGCGTGTACAAATCGATCACGAACATCCAGAACAACGTCGGGGACTGGAAGGAGGCCAACGAGACGATCGTGAGCTGGACGTTCGTGGGCGCGGGCGTATGCGGCCTGCTCGTGTATCTGCGCCAGTCCATGTTCTGGGTGCCGCATCCGATCGGACTGGTGATGTTCGTGAACCCGCTGATGCGCTCGTACTGGTTCAGCATCTTCATCGCCTGGCTGTGTAAGCGGGCTGCGGTGAAGTA
>CAZOBJ010000006.1:0-60810 GCA_964577825.1 uncultured Planctomycetales bacterium
CGCGGCCCACATCTGCAGGATCGCGTCGCTGAACCCGAACTCGAAGATCCCGCCGGTGATGGTCGGGAACGCAGTCTCGTGCCCCATGTCGATCCGCTGCCAGACCTGCTCGCCCCCCGCATATTCGAGAAGATCGAGTCGACGCGGGTTCTTGGTCGAGAACCGCGCCGCGGCGCGCGTGCCCTTGACCACCAGCGTCCAGGTGTTCGTCTCCCCGGGCGCAATGCGCTGGGTCTTGAGCGTCAACGGAAACGCCTCGCCCGCCCCGTCGTCGGCCTCGCACAACAGGGTCGCGTTGTCCCAGGTCTCGCACGGCACGCGGCCGCCCTTGCCGTCCGGGCGCTCGGTCATGATGTTCGAGAGCACGGCGCGCACGTTCTTCGGCCGCCAGCCCGCGCGGAAGGGCACGTGGCACACGTGCATGCCCAGGTCGCCCATGCACCCGTACGCGCCGTTGGCGGCCAGCATCCGCTTCCAGTTGATCGGCTTGTCCGGGTTGAGGTCCGAGCTGTGCAGGAACGCGCCCTCGGCCTCGATCACTCGGCCGAACGCGCCGGCATCGAGCAGGTCGCCGATGCGCTGCACGGCCGGGAAAAACGGGAACTCGGACGAGCAGCGCACGAACGCGTCGGGGTGCTCGTTCATGCACGCGAGGATCGCGTCGTTGGCCGCCTTGTCGATGCCGAAGGGCTTCTCGCCCATCAGGTGCTTGCCCGCGGCGATGACCGCGCAGTAGACCTCCTCGTGCAGGTTGTGGGGCAGGGCCACGTACACCGCGTCCAGGCCCTGGTGCGCGACGAGCTCGCGGTAGTCGTTGGTCGCGAGCCCGATGCCCGGGAAGTTGGCGGTGAACCACTCCATGGCCGCGTCGTTCTTGTCGCACACGGCCGCGAGCTCGGGGCGCACGTCCATGTCCTGCAAATGGCACCAGCGCGCGCACGCGCTGGCGAACTCGCGGCCCATGAGTCCGCAGCCGATGACCCCGAAACGGATGGTGCGCATGGTCCGCTCCTTTGCTTGCCGTCTACGCGTAGCCGAGGTCTCGCTCAGTCTCGCCGATCGCCTCGTCCACGAGGTCCATGCCCAGCTTCGCCTCGTCGAGGTCCATGACGATGGGCGGGCTCAGTCGCAGGATGTGCCCGGCCGGGATCCACGCCAGCCCCTTGCGGAATGCCTTCTGGTACACCAGGCGGCCCGCCTCGTCCAGCGGCTCCTTGGTAGCCCGGTCCTTGACGAGCTCGATGCCCAGCAAGCACCCCTTCACCCGGGTGTGCCCGACGATGGGGTGGGCCTGTTGCATCTCGGCCAGGCGCTTGGCGAAGTAGTCCTCCAGGCGCTGGGCGTTCTCGAGCAGGCTCTCCTGCTCGATCGTCTCCAGACACGCCAGCCCGGCCGCGCAGGCCATGGGGTTGCCCCCGTAGCTGGTGGAGGCGCTGATCGCCTCGAAGGCCTCGGCGTACGGCTCGCGCACGCACATGGCGGTGACCGGGAACCCGTTCCCCAGGCCCTTGCCCAGGGTCACCACGTCCGGCACCACGCCGTAATGTTCCATGGCCAGCCACGCGCCGGTGCGGCCCATGCAGGTGAGCACCTCGTCGGCGAAGAGCAGGATCCCCAGCTCCTCGCACAGGGCCTTCAGCTTCCGGAAAAAGTCCTCCGGCGGAAACACGCTCCCCGCCCAGCCCTGCATGGGCTCCAGCACGAACGCGGCCACCCGGTTCGTGGTGCCCTCGGCCAGGAACTCGCGGTAGAAGTCGATGTACGCGTCAGTGTCGATGGCCCCGTCCGAGGTGGTGAACAGCGGCCGGTACGGGTCCGGCCTGGGCACCACGTAGAAGCCCTGGGCCCGGCCCGCGCCGTAGCTCTGTTTCATGCGCCCCAGAGAAGCCGCGTGCCCGGTCTTGCCGTGGAAGTCGCGGTAGCAGCTCACGAACTCAAATCGATCCGTGGCCGCCCGGCAAGCCCGCAGGCCCGCCTCCACGGCCGTGGTGCCCGAGTCGTATACCTGTACGCCGCCGCCCAGGTCGCCCGGGAGCACGGACTTGAGCTTCTCCAGGAACCGCATCTTGATGGGCGTGGAGAAGTCGTGGCAGTTCATGAGCGTGCCCGCGTACTCGCGCACCGCCTCGGTGACGCGGGGATGGCAATGGCCCAGGTTGGTGACGTAGATCCCGCTCGAGAAGTCGAGGAAGCAGTTCCCGTCCGCGTCGCGCAGATGCGTGCCCTGCCCTTCCGCGAACACCACCGGAAAGAGCTTCACCTGTCCGGAGTAGCCCTTCATGATCTGCGCGGTGCGCTCGTGGATGCGGCGCGACTCGGGCCCGGGAATCTCGTCCGTGACCAGAAGCGGGACCCGCATCTCGCGCAGGTCCGCGCCCGTGTGGGTCTGGGGCATGTGCTCGTCCTCCTTGTGTCTGCGTACTGTAGTGTCCGTTCCTTGGCGTCGAGCCAAGCTGCGGGGGTCGATCAGTCCGTGCCATCCGCTTCGTCGTACGGCGCGCTGGGCCAGGCCTGCGGGGTGTAGGGCCAGTCCAGGGCTTCGCACGCCTTACGCCAGCGCTCGGGCATGTCCGGCGCGAACAGGAACGGCTCGTACCCGACGCGCAGGTACGTCTTGACCGCCGGCAGCCGGCCCTCGCCCGTGCTCAGGAAGATCCGGCGGTACCCCGCGCTGATATGGCGCCGCAGCGCCGCGACCGTGACCGCGCGGCCCAGGTGCTTGCCCCGATGGTCCGGGTGCGCGGCCACCCAGCTGAGCTGTCCGCCGCCCGGATGGCGGCGGCTGGGGGTGTGCGAGGACATGGCCGTGGCCGCAAGCGCGCCCGTGTCCCGATGCTCGGCCAGGAAAAAGCCCTGCGGAAGCTGGTAACTGTACACGATGCCTTCCACCTTCTCCCGGTCCCATCCCTTGAATCCGGCCGCGGCCATAAGCGCGCAATAGGCCTCCAGGTCCTCGGGGCGATACTGGCGCAGCACATACCCCTCGGCCATGCGCACGGCGGGGGGCGACGCGAGGCGATTTTCCGGGTAGATCATCTCCAACTGTTCCATCTGTGGTCCGCTCCTCTCTGCCGGGTGGCTGCACGTGCGCCCGCCGCGGCCCGGCCAAGTGGCTCAGCCGGGCGGCTCGCCCCAGTCGGGCACGTCCAGCCGCTCGCCGTCCTTGAGCGCGCTCTGGTGGGCCGTGACGCCTGCGGCCATGTACCGCGCCGCCTGCCACACGTTGATGGCCGGCTGGCGCGTGTGCGCGACCGCGTCCACGAACTCGTGCACCAGATACGCGTGCGACCCGCCGTGCCCGCCGTAGGCTACCGTGCCGTCGGACGTGTCGCGCCAGGCTTCGGCCACGTCCTCGGGCAGGGGGTCGCGCATCTCGTCCATGGTGCACTTCCGGAGCTCCAGGGGCTTGGCGCTGTCGGCATCGTCTCGGTGGTTCGTCTCCCACCCTCCTTCGCGGTAGCTGCCCTTGGTCCCGTACACGCGGAAGGTCTCGGACATGGCGCGGGCGACCTCGCGGAACTCGCAAATGCGCATGCTCGCGCCGTTGGCCATCTCGAACAGGGCCACTTCGTTGGAGATGGCGTTGTTGGCGAAGTAGGGGTCGCCGGTGCGGTTGCGAAACCCATAGCAGGTGGCCTTGGTCGCGGGCACGCCCATCACGCTGATCGGCCCGCTGGTCGAATGCGTGGGATAGTGCATGGGCCCGCCCTGGCATCCGCGCGCGCGGTACGGCTTCTGCAAGGCCCGCCATTCCTCTCCGGCGCGGCTGGAGAGGCGCGAGGCCTGCACCCTGCGCAGGTTGCACCCCGCGTCCACGTCGTGGAAGTACTCGCCCTCCGCGTATACGAAGTCGCCGAACGCGCCCTCTGCGGCCTTGTGGCGGCAGAACATGGTCTGCGGCCGGTAGTAGGTCGTCTCGCCGAGCATATAGTACTGCCCGGTGCGCCGGCAGGTCTCGACCAGCCGGTCCACCCAGCCCAGGATCTCCTGGGAGTCGGGCACGGACAGGATGGGCACCGCGCTGTACACGTGCTTGCCCGCCTCCATGGCCTGGACGCACTGGGGCGCGTGCAGCCAGGGCTGGGTCATGACGACAAGCGCGTCCAGGTCGCTTTCGCAGATCTCGTCCAGGGACGCGTACGCGTCCTTGGGCGCGAACCGCCCCTCAAGGTCCGGATCCTCGGCGAACCGCTGCACCCGATCCGGCTCGCGGTCGCACAGCCCGATCCGATCCACGAGCGGATGCCTGGCGAACAGCTTCACGAATCCGCTGCCGAACGCGCCCAGCCCCACCATGCCGATGCTGATGCCCATGGACCTCTCCTTGCCGTGGGAAAACAGGCGACCGCCCGGAACACGGACGGCCCGCCTGCGACCTTCTACGCGCGCAAGCGCGCCTGTCAATCGAAAAGCCGCTCCGCGGAGGCGGCGCGCTGCGCGCACGCCCGTTCTTGCGGATCCCCGGAAAAGGCTTGCCCTCAGCGCCCGCCTGGATATAACAGGCCGCGGCGCCGTGTTGTGGGGGCCTCGCGCCCCCGCCTTTGTAGAGCCGGGCGCCGTACAGGGAGGTACCTCGCGCCACGCACCGGCGCCCGCCCGGCGGCGGCCCTTGGCGCGGCCCCGGTACCCGCACAATGCCTTGTCGTCCATTCGGTTCGAGGCGCGCGACCATGACCGACGCCCCCGCACCGCACGAGTTCGCCGCACTGGCCGCCCAGGGGAACCTGGTGCCCGTGTATCGCACGCTCATGGCCGACAGCATCACCCCCGTCCTGGCCCTCAGCCGCCTGGGCGAGAGCCCCTACGCGTTCCTGTACGAGAGCGTGGTCGGCGGCGAGAAGATCGGCCGCTACTCCTTCCTGGGCGCGGACCCGACGCAGGTCTTCCGGGCCACGGACCACCAAGTCACGCTCACCGGGTTCGACGGCCCGGGCAGCGTGCGCGAGGAGACCTGCGACCGGCCCCTGGACCGGCTGGAAGAGCTCTTCTCCGAGTACCGGGGCGTGCACACCCCGGACCTGCCCCGGTTCTGCGGGGGCGCGGTGGGGTATCTGGGCTATGACGTGGTCCGCCAGATCGAGCACCTGCCCAACCCGCCCGGCCGCGGCCTGGGCCTGCCGGACATCTATGTCGGGTTCTACCGGTCCATGCTCATCTTCGACCACGTCAACCGCACCCTCAAGGTGGTCGCGCACGCGGACCTGCGCGAGGCCGACGCGGACACGGCCTACGCCCGCGCCGTGGCGGAGATCGACCGGCTCGTGGACCGTCTGCACGCGCCCGGCGAGATCCCGGTCGAGTCCGTGCCCCGGTTCCCGGAGGACGACCCGGAATTCGACAGCAACTTTGCCCAGCCGGACTTCGAGCGCGTGGTCGCCGCCTGCCAGGAGTACATCCGCGCCGGAGACATCTTCCAGGTGGTGCCCAGCCAGCGGCTGCACATGCGCTGCGCGGCCAGCCCCTTCGCGGTGTATCGCGCGCTTCGGACCATCAACCCGAGCCCGTACATGTTCTACCTCAAGTTCCCGGAGCTGAGCCTCGTGGGCAGCTCCCCGGAGGTCATGGTCCGCCTGGAGGGGCGCAAGATCACCCTGCGGCCCATCGCGGGCACGCGGCGGCGCGGGCGCACCCCGCAGGAGGACGAGGCCCTGGCCGCGGAGCTGTTGGCCGACGAGAAGGAGCGCGCCGAGCACGTCATGCTCGTGGATCTGGGCCGCAACGACGTGGGCCGAGTGAGCGAATACGGGTCCGTGCGCCTGACCGAGCAGATGGTCATCGAGCACTACTCGCACGTCATGCACATCGTCACGAACCTGGAGGGACGGCTGCGCGAGGGTCTGAGCGCGTTTCACACCCTGAAGGCGTGCCTGCCCGCGGGCACGGTCTCCGGCGCGCCCAAGGTGCGGGCCATGGAGATCATCGACGAAATGGAGCCCGACCGCCGCGGCCCGTACGCGGGCGCGGTCGGGTACGTGGACTTCGGCGGGAACATGGACACGTGCATCGCCATCCGCACGATCTGCATGGTCGGACAGGACGCCTACGTGCAGGCGGGCGGCGGCGTGGTGCTCGACAGCGTGCCCGAGCGCGAGTACCACGAGACGCGCAGCAAGGCGCGCGCGCTGTTGCAGGCGATCCGCGCGGCCCAGGGCATGTAGCGGGCGGCGGACAACAAGCACAGAGGACCCTGGAGAGGAGCGGACATGCGAAAGACGTACTTGCGCACACTCGCGGCACTGGGCGCATTGGCGGCCACCTTTGGGATGTTCTGCAGCGGCGCGGCGGTCGCGGCCGAGGCGGGCCCGAGCGCGGAGCGCGCGCTGTTGAACCTGTGGTGGGGCGCGCCCATCGCGGCCCTGCTGGCGCTCGCGGTCGCCTACATCCTCTACCGCAGGATGATGCGCGAGGACGAAGGCACCGAGACCATGCGCACCATCGCCCAGCACGTGCGCGAGGGTGCGTATGCGTACCTGTACGCCCAGTACCGGGTGGTCGCGCTCGTGTTCATCGTGCTGCTGGCCATCCTGGCCGCGCTCGCGTATCTGGGAGTGCAGAACCCGTTCGTGCCCGTGGCGTTCCTGACCGGGGGGTTCTTCTCCGGGCTGTGCGGGTACCTGGGCATGAAGACCGCGACCCAGGCGAGCGCCCGCACGGCGTACGGCGCCAGCCGCAGCCTGAATGAAGGCCTGCAGGTCGCGTTCCGCTCCGGCGCGGTGATGGGCCTGGTGGTCGTGGGCTTCGGGCTTCTGGACATCTGCCTGTGGTACCTGGTGCTCGACAACCTGGTCTACACACCCGCGCACATGACCGAGGGCCTATCCCTTTTGGGCCTGCAGCTCGTGCGCCCCGGCACCACCGAGGCGCACAAGTACGTGGAGATCACCACCACCATGCTCACCTTCGGCATGGGCGCGTCCACCCAGGCGCTCTTCGCGCGCGTGGGCGGAGGCATCTACACCAAGGCCGCGGACGTGGGCGCGGACCTGGTGGGCAAGATCGAGGCGGGCATCCCTGAGGACGACCCGCGCAACCCGGCCACCATCGCGGACAACGTGGGCGACAACGTGGGCGACGTGGCCGGCATGGGCGCGGACCTGTACGAAAGCTACTGCGGCTCGATCCTGGCCACCGCCGCGCTCGGGGCGGCCTTGGGACGCGGCGTGGGGTTCGTGCTCGCGCCCATGATGGTCGCGGGCATCGGGATCGTGCTCTCGATCCTGGGCATCTACCTCGTGCGCTGCGAGGAGCAGGCCACCATGAAGGTCCTGCTCAAGGCCCTGGGCCGGGGCGTGTGGGTCTCCAGCGCCCTGATCGTGGCGGCCGTGGCGGGCCTCGCGGCGGCCGGGATCCTCACCTGGGGCGTGTTCGGGTCCGTGGTGGCCGGGCTCGCCGCGGGTGTGATTATCGGCCAGTTCACCGAGCACTACACCTCCGACGAGTTCGCGCCCACCCAGGGCATCGCCGAGCAGGCCAAGTGGGGCCCGGCGACCACGATCATCGACGGCCTGGCCGTGGGCATGTTCAGCGCGGGCTGGCCCGTGGTAACCATCGTGGCCGGCATCCTGTGCGCGTTCGGGTTCGCGGGCGGGTTCCACGACTTCAGCCTGGGGCTCTACGGCGTGGGCTTCGCCGCGGTGGGGCTCTTGGCCACTCTGGGCATCACCCTGGCCACGGACGCGTACGGGCCCATTGCGGACAACGCGGGCGGCAATGCCGAGATGTCCGGCCTGGACCCCGAGGTGCGCACGCGCACCGACGCCCTGGATATGCTCGGCAACACCACCGCGGCCACGGGCAAGGGGTTCGCCATCGGGTCGGCGGCGCTCACGGCCATGGCGCTTTTGGCCGCGTACCTGGAGGAGGTGCGCATCTGGATCGGCAAGCTGGCCCGCGGCGCCAACGACGTGTACCAGGTCGGCGACGTGCGGTTCGTAGCCGACCGGGCCCTGGAGGGCATCTACTACGCCGAGGCCTCGGTGTACGACTTCGTGCGCGCCTACGACCTGTCGGTCATGAACCCCAAGCTGTTGAGCGGCGTGTTCCTGGGCGCGATGATGGCCTTCGTGTTCTGCGCGATGACCATGAAGGCCGTGGGCCGCGCCGCGGGCGCCATGGTCGAGGAGGTGCGCCGCCAGTTCCGGGAGGTCCCCGGCATCATGGACCGCACCGCCACGCCCGACTACGCGCGGTGCGTGGCCATCAGCACCAAGGGCGCCCAGCGCGAGATGATCCTGCCCAGCTTCCTGGCCATCATCGTGCCGGTGCTCACGGGCGTGGTGCTGGGCGTGGCCGGGGTCACCGGGCTCCTCGTCGGCGGGCTCACCGCCGGGTTCACGCTCGCGTGCATGCTCAACAACGCGGGCGGGGCCTGGGACAACGCCAAGAAGCACATCGAGAAGCAGGAGAAGACCTACGCTCCCGAGGACATGGACGGCGACCAGCCCCGCGAGGGCGCCACGCCGCTCACGGGCAAGGGTTCCGATGCGCACGCGGCGGGCGTGGTCGGCGACACGGTCGGCGACCCGTTCAAGGACACCTCCGGGCCGAGCCTGAACATCCTCATCAAGCTGATGACCATGGTCAGCGTCGTGTTCAGCGGCGTGGTGGTGGCCTACGGCGACCGCCTGTCGTGGCTCGTGGACCTGATTTCGGGCCTGTTCTCGGACTAGACGGCCCCCGACCGGCCGCACGGCACACGGGGCGGCCCGGCGCGGGCCGCCCCGTTTTTTCGAAGCGCGCAAAAGACCGCGGAGGAGCCTGTGAGCGAATCTTCCCAGGTCGCCGGCGGCGCATACCGCTACCCGCCCGACCAGGACAAGATCGAGCGCATCCTCGCCCTTCGGGCCCGGCTCGGGGACCGGTTCCCTCGGTACGCCGTGTTCGTGGTCGCGTACAACGCGCAGAGCACCATCGCCTCGGTGCTCGCGCGCATTCCCCCGCCGATTCTGGACCTGCTCGAAGAGGTGTACGTGTTCGACGACTTCTCCACGGACCGCACCGCCGCGGTGGCCGAGCGGGTCAAGGCCCGCGCCGGGATCCCGAAGCTCAACATCTACCGCAACCGGCGCAACTACGGGTACGGCGGCAACCAGAAGATCGGGTACGACTACGCCCTGCGCCGGGGGTACGATTTCGTGATCCTGCTCCACGGCGACGGCCAGTATCCGCCCGAGTACCTCCCGGACCTGATGCTGCCCACCCTCGAACAGGGGGCCAAGGTGGTCTTCGGCTCCCGGATGCTGGAGAAGGGCGCCAGCCTGCGCGGCGGCATGCCCCTGTACAAGTACGTGGGCAACCGGGTGCTGACCGTATTCGAGAACTTCGTGCTCCACACCCGCTATTCGGAGTACCACTCCGGGTACCGCTGCTACGCCACCGAGGTGCTCAGGCAGATCGCGTACAACCTGAACACCGATGACTTCCACTTCGACACGCAGATCATCACCCAGTGCCGGGCCCTGGGCGTGCCCATCCACGAGGTGCCCGTGCCCACGTTCTACGGCAACGAAATCTGCCACGTGAACGGCATGCTGTACGCCCTCAACGTGGTGCTGTCCGTGCTCGACTATCGCCTCCACCAACTCGGGCTCACCCGCAAGGCCCGGTACGAGATCAAGCGCCTGCCCCGGTACGAGATCAAGCGCCATCCCACGAGCAGCCAGAGCCGCCTCCTCGCCCGCGTGCGCGCGGGCGCGCGGATCCTGTACGTGCGCGGGCACGACGAGGCCATTGCCCGCGGCCTGCGGGACAAGGGGTGCACGGTCATCGGCGTGGGCCAGGCCGAGGCGCCCGACGACCCGGACGCGTTCGACGCGTACCACCCCCGCGACCTGGAGCGCCCCCTGGACCTGCCCGAGCCGCGGCGGTTCGACTACGTGCTCCTGCCCGACGTGATCGAGCACGTGCGCAACGCACAGCGTCTGCTCGCAGAGGTGCGCCGGTACCTGGGCCCGGACGGGCGGCTCCTGGCCAGCACCGGGAACATCGCCCTGTGGCTCATGCGCCTCTCGCTTCTCTGCGGCCGGTTCGAGTACGGCGAGCGCGGACTGCTCGACCGCACGCACGTGCATCTGTACACCGTGGTGACGTTCCGGGAGCTCTTGGCCGACGCGGGGTACCGGGTGGTGGACGAGGCGTTCACGCCCGTTCCGTTTGAGCTCGTGTTCCGGTCCACGGGCCGCAGCCGCCTGGTGAGCGCCTGCACCTACGCCTACCAGGCTTTCGCGCGCGTGTGGCCCAGGCTCTTTGCGTACCAGACCCTGGTCACGGCCGCCGACGCCCTGCTCGCGCCCGAGGCGGGCGGACCGCCCGACGCGGGCCCCAACCCCGAGCCTTCGCGCGCCGCGCCCTGACCGCACCGGGCTACATGGAGCGACCCGGCGCTTCGCTCAACTTTCTTCGGACGTTTTCGAGGTGGCGGCGGATTCGTCCCGCGCCGACCGCGGCGCCCGCGCGAACAGCGCGCCTGCGTACAGCACGGCCACGGGCTCCACGAACGGGATCCGGTACCGAAGCTCCGAGAAGACCATCGCGTGCATGAGCCCCGCACCCAGCACCATGAGGAAGAGCCCGGCGAAAAGGGCCCCGTCGCGCCGGGCCCATCGCAGCGCGCCCCCCAGGGCCGCGGCGAACAGGATCGAGCCCCAGATCCAGCTCACGGCCACCTTCCACCGCGAGGAGTGGATCCGCCCCGCGGGCAAGAGCCGCATCCCCGGCTGGAAGAAGTGCGCGAACTTGTACGCGCCCAGGCGCAGCGCGTCCCACGGGTGTTCGCGGATGTAGCGCATCCCCTCAGCCTGGAACTTGAGCGCACGCTCCCAGGGCGGCAGGTGCTTGTACTTCTCGTACAGCTCGGTGCGGTGCCGGTGCGCGGCCTCGTCGGCGCGGTCGTATGCGTGCGGGTCGTCGGTCTCGTACATCGTCAACAGCCATGGGTTCCACCCCCAGTACACGTTGTACTGGGCCGCCGTGGTGGTGGGAAGGAACACACCCAGGGTCCGGCGGTTGTACTCCATCCACGGCGTAAGGGTCACGAACGCGGCCGCGAGCATCCCCGCCACGAGCGCGAGCTCGCGCCGACGCCCCCACAGCGCGCGCACCGTCCACACGAGGGCGAAGGCCATGCCCACCACAAGCAGCGTGGGCCGAGTCATGCCGGCCGCGCCCAGGCAAACGCCCAGCACCGCCGCGCCCATGACGTGCGGCCGCTGCAGCGACCGGTGCCAAAACCACAGGCTCGCCACGACCAGGAACGTGGACAGGGTCTCGGTCATCAGCCATCCGGTGTGGTAGATGAGGTATGGGCTGGCCGCGCCGAACAGGCCCGCGGCCAGGCCCGCGCGCGGACCCCACCGCTGTGCGGCCAGCCACGCCAGCACGCACACCCCCGCCGCGTCCAGCACGGCCTGCGCGACCACGGCCCCGCGCCAGCCCAGGCCCACCTTGTAGAGCAGGCACAGGAACGCCGGGTACAGGGGCGCACGGCCCGTGGCCGCGGGCGCCTCGTGGGCGGGCCGCGGGCCGAACAGGTTGCGCCCGTCCTGGCGCACGAAACCCCGGCCCGTGCAGATGGCGCGAGCCAGGTCGTCGTACTCCCGGGCATCCGCGCGCCCGATCTGCGCCATGGGAATGGTGAGCACGTACGGCAGGCGCGCGGCCAGGGACACGGCAAACACCGCGGCCAGGAGCACGCGCCCGGAGAGTCGTATCCGCCGGATGGCCATGGACCTGACTCCGCAAGAGGGCCCGGCGGTCCGCCGGGCCCGGGTCGAGGGCCGCCCAACCGTACGTAGGGCCGCGCCGCGTGTCAACCCGGCCCGGTCCGGCTTGACTTGCCTCTCCGGGGCGGTCATAATACCCGCGTATGCGCTCGCGCCCGTTGCGCGATCCGCCCCGCTCTCGCGTTCGGAGGGCTTCGCACATGAGCCCGAAGCAGGATATGCGCGACATCCAGTCCGCCTTGCGCACGATCCGCGACTACCACCGCCGCCAGGCCCCGCAGGGACGGTGGCGGCTGGATGATCCGGTGTGGAAACTCGCGCTCCAGGGCATGGCGGTCTTCGCCGTCGCCTTTGTGTGCGGCCTCGGCGCGGGCGTGTTGTACGAGGTTCTGACCGGGGGCTGAGGCCCCCGCCCGCGCTGCGAGAAGGCCCGGTCCATGCCCACGGTACGCTTCCTTCCCAGTCAGGCCGCCGGCACGGTGTCGGCCGGGCTGACGCTGCTCGAGGCCGCCCGCCACCTGGGCGTCGAGATCCCGGCCGCCTGCGGGGGCAAGGGCCTATGCGGCAAGTGCCGGATTCGCGTGCTCGAAGGCGAGGTCGCGCCCGCCCGCGGGCACGAATGCCCGCTCTCTCCGGCCGAGCTCGCATCGGGTTGGCGACTCGCGTGCCTGGCGCGCGTGCACGACGACCTGGTGGTCGAGGTCCCGGCCGCGCCCGCGCGCACCGTGATCCTGACCGAGTTCGGCCGCACCGAGGTGCCGCTGGAGACGAACCTGCGCGCCGCGCGCGTGTCTATGCCCGCGCCGTCCCTGGACGACCAGGCCGCGGATCTGGAGCGCCTGGGCCGCGCGCTCGGGCTGCACGCGGGTCCGAACGCCGCGGTGCCGGTGCTCCGCGAGCTTCCGCACGTCCTGCGCCGCCACGAATGGGAGGTGCAGGCGGTCCTGCTCGGCGACGAGCTCTTGCATGTGGAGGCCCCGGACGGCGGGCCCCTCTTGGGCCTGGCCGTGGACCTGGGCACGACCACGGTGGCCGCCGACCTCGTGAACCTGGGAACGGGCGAGGACCTGGCTACGGCGAGCTGCGCCAATCCCCAGGCCGTGCACGGCGACGACGTCATCAGCCGCATCGAGCACGCCGCCCAGAGCCCGGAGGCGCTCGCCGAGCTCCAGGGCCTGGCCGCCGAGGCGGTCAACGACGTGGCCGCCCGGGCCGCCGAGGCCGCGGGCGCCGCGCCCGAGCGAATCTTCAAGGTGGTCGTGGCGGGCAATACCACGATGCAGCACCTGTTCCTGGGCCTCTCGCCCCAAGGCATCGGCCGGACGCCGTTCGTCGCCGTACAGCGCCGGGGCGCGAGCCTGCCCGCCTACGCCCTGGGCCTGCGCACCGCGCCCCACGCGCGCCTGTACGTCATGCCGTCGATCTCCGGGTACGTGGGCGGAGACGTGGTGGCGGGGCTGCTCGCCCACGAGGTGCACCGCAGCGCGCACACGATTCTCTACATCGACATCGGCACGAACGGCGAAATCGCCCTGCGCGCGAACGGACAGACCTACGCGTGCAGCACGGCGGCCGGCCCCGCGTTCGAGGGCGCGCGCATCTCCTGCGGCATGCGCGCGGCGAGCGGCGCCATCCTGCACGTGGCCTCGGACACGGATGACTTGCGCATCGAGACCGTGGACCGGGAGCCTGCGCGCGGGATGTGCGGCACGGGCCTGTTGGACGCCGCGGCCACGTTCCTGGACCTGGGGCTCTTGGACGACACCGGCCGCCTGCTTGCCGACAGCGAGCTGCCCGCGGCCATGCCCGTTGCGGTCCGCGCGCGCATGGACACGGGCGACTCCGGGCCCGGCGTGGTCTTGGCCGCCGCGCCGGGCGGGCCGCGCGTCGTGCTCACCCAGGCCGACCTGCGCGAGCTGCAGCTGGCCAAGGGCGCGGTGGCGGCCGGGGTGGGGGTGCTTCTCGAACACGCGGGGTGCACCGAGGCGGACATCGACACCGTGCTCCTGGCCGGCGCGTTCGGGAGCTACTTGCGCCCGCAGAGCGCGCAGCGGGTCGGCCTCATCCCGCCCGAGGCGAGGCTCGACCGGGTCGCCTTCGTGGGCAACGCGGCCCTGGCCGGGGCGCGTGCGGCGCTCCTGAACGTCTCGCGCCGCGCCGCGGCCGAGGCGCTCGCCCAGGAGGTCCGCTACGTCGAGCTCTCCGGGCGGGCGGACTTCCAGGCCCGGTTCATGGAGACCATGCACTTTCCTGCCTGATCGAAGAGGGAAGAGACCATGCGCATCATCCGCTTGACACTCGCCGGTTTGCTGGTCCTCGTTTGCGCGGCCTGCGAACCGGAAGGCGACCGGAAGTTCGGCTACCTGCTCGGCGGCCCCAAGGAGACCGAACCGTATCTGCTCGACACGGTGACCGAGCGACCGGTGCCCCTGCTCCTGGACGAGGAGGCCAGCGACCCGGAGGCCCTGCAGAGCTTCCGCGCGCTCAAGAAGGGCATCCTGTACGGGAACGCCGACGGCGAGGGCATCTATCTGTTCGGGGAGCGCGACCCGGAGACCGGCCGCCTGGCCCTGCATCACTGGTATATCGTCACGCCCTTCATCGAGTGGCGGTCCGCGCCCGGGTCCCGTTCGCGCGCTCACTCGCGCACGCAGTTGACCCCGGACGACTTCGCAGTCGAGCCGTACTGGGACGTGCGCGCCCATCAGAAGACCAAGCAGGAGGAGGACGCCCCCTCCTGGCATCGTCCGGAGAGCTGGGAGGACATGGACATCCGCGGCGACCGCGACGCCCCGGGCAGCCCCTGGTGGCGCCGGGGAGGACCGTTCTGACCGGCCGGACGTCAGCAACAGGAAAGCGGCGCAGACCATGAACGGGGCGCTGGGACTCGTTTTTTTCGGGCTGTTCGCGGCCGGGCTTCTCGTGTGCGCGATGCTCGTGCCCCTGGCCCGGCGCCTCGCCCTGCGCGTGGGCCTGGTGGACCATCCGGGCGCGCGCAAGATCCACGCCCGCCCCATTCCCTACGGCGGCGGCATCGCCATCTTCGTTAGCTTTCTCGTCGTGCTGGTGGGCGCCTACCTGCTGGCGGTGTTCGGCCAGCGTCTGGCGTGCATGCAGGGGGTGCGCGCGCAGTTCGCGCCCTACCTGGGCGGGCTGGTTCTCGGCGAGACCCTGCGCCGGGTCGCCGCGCTCCTGGGCGGAGGCGCGCTCGTGTTCGCGCTGGGCCTGGTGGACGACCGCCGCGGCATGGGGAGCGGCCCCAAGCTGGCGGTCCAGTGCCTGGCCGCGCTCCTGCTGTGGGCCTGTGGGATCCGCATCACCCTGTACCTGGAGAGCACGGTCCTCGGCCTCCTGATCACCGTGCTGTGGGTCGTGGGCATCACCAACGCGATGAACCTGCTCGACAATATGGACGGCCTGTCCGCGGGCGTGGGCGCCATCGCCGCGTGCATGCTCTGCGCGGTGGCCCTGCAGACCGGACAGATGTTCCTGGCCGCGGTCCTGGTGGTGCTCGTCGGGGTGCTCGCGGGGTTCCTCTTCTACAACTTCGCGCCCGCCAGCGTGTTCATGGGCGACGCGGGCGCGCTGTTCCTGGGCTACATCCTGGCCGCGCTCGCGGTCGCCGGCGAGTACCGCACCGAGGGCGGCCCGGCGCTGGCGGTGGTCATGCCGCTTGTCGTGTTCGCCATTCCCATCTTCGACACGGCCACCGTGATGCTCATCCGCTACCGGCGGGGCCGGCCGCTCATGCAGGGAGACCGCAATCACTTCAGCCACCGGCTGGTGCGCCTGGGCATGACCACGCGCGAAGCGGTGCTCACCATCTACGTGCTCTCCGCGACCGTGGGCCTGTCGGCCGTGCTGCTCGTGCGCCTGGAGGTCACCGGCGGGGCGCTGGTCCTGTTGCACACCGCCGGGATCCTGGTGGTGGTGGGCCTGCTCGAGCACGCCGCGCGCAGGAGCCGGTCGTGAGCGTGCCCCCGGCCGCCCAGCGCGCCGTGCGCGTGCTCGACCTCGCGCTCCTGCTGCTGCTGGGGCTGCTTATCGTCCAGCGCACCATGACCGGCGGCCTGGACGTGTGGGAGCCGGGCACCGCGTTCTTCGAGGTGCTCCTGTGGTTCGCGGCCTTTCTGTGGTGCGTGCGGGCCGTGCTCGCGCGCGAGGCGCGGCTCGTGCCCGCGCCCATCGACCTGCCCCTGGCCGCGTTCCTGGCCCTGGCCGCGTTCCTGGCCCTGGCCGCGCTCGCGGTGCACACCGCCGGCCAGGGCGGGAACGTGGTGCGCGCCGGACTCCTGTGGCGGCACTGGGCCGCGGACACGCTCTTCTTCCTGCTCCTTCTGCATCACGGCCGCACGCGCGAGCGGCGCGCGTTCCTGTTGGCCTCGTTCCTCGCGGCCGTGGCCGTGATCAGCCTGTACGCGGTGTACCAGCGCGCCTACGGGCTCGCGTACCTGCGCGCCGCAGTGGAGGCCGAGCCGGAGATCCTGGACCGCACGGTGGGCGAGGACCCGTCCGCACGGCAGAGCTTGGCCACGCGCGTGGCCAGCGACCGGGTGACCGGGCCCTACGGATACGCGAACGCGCTGGCGGGCCTGATTCTGCTGGGCATCGGGCCCCTGTGGTTCGTTGCGCTCGCCGCACGGCGCGGCGCGGGCAAGGTGCGCGCCTGGACGGCACGCTGGGGCGCGCCCGTCCTCGCGGTGGGCGCCACCGTGGCCCTGGCCTACACCGGAAGCCGCGGCGCCCACCTTGCGTACAAGGTGGTCGAGGTCGGCGCCTTCGCCCTGCTCGCGCGCCGGTTCGGCCGCCCGCGGCGGCCCTGGGCCGAGGCGTTCTCCTATGTGTTCCTGCTCAGCGCGGCCGGGGCCGTGGTGTCGGTGGTCGGTTCCTGGGCCTGGCGCGCGGGGCCGGCGCCTGTGTTCACCCACGCCGCCGAGGCCATGCAGGCAAGCCCCGGGCTCGCGTGGCTCCTGCGCGCGCTCGCGAGCCCCTTGTGGATGGGCCCGCTCCTGTTGGGCCTTGCCTGGGCGGCCGAGATCCCGATCCTCGCGCGCCTTCTCTTCCGCGAGCGCCCGCTGCGCTGCGCGCGGCCGGCCAAGTGGACGGCGAGCCTGGTGCTCGCGGGGTGCGTGTTCGGCGGGACCTGGTCCTTGAGCGGCGCGCCCGGCGCGCCGCCGGCGGTGCGCGCCCGGATCAGCGGCGTGCTCGAAGCCCAGTCCCATCAACTGCTCAAGCTCACCACCCGGCGAGACTACTGGATCGCGGGCATCCGCATGGCGCTCGACCACCCCTGGCGGGGCGTGGGCCTGGACCAGTACGGGGTCTACTACACGCAGTACAAGCCCATCACCGGCTGGGCGGTGCAGCGCGCGCACAACACCTACATTCAGCTCGCGGCCGACGGGGGCGTGTTCCTGCTGGCCGCGTGGCTGGCGATCTGGGTCGTGTTCCTGCGCGCGCCCGTGCGCGAGGACGCCCTGCCGCCCGAGCCCACCGCGCCGGGCGAATCGCAGGCGACCCTGCACAAGCGCCTGTGCTGGTGCGGCGCCGGGGTGGTCATCGCCGCGCTCGGGTTCACCTATCTCCTGTTCCGGGGCCTGGGCATCGAGTTCTTCTACCAGGAGCTGTGGGCCCCGTCCTCGGCTCGGGCCGCCGGACGCTACGCGCCGCTCGTGGTCCACGGGCTCACGCACCTCGTGCTGTTGCCCGCGGGCGGTGCGGTGGCGTTCGTGGCGGGCCTGCGCGTACTGCTCGGTCCGGAGCACGAGCGCGCGGCGCTCCTGCTGATCCGGGCGGGGCTCGTGGCGGTGCTCGTGCACCTGACCGTCGACTTCTACTACTACATGCAGATGCACAGCGCACTCATGTGGATGCTCATCGCCGTGGGCCTCTTATACACGCGCACGGCCACCCGCGAGCGGCGCCTGCGCCTGCCCGCGTCCGAGGCATGGAGCAGCGCGCTCGTGGTCGCGCTCGTCGCGTTCTTCGGGGTGGGCGGATGGTATGGGCCGCTGGCGATCTGGCGCCAGGCGATCACCCGAGAGGTCGCCGAGTCCCTGCTCAAGGAACGCCAGGTGGGCAAGGCGCGCCGCCTGTACGAGGAGCTCGCCCGCGAGTCTCCCCAGGATCCGGAGCTCCAGCGCCAGCTCGCCGCGACCTACCTGCACCAGGCCTGGCAGGCCGCCCGCGCGCTCGTGGGCCCGCGTCCGGGCCTCGCGCCCGGACAGGTGCGCGCACGCACGCGTCTCGCCCTGCCCCGGGTCGACCCGCGCGTGCGCCGCGCGGCCGTGGCGCACGCGGCTCGCGCCGTGGAGCGTATGCCCGAGCACGGGCCCAGCCACGCATACCTGGGCCGGACCATCCTGGACCTCTTCCCCCAGGACCGCGCACGGCTGGAGCGCGCCCTGCAGGCCCTGCGCACGGCGCATGAGCTGCATCCGTACAAGCCCGAGTACCTGGCCGACCTCGGCGAGGCCCACGCCCGCCTGGGCGAGCCGCGCAAGGCCCTGGCCGCCTGGCGACAGGCCCTGGCCCTGGACGCGGACGAGCGCCTGACCGACGAGCGCGCCCAGCTCTCGGACGCACGCCGCCGCGGCCTGGAGCGGGCCGTCGAGCGCATGGAGCAAGAGCTCGCCCCCGGTGCCTCGCCCTGACGCAGGCGGCCCGCGCACCCAGTTCGCTTGTTCAGGGATGGATCGACCTTCGCGAGCCGCGCGATTGGCGGGGCCCGGCTAAGAGCGGATCATGGCGATGCGCCCGGTGCGGGCGAGCTCCTTGATGCCGTAGGGTCGCATCAGCCGGATGAGCGCGTCGATCTTGGCCTCGGGGCCCGTGGTCTCGAGCACCAGGTTGCGCTCGCCCACGTCCACGACCTTGGCGCGGAACACGTGCGCGATCTCCAGAATCTCGCTGCGCCTGCGCGCGGGCGCGTGCACCTTCAGGAGCATGAGGTCGCGCTCCACGTACTTCTCGCCGGCCAGGTCCTGGACCTTGAGCACGTCCACCACCTTGCCCAGTTGCTTGCGCACCTGCTCCACGATGGACTCGTCGCCGGCCACGACCACGGTCAGCCGGCTGACGGCCTCGTCTTCGGTCTCGCCCACGGCCAGGCTTTCGATGTTGAACCCCCGGGCCGCGAACAGCCCCACGATGCGCGCGAGCACGCCCGGCCGGTTCTGGACCATCGCGATGATGAGGTGTCGCATGCTTTTCCTTTCCTGGGCCGCTTGTTTACAGCGGCGCGGACGTCGCCTGCGCGCCCGCAGGCTCCGCGGCCTCGAAGAGCGCCTTCACCGACGGGCGCAGCAGCACCACCAGGGTGAGCACCCCCAGCGCCGTGCCCACGGGGACGAACACGCACAGAACGACCGCCACGCCCAGACAGAAGCCATGGTGTCGATGGCGGGCCAAAAACCAGCCCGCGAGGACCACGCACACGGGCAGCGCAATGCCCACCGCAAGGATCCCGACTCCGATCACGGCCAGCAGTCCTCCGCCCGCGGCCCAGTGCGGGTCGGCCGGCGTGAATGCGAGAGACAGCAAACCCGACCCGAAAACGACCGCACCCACCCCAAACACGAAAGCCGTCGGAAACGCCCACAACGCCGCAAGTGGGCCGACCACGTAGTGGGCCACGGAGAGGATGCGCAGGTGCTCTTCGTCCTCGATTCGGCCCACCATCGTCCTCCCGGGCGTCAGGTCATGCCCATCATCCGGTTGATGGCCTCGCCCGCGGGCACCATGGGGAACACGTTCTCCTCGGCCCCGATCACCACGTCCAGGACCACCGGGCCCTTGGTGGCGATCATCTTCTTGAGGGCCGGAACCACCTCGCCGCGCCGCTCGACCCGAAGCCCGGTGCAGCCGAACGCCTCGGCCACCTTCACGAAGTCCGGATTCGTGTCCCGGAGCAGGGTGCTCGAGTACCGCCGCCGGTAGAAGAGCTCCTGCCACTGGCGCACCATGCCCAGGTACCCGTTGTTGAGGATGACCACCTTCACGGGCAGGTTGTTGCCCGCGGCGGTGGTGAGCTCCTGGATGTTCATCTGGATGGACCCGTCCCCGGCGATGTCCACGACCAGGTGGTCGGGCCGGCCCACCTGCGCGCCGAGGGCCGCGGGCAGGCCGAAGCCCATGGTCCCCAGCCCGCCGGAGCTGATCCAGGTGCGCGGCTTGGTATACGTGTAGAACTGGGCGGCCCACATCTGGTTCTGGCCGACCTCCGTGGCGATGATGGTCTTGCGCCGCTTGGTGAGCTTGTACAGCTCCTCGACCACGTACTGCGGCTTGACCCCCTTGCCGCCGCCCGCCTTGAGGGGGTGGCGCTTCTTCCACTGGTCGATCTGGTCCCACCACTCCTGGCGCGGCAGGTTCTTGAGCTTCGGCGTGAGCAGTTTCAGCGTCCGCGCCGCGTCGCCGACCACGGGGATGTCCACCTTCACGTTCTTGCTCACGGACGTGGGGTCGATGTCGATGTGGATGATCTTGGCCTCGGGCGCGAACGCGGACAGCTTGCCGGTGATCCGGTCGTCGAACCGCGCGCCGATGGCGATCAGGCAGTCCGTGTTCGTGACCGCGAAGTTCGCGTACACGGTCCCGTGCATGCCCAGCATGTGCAGGGCCTTGCGGTCGGTCTCCGGGAAGGCGCCCAGACCCATGAGCGTGGTCGTCACCGGCAGGTTGGCCCGCTCGGCCATGCGCTTCACCAGCGCGCTCGCCTCGCTGGCGATCACCCCGCCGCCCACGTACATGACCGGCCGCTCGGACCGGTTGATGAGGTCCGCGGCCCGCTGGATCTGGCGCGGGTTCGGGTCGTACCGGGGGTGGTATCCCGGCAGGGTGGGCGTGTCGGGCAGCGGAGACTTGATGTCGGCCAGCGTCACGTCCACGGGCAGGTCCACGACCACCGGCCCGGGCCGGCCGCTTCGGGCGATGTGGAAGGCCGCGGTCATGATCTCCGGCAGCTCTTCGGGATTCGAGGCCAGGAAGTTGTGCTTGGTGATCGGCCGGGTGATGCCCGTGATGTCCGCCTCCTGGAAGGCGTCGTTGCCGATCAGGAACGTCTTCACCTGGCCCGTGAGGCACACCAGGGGGACGGAGTCCATGTACGCGGTGGCGATGGCGGTCACCAGGTTCGTGGCCCCGGGCCCCGAGGTGGCCACGGCCACGCCCACCTTGCCCGTGGCGCGCGCGTACCCGTCGGCCATGTGCCCGGCGCCCTGCTCGTGCCGGGGCAGGATCACGCGAAGGTCCCGAGCGTCCATCAGCGCGTCGAAGAGGGGCAGCAGCGCCCCGCCCGGGTAGCCGAACAGGACCTTGACCCCGGCGCGGCGCAGCGCCTGCACGATCACCTCGGTGCCCTTCATGGAGATCTCCTCAGGATGGTCAAGCGGGACCCGCCGCGCGCGGCGCGGCGCCTACCCCGGTGCGGGCGCACGCTGCGCAGTCGCTTCCGCGCCGGCCGCTCGGACAAGCAGCTCTGACCGAACCGCTATCCGCACAGCCTATACCAGCCGGTTGCGCAAGCTGTCAAGCGTTTCCTGCAGGCGGCGCCGACGGCTACCCGCGCGTCGACCGCCGCCTGTCTCGCGCGCCGCGGCGGCCCTCGTTCATTCGACGGACGCCTCATTTGACAGCGCCGCCGACTTCGTCTATGTACAGGACGTGCCATACGTCCGCGAGACCGCCGTCAGGAGGATTCCACACATGCCCAGACCCGGACAGGAGATCGAGACCTACGAGGCCAAGGGCGTACGGATTCTGTTCCGGTACCCCAAGTGGGACGACGTGCGCGGGGTCCTTGCGTGCGCCAAGGCGATGTACGAGGAGGCCGAGTCCGGCGGCGAACTGTGGCTGCCTACGCCCCAGCTCGACCTGGCGGGCGCCTGCGACCAGGTCGCCCGGCAGCTCAAGGCGCTGGAGCTGGGCACCGGGGTGCACATCACCGCCGAGCGGGACGGGCGCATCGTGGGCGCGGGCAGCGTGTCCGCGAAGAGCGGCCAGTTCGGCCAGGGCTACGGGACCCTGGGCCTGCACCTGTTGCGCGAGGTGCGCGGCCTGGGCGCGGGCCGGCGGCTCATGGAGCTCCTCGAACAAGAGGCCCGCGCGCACCTGGACCTGCGCGCCATCTACCTGACCGTGTCCGCGGCCAACCCGGCCATGCACCTGTATGCGAAGTGCGGATATCGCGAGATCGGACGCAAACCCCACTTCGTGGCGCCCAGTTGTCGCGACATCCCGTTCGAGGAACGGGCGGACATCGTGGACATGGCCCTGGACCTGTAACCGCGACGCGTCGGCCCCGCCCCGAGCCGCGGGCCGCCGTCCCCACGCACGGAGTACGCCATGCGATTCATTGATGCGAGCGCGCAAATCGGACAGGGCAGCGCCTTTCCGGTTAAGGGCCCGCCTGATGACTACACCACCGCGGGGGCGCTCGTGCGCGAGCTCGACCACTTCGGCATCAACGAGGCCGTGGTCGCGCACGCGGCCGCGCAGCACAACCCGATCGTGGGCAATCGACTCCTCATGCAGGCCATCGCCGACCACCCGCGGCTCTATCCCTGCTGGACGCTCGCGCCGTTCACCGTGGACGAACAGCGGCGTCCCGCGGCGCTTGTGGACATGATGCGCGCGCACAACGTGCGCATGGTGCGTCTCGCCCATTCCAGGACCGGGGCCTACAAGGGCCCTCCGCGAGTCTGGGCTTGCGGAGAGCTTCTCGAAGCGCTCGAGCGCGCGCGGATTCCGGTGCTGCTCAACGAGAGCCTGGACACGATCGCCGAGCTGTGCGCGGCCTTCCCCGAACTTCCGGTCATCAAGGTCGGCTGGGGCTCTCTGCAACTGCACGCGCTCATGGACCGCCGCGAGCATCTGTACGTCGGCACGGGCCTGTTGTGCGGGCCCAACCGGCTCGCCTTCCTGGTGCGCCGCTTCGGAGCCGACCGACTTGTGTTCGGCACCCTGTTCGGACAGGTCAACCACACGAGCCCCGGCGCGGCCCTGACCGTGCTCACCGCGGCCGCCATCTCGGACGAGGACAAGGAGAAGATCGCCGGCGGCAACCTGGCGCGCCTGCTGGGCCTGCCCGCCGCAAGCCCCGTGGCGGACAAGGCCTTCGACGATCCCTTCGTCGAGCCCGTGCGCGCGGGCCGGCCGCTTGCGGACACCCTGGTCGTGGACGCGCACGCGCACGCCACCTCCCCCCAGGAGGTCAATCCCGACGTGGACCGGGACGGCATGGTCCGCGGCATGGACCGCCTGGGCGTGGACGTGGCCTGCATCTCCGGCAGCGGGTCGGCCGTGCCCGACGCGCGGTTCATGAACGAGGCCACCATCCAGGCCCTGCGCGCGTATCCTTCGCGGTTCGTGGGCTACACGCGCATCGCGCCGTGGGACGCATCGCAGGCCGAGGCGCAGCTCGAACACTGTTTCCGGGCCGCGGGCATCCGTCACGTGAAGGTGCACCCGAACATGTACAAGTACCCGGTCAACGGCGAGGGCTTCCGCCCGGGCTTTGCGTTCGCGCGCAAGCACGGATCCGTGGTGCTGTCGCACAGCGAAGCGCAGACGGACACCTGCCGACCCGCGGTCTTCGACGAGACGGCGCGCACCTACCCGGACCTCCAGATCATCATCGGGCATGCGGGCAACTGGGGCGAGGCCTACAAGGAGACCGTGGACGTGATGAAGCGCCACCCCAACCTGTGGCTGGACACCTCGGGCTGGTGCATGACCAGTCTCGGCGTGCTCGAGTGGGTGGTCGGCCAAATCGGCCCGGACCGCGTGCTCATGGGCACGGACTTCGTGGCCATTTCGGCCGCGTACGGCCTGGGTCCGATCCTGTACGCGCGCCTGTCCGCCGAGGACAAGCGCAAGATCCTGGGCCGGAACGCAGCGCGCCTGTTCGGCCTGGACGGCGGCGCCGGCTCGCAGAACGCCTAGGCGCGGCACCCACATCGCGGAGCGACCATGAAGCGCGTGGTCCAGTTCGGCGCGGGCAATATCGGCCGGGGGTTCCTGGGGCAGCTCTACAGCGCCTCGGGGTGGCACACGACCTACGTGGACGTGGACCCCGAGCTCGTGCAGGCGCTCAATCGCGAACAGGGCTTCGCCATCCACATCGTGGGCCCGGGCGCGACCACGATCCGGGTGGAGAACGTGTCCGCGGTCCACGGCCGGGACCTCGACGCGGTCGCGGCAGCGGTGGACGAAGCGGACCTGGTGGGCACAAGCGTGGGCGTGAACGCGCTCGGCCACATCGTGGACCCGCTCGCCGCGGGCCTGGCGCGCCGGGCGCGGCGCGGGGCCGGGGTGGACGTGCTCATCTGCGAGAACCTGCTCCATGCGGCCGACTTTCTGCAAACGCGGCTGCGAGCGGCCCTGGACCCGGAAGCGCACGAGTTCCTGGCCCGGCGGGTCGGGCTCGTGGAGACGGTGGTCAGCCGCATGATCCCGGTGGTCGAGCCCGAGCGTCGCGCGGCCGAGCCCCTGGCCGCCTGGGTGGAGGCCTACAACATCCTGCCCGTGGATCGCAGCGCCTTGCGCAACGGCCTGCCCGAAATCCAGGGGCTCGAGTTTATCGACGACATCACGGCCTACGAGGAGCGCAAGCTCTTCTGCCACAACTGCATGCACGCACTCGCGAGCTACTTCGGCTACGAGCGCGGGTACCGGTTCATCTACCAGGTCATGGAGGACGCGGCCCTGCGCGACCGGGTGCGCGCGGGCGCCTGGGAGGCGGGCGAAGGGCTTGTGCAGCGCCACGGGTTCACCCGCGACCAGCACGAGGCCCACATCCAGGACCTGCTCGCCCGGTTCGCGAACCGCGCGCTCGCGGACACCGTGGCCCGGTGCGGGGGCGACCCGGTGCGCAAGCTCGGACACCACGACCGGCTGGTGGGCGCGGCGCTGCTGGCCCTGGAGTACGGAGTCGAACCCGAGGTGCTCGCCGAGGGCATCGCCGCGGCCATGCGGTTCGCCCCGCCCGGCGACCCGTCGGCGCCCAGGCTTCAGGACCTGCTGCGACGCGAGGGCGTGGAACACGTGCTCCGGGAGCTCTGCGGCCTGCGCCCGGACGAGCCCCTGTACGCGATGGTCCTGGCCGCGGCCGATGCGCGGGGTCTGCCGGCCGGGTAGCGGGCCGTGGCACGTGTTTTGCTTCGCTTGCGATGAGACGCTTGATGCGAATGCGCGCCTGATCTGAGCCGAAAGACAGAAACGGAGGCCGGTATGAGTGCGCTCGAACCGAATCCGGACCTGTACGGACTGCCCTTTACCATCGACGAGTTCCGCGGCATGCCCTACCGCCGCCTGGGCGCGACCGGGCTTCGATGCTCGGCCGTGGGCCTGGGGACCTGGAAAATGGGCCTGCCCGAAACGGGCGACGAGGCGCGCACGGACGAGAAGACCTCGCACCGAATCCTGGACCGCGCCCTGGAGCTGGGGGTCACCTTCTGGGACACGGCGAACCGGTACAACAGCGCCAGCGGCAACGCAGAGCGCGTGATCGGCCGGTGGCTGGCGGCCAACCCGAGCGAGCGTCGCAACGTGGTCCTGGCCACCAAGGCCTTCGGGTCCATGGACGGGCGCACGCCCAACCACTCCCGGCTGGGACGAGCCAACATACTCGCCGCCGCGCAGGCGAGCCTCAAACGGATGCAGACCGACTATGTGGACCTCTTCTACTTCCATCGGTTCGACCCCGAGACCCCGGCCGAGGAGAGCCTGGCCGCGGTGGAGGACCTGGTCCGCCAGGGGATGGTGCGCTATTTCGCGGTGTCCAACTTCACGGTGGACGAGCTCAAGCTCTACCGCGCGCTGGAGGAGTCGCTGTCCGTGCGCTGCCGCGTCGCGGCGGTGCAGAACCGGTTCAACGTGCTCCAGGGCGAGAGCCAGGCCGCCCCGGGCGTGCTCGAGTTCTGCGCGCGCGCGGACATCGCGTTCGTGCCCTACAGCCCGCTGGCCAAGGGGCTGTTGACCCGCCGGTATCTCGATCCCAAGGACGCAGGCCCGGGCGACCGGCTCTACGACGAGGGCACGCTCGGCAACGTGGCCACGCCCGAGGTCCTGGACCGATTGCGTAGGCTGAACGCCCTGGCCGAGCGCATGGACCTCATCCTCAGCCAGCTCGCGCTCGCCTACACTCTGTCTCTGCCCGGCATGGGGCCGGTGATCCCGTCGGCCTCCAAGGTCGAGCAGGTGGACCTCAACGCCGCGGCCGGCAAGGTGACGCTCACCGCCGGCCAGCAGGCGGAAGTCCGGGACATCCTGGAGGCCTGACCATGCAAGAGTCCGCCACCGTGGCCGAGAACAACGGCGCCTGCGTCACGTTGCGCATGGACGCGGGCCACCACTCCGCCTGCGGCAGATGCGGACTGTGCTCGGCGGGCCCGGGCGGGGACCGGTTTCTGGACCTGCCCGCGGACGGCCCCTTGCGCGAGGCCAAGCCCGGCGATCGCGTAGACATAGAGCTCACCGCACCCAATGCGGCAGTCGTGGCGCTCGTGGTATTCGGTCTGCCGCTCCTCGGCCTGGTGGCGGGCGCGCTCGTGGGCGTGCAGTGGTACGCGGACGCGGGTCTGTTGGTCGGCGGGGCCGTGGGGCTGGGCGTTGGCGCCGGGCTCACCTGGGCGGTGAGCCGCGCCCTACAGCGAAGCGGCCGCGTGGGCGCGCGCGTCGTGTCCGTGGAGCCCCGCGCCTGACTGCAAGCGAGGCGCACCGCGGGAAGCCCGAACACGCACCGCGAGTACGGGCGCACCGAGTGTTCCGGGCCAGGGAGGAGGGTAGATGCGTCCGCCGGGCAGCCTGCTCCCTGAGATCTATTCGGTGCGATTCCACCAGTGGCTCGCGCGCGCGCTGGTGTTGACCGCGTACGTTCTCCTCCTGTCCGCGCTCTTCGCCTTGCTCGGCGACATCACCCAGACGCCGCCTGCGACCGAGCCACCTGCGACCGCCCAGTTCCCGAGCACGCGGGACCGAATCCTGGACGCGGCGCGCGCCGCGCTTCGCGACCGGGACATCGACCCCGGCGCTCTTACCGAGCGGGCCATCCTGGAGGACGCGCAAGAGCTGCACGGCCTCTTGGCGCCCGAGGACCGCGCCGCGCTCAAGGAACGCGCCGAAGACGTGGCCGAGCAAATCCTCGACCGAGACCGGGTCGCCCCTCTCGACACGCCCTGACCCGCCGCGCGCCGGGTTGACCTCGCCGCGGCGCGGCCGTATGCTGGCCCAATCGACTCGCGATGCGGAGGCGCAGGCGTGCACCGGTATCTTCTCGCCACGGACCTGGGCGCCATTCCCAGCCTGCGGCCCGAGGTCGTGGTGGTCGGCGCGGGGATCGCCGGGCTCTCGGCTGCCCTCGCCGCCGCGCAGGACGCGCGCGTTTTGGTGCTGGCCAAGGCCGGGCTGGAGGAGAGCAGCACCTACCACGCCCAGGGCGGCATCGCCGCGGCCCTGCAGGAGCCCTCGTGGGAGGGCCATCTACAGGACACCCTGTCCGCGGGCGCGGGCCTGTGCGACGAGGACGCGGTGCGCGTGCTCGTGAGCGAAGGCAAGGAGCGCGTGCGCGAGCTCGTGGCCCGCGGGGTGCCCTTCGACCGCGAGGCCGAGGCCCTGGCCCTGACCCTGGAGGGCGGACACTCCGAGCGGCGCGTGCTGCACGCGGCCGGCGACGCCACCGGCCGGGCCATCCACGAGACCCTGGTCCGCGCACTGCGCGCGCACGAGCGCATCCAGGTCCTGGAAGACCACTTCGTGGTCGACTGCCTGCACCACGGGGGCGTGGTCTACGGGCTCTTGTGCCTGGACACGCGCTACGGGCGGCTGTTGCGCGTGGACGCGTCGTCCACGATCCTGGCCACCGGCGGCATGGGCCGCGTGTACCGCGAGACCACGAACCCGGAGGTCGCCACCGGCGACGGGTACGCCCTGGGCCTGCGCGCGGGCGCCGAGCTCGCGGACATGGAGTTCGTCCAGTTTCATCCGACCACCCTGTACCTGGCCGGCGCGCCGCGGTTCTTGATCAGCGAGGCGGTGCGCGGCGAAGGCGCGCACCTCGTCACCCGGGCGGGCGAGCGGTTCATGCCCGACGAGCATCCGCTCGCCGAGCTCGCGCCGCGCGACGTGGTCAGCCAAACCATCATGCGCACCCTGCGCGAGACCGGCGACAGCCACGTGCTCCTGGACCTGCGCCACCTGCCCCAGGACCGGGTGCGCGAGCGGTTCCCCACGATCGTCTCCCTGTGCGCGGAGTACGGCATCGACACGGCTAAGGACACGATCCCGGTGCGGCCCGCGGTGCACTACATGATGGGCGGGTTGCGCACGGACCTCGTGGGCCGCACGTCCGTGGCCGGGCTGTACGCCTGCGGCGAGATCGCGTGCACCGGGGTCCACGGCGCGAACCGGCTGGCGAGCAACTCTCTGCTCGAGGGCCTGGTCTTCGGCCACCGGGCTGGCCGCCACGCGGTCCAGGCCGCTGAGGGGCCGGCGGAGGCCTTCCCGCTGCCCGTCACGCGCGCGCATACCCGCAACAAGCACGTGCCCCTGAACCTGGACGACGTCACCCAGAGTCTGCGCGCGCTCGCGTGGCGCGCGCTGGGCGTGTACCGCCGCGAGGACCAGCTCGCCGAGGCCGAGCGGACCATCGCGTTCTGGGGCCGGTACGTGCTCGCCGAGGAGTTCACCGCACGCGCCGGGTTCGAGGTGCAGAACATGCTCACCGTGGCCAAGGTCATCGCGCGGGCCGCGCGACTGCGGCGCGAGAGCCGCGGCGCGCACCAGCGCCTCGACTTTCCGGAGACCGACGACGAACACTGGCGCCGGCACCTCGCCGTCACGATCGACGCGTTCGAGGACGACTGATCTGTCCCGCCGTCCCACGGGAGGAGAGACATGCGACTCGTGATCCAGCGCGTGCGTGACTCATCCGTCACGGTCGAAGGCAAGGTGACCGGAGCCATCGACCACGGGCTCCTGGTGCTCGTGGGCGTGGCCCGAGAGGACACGGACGAGACCGCGCGCGCGCTCGCGGGCAAGGTGGCGCGCCTGCGGGTGTTCGAGGACGACGCGGGCAAGATGAACCGGTCCGTGCGCGACGTGGGCGGGGGCGTGCTGGCGGTGAGCCAGTTCACCCTGCTCGCGGACACGCGCAAGGGCAACCGCCCCTCGTTCGTGCCCGCGGCCCCGCCCGAACAGGCCCGGCCGCTGTGCGACGTGTTCTGCGAGGCCCTGCGCGTGGAGGGCGTGCCCGTGGCGGAGGGCGTGTTCGGCGCGCGCATGGACGTGCGCCTGGTCAACGACGGGCCGGTGACCATCCTCCTGGAAGCCTGAGCGGGCCGCCGGCCGTTCGAGGAGGTGTGCCATGTCTGTGCGCGTGGGCGTGATCGGATGCGGGATCATGGGAAGCGCGGTCGCGCGCGTATACGCGATGCTGGACAGCGTCCGGCTCGTCGCGCTCGCGGACGTGCGCGAGGACGCGGTGAACGCGCTCGGCGACGAGCTGGACGTGGCGGCCCGATACACGGACTACCGACGCATGCTCGAACGCGAGTCCCTGGACGCGGTCAGCGTCGCCACCCCGGACGCCGCGCACACCGAGCCCGTGCTCGCGGCCCTGGAGGCGGGTTGCCACGTGCTCGTGGAGAAGCCCCTGGCCACCCGCCAGGCGCAGGCCGAGGCGATCCGCCGCGCGGTCGCGCAGACCGGGCGCAAGCTCCAAGTCGCATACAATCACCGGTGGCTCGCGCCCTACCACAAGGTCAAGGAGCTGGCCGCAAGCGGCGAGCTCGGCGACCCGGTGCTGGCCTCGGCGCGAAAGAACAACCCGATCTCCGTGCCCACGGACATGATCCGCGCTTGGTCGGCGAAAACCACCCCCGCGTGGTTCCTGTCCTGCCACGACATGGACCTGGTCTCGTGGTGGTTTGACGCGGACCCGGTGGAGGCCTATGCCCGGGGCGTGAAGCGCGTGCTCGCCGACCAAGGGTTCGACACCTACGACGCGATCCAGTCCCTGGTGACCTTTGCGGGCGGGCGCACCGCGACCTTCGAGGCCGCGTGGATCTACCCGAATTCCTCGCCGTACATGCCCGACAGCTTCATGGAGCTCGTGGGCACCCGGGGCACCACGCAGATCGACCGCAGCGCCGAGGCGATCGACGCCATGCTTGCGGACCGGTTCGTGTGCCCGCGCACCTTCCTCCAGTACCAGGTGTTCGACGAGTGGCAGGGCGCGTTCCCGGCCTGCATCCGGGCGTTCGTGCGCGCCGTCGAGCAGGACACCGAGCCGTATGTGACCGCGCGCGACGGCCTGCGCGTGACCGCGATCCTCGAGGCCGTGCACCGGTCCTTGGAGACGGGCCGGCCCGAGCGCATCCGCCTGGGAGTCTAAGGCCTGCTTCGCACACCTGTCGCTTTCTTCGTTTTCGCTGCCTGGCCGAGCAATGCGCTCACAGGCAAGCTGCCCGGCCGTACGTGCGGCAGGCGTCCAGGTACGCCTCGATGTTCTGCCAGGGGACGTCCGGTTCGATCACGTGCGTGGGCTCGATGTACAGCCCCCCGCCGCGGCCGACAACCTCCACCAGGTGCTTGACCGCGGCGCGCACCTCGTCGGGCGTGCCGAAGGGAAGCGTCGTCTGCGTGCCCACCCCGCCCCAGAAGGACAGGCGGTCGCCGTACCGGCGCTTGAGCTCGTCGATATCCATGCACTCGGGCTGCACGGGGTTGAGGATATCCAGTCCGATCTCGATGAGCTCGGGCACGATGGCGGTCACGTCGCCGTCGGAGTGATACCACACCAGGGCCTCGGGATTGGCCTGCTTGACCGCGGCGAACTGCCGCGCGAGCCGCTCCTTGAGGAACGTGCGCCAGACCTCGGGCGCGATCATCATGCCCTGCTGCGTGCCCACGTCGTCCCCGAACCGCACGACGTCCGCGCCCGCACGCGCCGCGGCCGCGGCCAGCGCGCAGTTGATCCGGGTGATCCGCTCAAGCAGCGCGTGCGCGAGCTCGGGCGCCTCGTAGAAGTCCATCAAGAGGTCTTCCATGCCCCGGATTTGCCACGCGCGTTCGAACACGTTCCCGGCGAACAGGGCGACCGCCATGCCTCGCTCGTGCGCGCGGGCCGCATCCGCGGCAAAGGCCTCGTGCCGGTACGCGGCGTCGCGGTCGTCGAGGGGGTAGATCTCGATCTCTTCCAGGCTGGGCTCGCGCCCGGCGAGCGGGCTGACCACATGCGTGAAGTGCTCGAATCCCGCGGGTTCGCGCGCCACCCCGTCCGCGGTGAGTGCCGTGCCCGGCTTGAGGGTCCGATTCTCGTAGTAGCGCGCATAGTCATGCTCGGCCCGGCTCGGGCCCAGGGCCACGGCCTCGTGGCACGTCTCGCACACGTCGCCGAGCATCGGCTCGCGGCCCAAGCGCGGGCGGTAGCGCTCCTTGAACTCGCGGCGCATGCGCGGGGTGAAACTCAAACCGAACGGGATGAACTCCCCGCCCCGGCGCCGAAGCACGGCCAGCAGGTTCTCGCGCTTAGTCACCGGATTCCCCTGTGCGCGGCCCGTTGCGCGAACTCGCCCGAGTCGGCTCACCCGGTCTCGAAGAACCGCGGCAGGTACGGCCTGGACGCCTCCAGGAGCTCGTCGAGCATCTCTTGCGCGCGGTCGGGCCAAATGGCCATCTCGTCCAGGATCAGGGCCTGCAGCGCCGCGGCCCGGTCGCCTTTGGCCGCGGCGTCGGCCACGAGCTCCTGCCAGGCGAACCGCTTCTCCAGGATGCCCTTCAGCGCCCGCGGCGCCGGGCCCATGGTCACCGGCCGCGCGCCGCGCCAGGTGGTGACCGCCTCGACCTCCACCTCCGCGTCCAGGGGGAGGTTGGGCACCGCGCCCTGGTTGGCGAGGTTGGCCACGAACACGTGCCGCTTGCCCGTGGCCATGGCCCCGAGGGCGAGCCCCGTGTTCTCGCCCTCGAATGTGCGCGCCTCGGGCAGGGCCATCTGGTCGAGCGTCTCCTGAAAGGCGGCGAGCATCCTCTCGCGCGCGTCGGCGGGGAACGCGGCCACCGGCCCTTCGGGAAAGTAGTCCGCATGCATCTCGTCGATGCGCCGCAGGGTCCAGTACGGCGCGTTGCCCCGGTCCGGGTAGGTGTCCACCTGTGCGAGGAAGGGGTAGAACTCCAGGATGTGGTTGTCCTCCGGGTACACGGTCTGGAACCCGTGGATGCGCGACAGGTCCGCGGCCAGCCGCTGGCGGTCCCCGGCCCGGGCCTGCATGGCCGCGCGCACCCGGTCGTACACGTCCTCGCCGCGAAGGCGGATGGCGGTGAACCAGTAGTAGTGGTTCGTGCCCACCCAGGTGCACGAGAGCTCTTCCGGCGGCACGTCCAGCAGCTTGGCCACGAACGCGATGCCCTCCTGCACGCCGTGGCAGATGCCCACCACCTGCACGGCCGTGTACTTGCGGACGGCGCGGCAGATGACGCTCATGGGGTTGGCGTGGTTGAAGAGCACCGCGCCCGGGCAGCGCCTCTCCATGGCCGCGCAGACCTCCAGGAACGCGGGCACGGACCGCAGGCCCATCATCAGGGCCGCCGGCCCGCCCGTGTCGCCGGTGAGCTGGTAGATGCCGTACTTCGCTGGGATGAACCGGTCGGCCCTGTGGATGGGCGACTGGTGCACGCCCGCGGTGGGCTCGGTGCCGCTGCCGCCGATGGACGCGAGCACGAAGTCCGCGCCCTCCAGCGCCTCATCCAGGGTCGCAACCGCGCGTACGGTCATGCCGGTGCCCGCATCCTCGGCCAGGCGCGCGGCCCTGGCCCGCATGCGCGCGGCGCGCTCCCCGTCCAGGTCATAGAGCACGATCTCGGACTCGGCCAGGTCCTCGGTGACGAGCAGGTCCGGGAGCGCGCGCCGGTAGTACCGGCTGCCCGCGCCCACGCAAGCGATCTTGGTTGCGGCCATGGCGGACTCCCCCTGTGCACGGACGCGGCACTGTGCGCACCCACCTAGCCGGTCGTGCGCAGCGTGTCAAGGTCGGTCGGGCTGGGTCAGGGGGTCGGGGGTTGCGGAAGGTCGGCGCGACCCGCGCCCGCGCGCAGTTCCGGGCGCCAGGAGTGGTCGCGCGCGTCGGGGAGGTTGCGGCGCACCACGGTCTCCGCTTCGGGCAAGGGCACGCCCGGGTCCACGAGCGCGCGCACGCGGTCGAGCACGCCCTGGCGCTCGGCCTCGCGGCGCTGCGCCTGGGCCTGGGCGCGGTCCAGGGCCTCCCTGGCCGCCCGGTCGCGCGCGCGCAGGAACGCCTTGCTCAACGACCCGCCCACGAACGCGTAGAAGTGGTCCATGCTGCGCAGGTAGATCTCCGCGTCATAGGGCCGCGACTCGGTGTGGTGGTCGCGCGCGAACAGGTACACCTCGCGCGCTGCGGACCCGTGGCGCGTGTCAAAGACCTGCTGGCGGTACCAGAGCACCCCCGGCGGCGCGCCCAGGCCTCGTGGCACGCCCCATTGCACCAGGTCCACGAGCGCCTGGGCGGCCGCCTCCGTGCGGCCCGTGGCCACCACGCGCACCGTGGCCGTCAGGCGCGGCCGGTAGTACGGGTCGAAGTCGGTGGCCACGCCCGTGACCACCGCGTCCACGCCCAGCATGCGGCCGACCTTGATGGCGTCGTCGCGGTTGTGCGTGGGATCGAGAACCGGCTTGGCCACGGGCTCGCCGGGGCTCGCTTCGCGTTCCTCGGTCTTTGCGGGCCGCACGCCCAAGAGCGCGTTGCGATGCACCTGGGCGTTGTGCCGCCGGATGGCCCGGTTCTCCGCCTCCACGGCGGCGGCCACCTCGGCTGGAAAGACGACTTTCAGCTCGCCCTCGCCGGCCAGCTGAGCAGCCATCGATTGGGCGAACCGGTCCGCATCGAACGAGGAGTCGCCGGTCAGGTCCTCGAAGGGCAGCACCGCCACCCGCTTGAGCGTGCTCAGGGCCGCGGGGTCGCCCTCACGCTCCTCATAGGACTGCACGGGTTGCAGGGACCGGGTCGCCGAGCGCGTCAGCCACGGCTCGCCGCACCCGGCCAGCGCCGCGCAGGCCAGGCCCACGCCCGCAAGCCGCATCCACAGGTTCGCGCGCCCGCGTGTCCGGCGCATGGTTGTCTCCACAGGTGCAGATGCCCTACGGTCCGGCTACTCGGCCGGCATCGCCTCGTCGGGCGCGGTCGCTCCCTCCGCCTCCTCAGGCATGGGGCTCGCGTGCGCGACCATGCCCGCCACCACGGGCTGCAGGCTCCACACGTTCTCGTGCCCGTTGCGCAGGCTGTGGAAGAAAAGCCGCCCCGGCCGGCTTCCGTTCGCCGGGTCCGGCCCCCAGGCCGGGCCCCAGTCCGGGGCGCTGTGGCTCGTGATCTGGGTGAGGTCCTCGCCCTGTTCGTGGACCACCCAGATGTCGTCGGCCTTGTAGATGCGCGCCTCCCACTGCGCGCCCGGGCTCTTGCGCACGCTGGCGAACGCGATGTAGTGCCCGTCCGGGCTCCAGCAGGGGTTGATGGCCGCCCACTGGTCGCTGAACACCACGTCGCGCGGCGCGCCCGCCAGCTCCACGGCCCCGTTGTCGTCCACGACCAGGGGAATCGTCCAGATGCCGTACCAGGGCACCCGGCGCTCGCGGTGCTTCTGGTACACGAGCGTGTAGAGCATCCGCCCGTCGGGGCCCGCCTCCGCCACGGGGCGGAACTCGGGGAACAGCCCCTCCGTGACCGCGCTCATGAACCGGGTCTGCATGTCCAGGACCCAGATGCGCCAGATCCCGTCCATGCTGCTGTACCGGCTGAACGCGAGCAGCCGCCCGTCCGGGCTCCAGGACGGGTGGATCTCGTCCTCCGCGCTGCGGGTGAGCTGGCGTGGACGCGTGCGCGGCGTGCGGTCGGCCGCGGCGACCAGGATGTCCCAGTTGCCGTACCGGTTCGAGCACCAGGCGATCTGGTCCCCGTCGGGGCTGAACTTGGGCATCATGTCGCTGGCCGGGTCGCTCGTGTACAGGGTGACGGTCTTGCCGGCCACCGACTGGGTCACGATGTCCGGGTTGCGGCTGTAGCGCGTGGTGGCAAAGGCCATCCGCTTGCCCGTGCGGTCCACGTCCACGTCGTAGTCGCCGCCGCCCTCGGCAAAGGTCTGCTGGGAGATGCCGTCGAACCCGGTGCTGGTGATCATGTTCTCGAGCTCGTCCGGCCGGTAGGCCCCCTCCTGGAAGAGCTGCGGATCGTAATGGAAGCCCATCTGCCGCTTCTCTTCGGGGTCCACCGGGTCGCGGCGGGGCGCGGGCGCCTCGGCGGGCTCTTCGGCCGCGGGCTCCGGCCGGTCAAAGGGCTTGGTGAACGCGTCCGCGAGCATGCAGCCCGACAGGCCCGCACATGCCAGGGCCGCGGCGGCGAGGCCGGTCCAGCGCTTCATGAGCAGCTCTCCTCCCAAACGATGAGGCGGCTTGGCCGCAGCTTCCGGTCCAGGTGACCGCCGGCTTGCGGCGCAGCCTGTGTGTGTTATCGGTCAACGAGCCGGGAATCCTTCAACGGAATTCGGAAAGACTCGCGCCCGGGCCCGCCCGACTTGCGGCGATCCGCCCTGCGCGCGCGCCGCCGCGGTCCGGGGCCTGGGCGCCGCGCGCGCAAAAACTGGAATCAATGCGTTTGACAGGCCGCAAACCGACGATATAGTGTGATTGTACAGGCTGTAACGCGGCCCGGGTTATCGGACCTGTGTCATAAGGAGAGACGGCGTGGCGCTCGAGCCGGTCGATGCAGGCACCAGGGCCCCGGCGGCCTACTCGGAACTCTCCCAGACCTCCCAGCAACTGGACCGCGCCGAACAGGCCCAGCGGCGCCCGCCCCCGGAGGAGACCGATCGGGAGCGCGAAGAGGCCCGCGCCGAGGAGCCGCCGCCGCCCCAGGAGCATCTGGGCAGGCAGATCGACGTGCTCGCGTAACGAACCGGCCGCCACGGACGGTGGCCGCAACACGTCATCCACGGAAGGATGACCCACTATGCGAGTTCCCCCGCCGGCCCCTGTCGCGGGACGCGCGGCCCTGGCGCAGGCCCTCGGCCTGGCAGGCGCCTATGCGCGCCCCAGGGCCAACCGCAACGCGCAGCCCCGACCCCAGGGCGGACGCCTCCACCCAACGCACACGACGCATCGACGCGATCCGCTCGGCGCACTGCGCAGCGCGCATGTGCAGGTCAATGCGCCGGACGCGAACGCCGCTCCTTCGTCCCGGCGCGCCCAGTCTGCCGACGGGCAGTCCGCCCTGCCCCGGGACGCCGGGGCCCAGCCGGCGGCCGACGAGGCGCAGTCGCTCGAGCCGCCCCTCGAGTACGAGGTGCCCCTGGGCGAGAGCGGCGTGGGCGACGTGGGCGATCCGCGGCTGGCCACCGCGCTCCTGCGCCTGTTCGCGTTCGAGGCCCAGCACGCCGCGGCCCAACGTCGCAAGGCCGTCGAACAAGGCGTGATCCGGCCCCGCACGAACATCGAGCTGCACACGGTCCTGGACGAGTCCGCGCGTCCCGTGCCCGTGGCCGGCAAGACCGAGACCACGGGCGACACGAACGGCAACGGCGCACACGAGACCGTGATGCGCGAACTCGCGTATTTGAGCGACCGGCGGCGCCTATTCATCCAGCAGGGCGGCCTGCTCTACGGCCTTCAGTCGCGGCCCATGCCCCGGATCCTGCACGCGGGCACCGCGGCGAGTGCGCGCAGCGTGTACGACGCGCGCGCGCAGCTGCGCCGCGTGAACCGCCCCACCGGCGTGGAGGTGGTCCGGGGACTCGCGTCCGAGGAACTGAACCGCACCCTGGAGGCCCTCGGCCCGGTGGAGAAGGCCCTGCGCGAGCTGTCCGAGACCCTGCACGAATTGACTGCGGACGAAGCCCTGGCCGCGGCGTCTGTGGACAGCGACTCCCCCGCGGTGCGGGCGAGCTTGCGCGCGCGCACCGCGCCCGTGGGCGCGTACCAGGTCCGCGCAGAACAGGTCGCCACTGCACACACCGTGGAGAGCGACTACTTCCCCGCGCGCAGCCTCACCGACGACCCTCTGGGTCTGTCGGGCAGCTTTACACTCAACGGCACGACCGTGACCGTGGAGGCCGAGGACACGCTCTGGGACCTGGCCGAGGCCATCACCTGGGGCGAGGACCGCAATCGCAACGGCGCCCTGGACCGGGCCGAGGACTTCTACGGCCCCGACGCGGAGGACTACGCCGAGGACCGGAACGACAACGGCCGGCTCGACGGCGGCACGCGCGCGCACGGGGTGCGTGCCGAGGTGCGCGACCGGCGGCTGCGCCTGACCGCGGCCCAACCCGGGCCCGAGCCAATCCAGGTCACGGATCCCGACGGCATCCTCGCCGAGCTCGGGCTCGTCGACACGGTGGACGGGCGCCTCCAGTTCGCGCACGAGGTCACGGCGCCCGCGCGCGCGCGCCTGTCCGTCGACGGGCAGGCCCTGGAGGCGGCCACGAACACGGTGGACGAGGCCATCGACGGCGTTCGCCTGACCCTCCACGAAGCGACCGATTCGCCGGTGGAGGTGACGGTTTCCGCGGACGCCGAGGCCCTGGCCGAGGAACTGAGCGGTCTCGTGGACACGTTCAACAACGCCATGCGCGCGCTCAACCGTGCTCTCGACTCGCAGACCGGGCTCTTGCACGACGTGGAGCACGTGGCCCGCGTTCGCATCGACCTGCGCGACCAGAGCACCGCGCCCGTGCCCGCGCAGCCGGCCGCCTACGACGAGCCCGAGGAGGCGGGCCTGTCCGCGCAGCCGGGGCGGCCGATCACGTTCCACCGCGCGCAGCTGGGCGCGGCCCTCCAGGACCTGAAGATGCGCCTCACCGGCCTGGGCGAAGACCTGCGGCCTCTCCAGCGCCAGACGGGCACGGCCTCGGTGTACAACGCCCTGGACCGGATCGGCATCACCGCGGCCGACGACGACACCCTGGCCCTGGACCGGGACAAGCTCGCCCAGGCCGTGGCCGACGACCTGCCGGCCGTGCGCGGCCTGTTCGGCAAGCCGGAGGGGTACGTGCCCCGGCTCGCGCGCACCGTGGACGGGGCCGTGCGCACGGACTCCGGGCTCCTGCCCCTTGCGCGCGCGCGCACCGAGCAACTTCTCCGAGCCGTCACCGTCACCCGCCTGCGCGAGGCCTGGATTGGCGCCCAGCGAAGCGCGCTCAGCCCTGCGGGCGAGTCTCGGCTGCTCCTGCGCGCCTTGGCCTAGACGGCCCGCGCGCCGCCTTCCCCGGCAGGCCGCATTCCCTACAATACGCGCGCAGGAACGCGCACCCGCGCGCGACAGTAAGTGCGGACTCCCGCCCACAGGGGGCATGGCGCGCCATGGCGTGCGCGCGCACAGGGCTCTACTGCGATTGGCCCAAGAGCTCACCACGCGGAGACGGCAGTGACTCGCATCGTGTCCTGGAACGTGAACGGCCTGCGCGCGGCCCTGCGCAAGGGGTTCCTGGACTTCGTGGCCGCCGAGAATCCGGACATCCTGTGCCTTCAGGAGGTGCGCGCCACCCCGGACCAGGTCGCCATCGACCTGCCCGGCTACGCCGCGCATTGGCACCCGGCCCGGCGCAAGGGGTATGCGGGCACCGCGGTCTTCACCAAAACCGCCCCGCTTGCGGTCGACCGGGGCCTGGGCGAACGGGCGCCGGATACCGAGGGCCGGGTGCTCACCCTGGACTATCCGCGGTTCGCCCTGGTCACCGTGTACACCCCGAACGTGGGCCGCACGCTCGCGCGGCTCGCGTACCGCGCGCGCACCTGGGACCCGGCCTTCCGCGCGCACGTGTGCGAGCTCGCAGCGCGCAAGCCCGTGGTGTTCTGCGGGGACCTGAACGTCGCCCACCAGGAGATCGACCTCGCCGACCCGGACGGCAACCGCGGCAACGCCGGGTTCACGGACGAAGAGCGCGCCGGGTTCGACGCTCTGCTCGCCGAGGGATTCCTGGACACGTTTCGCCAGTTTACGACGCAGGGCGGCCACTACACCTGGTGGAGCTACTGGGGCAAGGCCCGGTCGGCCAACCACGGATGGCGCATCGACTACGTGTGCGTGTCGCCCCAACTGCGCGCCGGTCTCGCGCGCGCGGACATCCTCGGAGACGTGACCGGCTCCGACCACGCGCCTGTGGCCGTGACCCTGGACTAGGGCCGAAGACGCAGAATCCGTTTCCGCTCTCCGTTGAAACGGACCGGCCGGTTGCGTACCATGGATCGGCCACAAAACCCAGGCGACGCCCAGGCAGAGAAGTAAAGGTATGATCGACGTCGAACATCTCTCCAAGTCCTACGGGCCCCGGCCCGCGCTCGTGGACCTGAACCTCCACGTGTCCGCAGGGGGCGTGGTGGGGTTGCTGGGCGTCAACGGCGCGGGCAAGACCACGCTCATGCGCATCCTCACCGGGTTCCTGACCCCGACCGCGGGCCGCGCGCGCGTGTGCGGGTACGACGTGGAGGCCGACCCCCTGGCCGTGAAGCGCCGGGTGGGATACCTGCCCGAGACCACGCCTCTGCATCCGGAGCTTCGGGTCACCGAGTTCCTGGCCTACCGGGCCCGGCTCAAGGGGCTCGCCCGCTCCGCGGCGCGCGACGCCGTGGCCCGCGCAATCGACCGCGCCGGGCTGCGCGAGGTGGCGGACCGGATCATCGGCCAGCTCTCGCGCGGCTACCGGCAGCGCACCGGGCTCGCCGAGTGCCTGCTCGTGGACGCGCCCCTGCTCGTGCTCGACGAGCCCACCGCCGGGCTCGACCCGCACCAGGCCCGCGAGACCCGGGCGCTCGTAACCGAGCTCGGGCGCGACCATACCGTGCTCCTGTCCACGCACATCCTGCATGACGCGGAGCTCATGTGCCAGGAGGTGGTGATCATCCACGAGGGCCGTCTCGTGGCCGTGGACAGTCCCCAGGCCCTGTGCGCGCGCCGGCCCGGCCCGCGGGCCCTGCTCGTGGCCGTGGGCGCGCCGCAGGGGGCCCGGGTGGCCGAGGCGCTCACGGGCCTCTCGGGCGTGCGCGCGGCCGACGAGGTCGCGGGCACGGACGAGGCGCGGCGGTGGCGGCTGTCCGTCGACCGGACCGAACAGGCCCGCCAAGCCGTGCCCGGCCTGTGCGCCCAGCAGGGCTGGACCCTGTGCGAGCTGCGGCTCGAGCCCGTGCGCCTGGAGGACATCTTCGCGGACCTGACCGCCGCTTCGCAGCGCGAGGGCGTGTCGTGATCGAACCTGCGGGCCTCGGCGACCTGATGGTGCGGATTCTGACTCTGCGGGCGTTCCCGTTCCTGTCCGCGGCCTGGGTGGTGTTCCTCGTGGTGCGAGCGCTTGTGCTCGCGCCGATCGTGGGCCTCTTCGTGAGCGCCCAGATGCGCCGGGAGTGCCTGTCCATCGCCGTGGCGCCGGTCACCTACATCGTGGCCACCCTGTTTGTGTTCATCACCTCGCTCGTCTTCTATCTCGCGCCGCTGGAGAACCCGGTGGCGAGCTTCGAGCCGGTGGCCATCTACATCAAGTTCCTGGGCATCTTCTTCGTGCCCCTGTTGACCATGCGGCTGGTGGCCGAGGAGCGGCGCAGCGGCACGATCGAGCTCCTGCTCACCGCGCCCGTGCGCATCCGGGAGGTGGTGCTCGCCAAGTTCGGCGCGGGGTTCTTGTTCTTCCTGGGGATGCTCGCGCCGTGCGCGGTGTATGCGGCGCTTCTGATGTGGATGGGCGACCTGGACGGCGGCGAGACGCTCGCCAGCCTGGCCGGGCTCGCGCTGCTGGGCGCGGCCTACACCTCGATCGGGCTCTTCGCCTCGAGCTGCACCCGCAGCCAGGTGGCCGCGGCCATGAGCGCGACCGCGGTCTCGCTCGTTTTGTGGCTCGTGTGGCACCTCGGCGACGAGGCGACCGTCCTGGGCCGGATCTGGCAGGGGCTCAGCTTCAAGGGGCACCTGGACACCTCGTTCACCAAGGGCGTGGTGGACAGCGCGGACGCCCTGTACTTCCTGAGCGTAACCGGGTTCTTCCTGTTCCTGGCCGGGGCGGTGCTGCGCGCGGGCGCGGCGCTCGGGGCCGGGCTGCGCGGACCGGGCCCGCGGCGCCCGTTCGCGGCGCTCGTGGCCGCCGTGGTGGGCGGCGAGGCGCTCCTCTTCCTGGTCGCGGTCCTGCATGTGACGGGGCTCTCCCTGGCGCAGGTGCCGCAGGTGTGGCGCGCGGCGGCGTGGCCGGTTCTCGTCTGGATCGTCGCACCCGCCGCGGTGGCCATGGCCGGGGGCCTGACAACGCTTCTTCTCTTGCGGCGCGCGATGGCCGCGCGCGTGCGCCGGCTCGCGGCGCAGACCCGCCTGCCCGCCACCCTGGTGGGGGCGACGGGCGCGCTCCTCGTGCTTGTGAACGCGAACGTACTCGCCGGATGGTTCGCCTGGCGCCAGGACGTAAGCGAAGCGCGCCTGCACGCGCTCAGCCCGCAGACCGAGCGCGTACTCGACGCGCTCGATGAGCCCGTGCACATCACCGTGTTCTACAGCAGCCAGGACCGGTACGACGGATATCCGCTGCTCAAGCGCACCCGCGGCCTGCTGGAGGAGTACACCGCCCGCTCGTCCCAGGTGCTCGTCACCTACCTGGACCCGGACGCTTCGCTTGAGCGCGCGGCGCGCGTGGCCAGAGAAAAGGGCCTGGACCTCGAGCGGCTCGCGGAGTTCGCGCTCGTGGAGCACCGCGGACGCCGCACCGTGGTCCCCTGGGTGTACGTGGCCCACGAGCAGCGCGACCTGCGCGGGCGCAGCAACCGGGTGTTCCGCGGCGAGCTCGCGTTCACCAACGCGATCCAGCAACTGCGCACCACCCGCACCCCGCACGTGTACGTGACCGAGGAACACGGCGAGTACAACGCCTTCAGCCACGTGCACGCCGACCGGAGCATGGGCGCGTTCGCGCGGGAGCTGCGCCGCAACGGGTGCGAGGTTCACCGCCTGGGCCTGGTGCCGGAGACCGAGATTCCCGCCGACTGCGACATGCTGGTCCTGGCCGGTCCGTCCCGACCCTTCGGCACGCCCGAGCGCACGGCCCTGCGCGCGTACCTGGACAACGGCGGACGGGCCTTGTTCCTCGTGGACCCGCCGCCCGCGCCCGGGCTCTCGTACGGGCTGGACAAGGTTTTGGCCCGCTACGGCGCGCTTCTGCAGCAGGACCTTGTCTACGATCCGCGCAACGCGGTCGGCGGACGCCAGGGCATCGTGCTCGCGGAGGGCAGCACCGAGCACCCGATCACCCGGCTCGAAGGGGGGCTCGTCTGCTACCTGCGCGCGGCCCAGTCCGTGGGCGTGCGCAGCGCCCCGGGCGTGTCCGAGGACTGGAACCTCTCGTATCTGTTGGCCACGGGGCCGAGCGCGATCTCCGTGACCCTGCAACGGTCCGGCGACGAGAAGCCGCGCACCCGGCGGGGCTCGTTCCCCTGCGCGGCCGCGCTCCAGGGGCCAAAGGGCGCCCGGATCGTGGTCGTGGGCGATGCGGACCTGGCGGGCAACCCGGACATCGACAAGGCGCACAACCGCGTGTTTCTCGTCTCCGCGGTGCAGTGGCTGCTTGATCGGAAGGACACCTTGTCCATTCCCTCGCGTGCGGACCGCAGCCGGCGGCTGGAGTACACCGCCCTGCGGCGGCGGACGGTCTTCTGGACGGCGGTGGTGGGCGTGCCGCAGATCTATCTGCTCGTCGGCGCGCTCGTGTGGTGGCGGCGGCGACAGTAGCCCGGGGAGAGTTCATGCGCTGGCGAACCGCACTCACACTCCTGGCCGCAGGCCTTGCGCTCACCGCGGTGAGCGCCGGGGTGGCCGTGTACCGCACCCACGCGCGCGCACAGGCCGCCCGGCAGGAACGGCTCGTGCCCGTGCGCATGCGCGAGGTCGTCTCCTTCATCCGCAGGGTACCGGGCGCCGGGGAGGTGTCTTGCCGCCGGGACAAGGACGGAACCTGGTGGGTGGACGCGCCCTTCCGGGACCTGGCCAGCCAGGGGGTGATCGAGGAGCTCGCCGCCCTGGTCGAGTACGGCCGCGGCGAGCCCGTGCCTGCGGTCGACACACCCGCCTTCGACGCGCCCGAGGCGACCCTGATCTTGCGCACGTCCGAACAGGAGGTCTCCGTAGACTTCGCGCAGGCCGAGGACGAGGATACTGTATTCGCCCGCGTATCGGAGGCGCCGGACCGCGTCTACGCCCTGGACCCGGAGCTCGCCCGCGCGGCGTTGCGCCCGGCCGCGGCGTACCGGAGCCTGCAACTCTTCCCTCGCGGCCTGGAACAGGCCCAGGCCCTCACCCTGGAGGGCGTGCCCGGCGGCACCGTGCTCCTGCGCCGCGGGGCCAAGGGCTGGACGCTCCGCGCGCCGGTGGCCTGGCCCGCGGACGCGCCCCGGGTGGACAAGCTCCTGCGCCGCTGCGCCACCCTGCGCGCGACCGGCGTCATCGCCCAGGGCCCACAGGCGCGCCTCCCCGAGGAGACCGAGGGCACGGTGCTCGTGCGCGCGGAGCTCCCCGAGGCCGCGGCACAGGTGCGGCTCGCCCCGCCCGAGCCCGGCCAGGAGCACGGTCGCGCCTGGGTGGTCGACCGAGACGTCCTCTTCGCAGTGCCCGACCGATTGCGATCGGTCCTGGCCCGCCGTCCGGTGGACCAGTACCGCCGCCACCGGCTCGACTTGCTCGCGTCCCTGGACCTGCCCGAGGCGCTGCGCGCGCGCACCAAGCCCGAGGATCGGCTCGGGTACCTGGTGGAGCGCATCAGCGAAATCCGCCTCGAACATCCCGGCCAGCGGGTGCGCCTGGTCCACGGCGCCATGCACTGGCAGGCCACCGCGCCCGAGCGATTCCCTGTGGACCGGCAGGTCCTCACCGCGCTCGTTCGCACCCTGCGCGACCTGGAGGCGCAGGACTTCGCCCCCGAGGCGCAGGCATCCGCGCACGAGCTGGACGACCCGTTCCTGGTCGCGCGCGTGTTCGACGAGACGGGCACCGAGGCGGCGGTCCTGCGCGTGGGCGCGCGCACGGACCGGGGCACCCGCTTTGCCGCGACGGGCGCGCGGTCGGCCGTGTTCACCCTCTCCGCGCGGGACGTCGCGGTCCTCTCGCAGCCCTGGCCCCAGTTCCATGAGCGGCGGCTGTGCGCGGTCCACCCCAAGCACCCGGTGCGCCTGAGCGTCTTTCGGAACGGCACGGAGACCCGGTACCGGCGCGCGCGCGGCGACTCGTGGCAGATGGTCCTGCCCAAGACCCTGCCCGTGGACAACTGGGCCTTCTACACCGGGCCGCTGAGCCAACAGGGGTTCGGGGGCCTGAAGGCCGTGGCCGTGGCCGCGCCCGCCGCCGGGGATCTGGCCCGATTTGGCCTTGACCCTCCCCGGCTGCGTGTGGTATTGGAATACGCTTCGCCCGAACAGGCGCAGCGGCAACAGACCTCAACGTTCACGCTGGCGATCGGCGGGCCTGCCAAACACCACGGCGAGGAGGCCCGATACGCCCGCGTTCCCGGCAGCAAGGTCGTGGTGGTCGTGCCGGGCGAGTTCGTGGACATGCTGGAGAAGGATTACACCGACCCGTCCCTGCTCGAGTGACGGGCACAACGTCACGGAAGGAGACCGGCTACATGGCAGCGAAGGCCCGCGACAAGAGGACCTCCGCAAAGAAGTCCAGCGCGAAGAAGCGCCCGGCGCGCAAGCCCGCGTCCGGCAAGCGGCGCGCGGCGAAGAAGGCGTCTCCGAAGAAGAAGGCCGCCAAGCGCAAGCCGGCCCGCAAGAAGACCGTGCGCAAGGGAACCGCAAAGGCGAAGAAGAAGGCGGCCAAGAAGCCCGCCAAGAGGGCCGCGAAGAAGACGGCGAAGAGGACCGCCAAGAAGCCCACGAAGCGAGCCGCCAAGAAGCGCGCCAAGAAGACGCCCAAGCGCACGGCCAAGGCTCCGGCAAAGAAGCGCACCACCGCGCCGCGCAAGAAGAGCAAGTTCGCCATCACCGGCGCACCCAAGGCGCGCAGGCGCGAGGTCCCGCCCGGCGTGCGCATTGAGAAGCCCCAGGGCCAGGCCGCTTCCGGCGCGCGCGCCGAGGCCCCGCCGCCCAAGCTCACGGCCAAGGAGCTGCGCGAACTGCGCGGACAGCTGCAGGAGAAGCGCGACAACATCCTTTCCGAGATCCGCCACGAGGTCGGCGACTCGCTGTCGCGCACGAGCGTGGTGCGCACCGACGCGGCCGACCGGGCCAGCGACGTGTACGACGGGTCCGTGAGCTACGAGGTGGCGGCCACCGGCCACAAGGACCTCCAGGAGATCCAGGCGGCCCTGGACAAGATCGACAACAAGACCTACGGGGTCTGCGAGGGCTGCGGCGGGGCCATCAGCGCCTCGCGACTCAAGGCCAAGCCCTTCGCTACCCTGTGCGCGGCCTGCCGCGAGCAGATCGAGCGCGAGGGCCCCGGCGGAGGGGGCGACACGATCTGGGGCTTTCTCGACGCAGACGCCACGGACAACGCCGAAGAGTAGCCCGTCCCAGCCGCCTGCGGGCGGGCTGGGTGGTCCTCTCTCCTTGAAGCCGCCCGCCCTGCCCCCGGAGGAGGCCGCATGAGCACGCAGGCCGGGTACGTCCTGGCGCTCACGACCGCGGCCGAGCCCGGTGGCGTGGCCCTGATCGACGGCCGGGGCGCGGTGCGGGCGGTGCGCGCCCTGGCTGCGCAGTTGCGCGGCGGACGGGGCCTCCTGCCCGCGGTCACCGACTGTCTGGACCATGCCGGTGTGGGACTCCAGGACCTCGCCGGAATCGCCGCGGACACGGGTCCGGGGTCGTTTACCGGGCTGCGCGTGGGCGTGATGACGGCCAAGACCCTGGCCTGGGCGCGGAGCTTGCCGATCGTGGGGGTGACAAGCCTCGACGCCCTGGCCTGGGAGGCGCGCGACCGGGCCCGGGTCGTGGCCGCGGTGCTGCGCGCGCGCCGGGCCGAGGTCTACGCCGCGGTGTACGACTGCTCTGCGCAGCGTATCGAGCGCCGCGGCCCGGTGCAGGCCCTCAGCCCCGAAGTCCTCTCCGAACAACTTGCCGCGCTCGAGCCGGGCGCCAAACTCGTGGGCAATCCGGGCGAGACCCTGGACCCGGACGAGCTGCGCACGCATACGCACATCGAGGGCTTGCCCGACCCGGCTGGGCCCTCGGCCCAGGCCGTGGCCGAGCTCGGATGGCGGGCCCTGCGCGACCGGCCCGCAGGTGACGACCTGCACGCCCTGCAACCCGTGTATCCGCGCCGGGCGGACCGGCCCATGCCCGTGCTCGGCGAGCCGCCCACGGACGACACCCCATGAACGTGGGACAGCGCATCCTGCGCGCGTCGCTTGTGGTGATGCTCGCGCACGTCATCTTCAAGTTCGCAGGCCTCGTCCAGTTCAAGGCCCTGGGCCACTACTGCGATCCCGTGACCCTGGACCTCTTCATCTTCTCGTTCGTCGGGGTGCTGTGGACCTTTTACCTGATCGGCGAGGAAGGGCTCGGGCCCGCGTTCCTGCCCGTGTTCATGGAGGCCTTTGACAAGAAGAGCGAGCGCGACGCCTGGCGGTTCGCCAGCAGCGTCATCACCGTGCAGGTCCTGGTCATCGCCGTGGTGGTGAGCCTCGTGGCCGCGTTCCCCGAGACCGTGGTGCGGCTCTTCTCGGACTGGGACGACCCCGAGGCCCTGGCCGCGTACATGCAGCGCGCGCCGCGCATGGTCCGCGGCATGATCCCCGCGCTCTTCGGCCTGTCGGTCGGGTCGACCACCTACCTCGTGCTCAACGGGTACAAGCGCTTCTTCCTGGCTGCGTTCGGCGACTCCGTGGTCAAGTTCGCCATCATCGCGGGCGTGCTCGCGAGCGTGGCCACGGGCGGGTCGCTGACCGACTGCCTGATCGCGGGCGTGCTCGTGGGCGGATTCGCCAAGGTGGCCACGCACTTGTTGGGTCTGCGCCGCGAGCTCTGGCAGTTGCGGCCCAACCTGAATCTGCGCACCCGGGCCTGGCGGCGGTTCGCGTTCCTGGTGGCGCCGCTTCTTTTGGGGATTCTCTTCGGCAAGGTGCGCGACGTGTTCAACAACATCTGGGTCCTCTCGCACACGCACGAGGCGGGCCTGGTGGCCTACAACGAGTTCGGCCGCAAGATCTTCAACGCGATCGGGTACCTGGTGCCCTACTCGGTGAGCATCGCCATGTACCCGTTCTTCTGCGAGCTCGTGGACCGCGAGGAGCGCGGCGAGATGGCGCGCCTGGTGACCCGCAGCGGGCAGATTCTGTGGGTGCTGGTCGTCCCGGTGACCGCGCTCGTGGTCGCGCTCTCGCTCCCCTTGGCGCGGCTCATCTTCCAGGGCGGGCAGTTCGACCTGGAGGCCGCGCGCCTGGCGGCCACGGCCAATGCGTGCTACACCCTGGTCCTGCCCTTCTTCACGCTCGAGTACGTGTTCATGCAGACCTTTTTCAGCCATCGGCGCATGGTCACGCCCATCGTGCTGGGGCTCGTGTTCAGTACGCTGAGCATGGTCCTCAGCTGGCTGGGCGTGGTCGCGTACGGGCTCACGGGCGCGGCGGCCGTAGCCGCGGTGGCGCTCGCGTATGCGCTCAGCCGGACGCTGAAGACCGTGAGCCTGGGCGTGCTCCTGCGCCGGTTCCTGCCGGACCTCGACGGCGCGCACGCGGGCTCCTTCGCCCTGCGCATGGCCGCGGCCGGGCTCGCGACCGGGGGCGCCGCGTACCTGGCCCGCAAGGGGTGCGAGGCCGTGACCGACGTGTATGCCGGCCAGACCGTCGCCGAGGTCGCGGCGGCCGTGGTGCCCTGCCTCGCGTCGGGGTCGGTCGCGGGCGGGGCGGTGTACCTCGCCGCGCTGCGTGTGCTTTGCCCGGCCGAGTGGCGCGAGGCGGTGCGCTGGATCCGCGCGCGCCTGGCCGCGCGCCGCGCGGGCCGGTAGCCGGTTCGAGGACCCAGACATGCGACCCGTGCGCGTGCTCCACTGCCTGGAGGCCACCCGCGGGGGCACGGCCCGCCACCTGGAGATCGCCGCGCGCACCCTGCCCGGCCTGGGCGTGGACCTGCACGCCGCGGTGAGCCCCACGCGCAATCCCGAATTCCCCGGCGCCCTGCGCGCGCTTCTGGGCCCCGAGCGCGTGCACGTGGTGCCCATGGGCCGGTCCATCCGCCCCGGGCGCGACGCAGCCGCGTATCGTGCGCTCGTGCGCGTGGTGCGCGCGGTCCGTCCGGACCTTGTGCACACGCACGCGAGCAAGGCCGGGTTCCTGGGCCGGCGGGCCGCGCACGCCTGCGGCCTCCCGGCGGTGCACACGCCGCACGTGTACGCCACGCACTGGGCGCGCGGCGCGCGCAAGGGCCTGTACGCGGTGCTCGAGCGCGTGGCCGCCCGGTGGACGAGCGCGCTTGTGGCGCTGCACGAGGAACAGGTGCACGCCGCGCGCGCGCTTGGCGTGCCCGAGGCGCGGATCGCGTGCATCCCCAACGGCGTGGAGACCGACCGCTTCGCCCCGCCCAGCCCCGCACAGCGGGCGCGCATCCGCCAGGAATACGGGTTCAACCCTCAGACCCGGGTGGTGGGCACGCTGTCTCGGCTCGACGCGCAAAAGGGCGTGGACGTATTCCTGCGCGCGGCAGCGGCCACGCGTCGCGCCTTCCCCTACGCCCGGTTCCTGATCGCGGGCTCGGGTCCGCTGGAGGGCGAGCTGCGCGCCCAGGCGCGCGCCATGCGCTTCGGCGACCAGGTGCGGTTCCTGGGCCCGCGCGAGGACGTGCAGGCCCTGTATCACGGCCTGGACGTGTTCGCGCTCACGAGCCGCTGGGAGGGCATGCCCTACGCGATCCTGGAGGCCATGGCCTGCGGTCTGCCCGTGGTGGCCACGGGCACGGCGGGCGCGCGCGCGCTCGTGGCGCCCGGACACACCGGCAGCCTGGCCCCGGTCGGCGACGTGGAGGCCCTGGCCGGCGCGATCTGCGCGTATCTCGGGGACGCGCGCCTGCGCGAGCGCGAGGGCCGGCGCGCGCGCGAGCTCGTGTGCGCACGGTACACGGCCCGGGCCTGGGCCCGAGCGCACCTGGAGCTGTATCAGCAAGTCTTGGCAGGCGACTGACGGCCGGCGGCAGGCCGCTACGGTTCCGCCGGGGCCGGAAGGTCTTTGAGCAGGTCGCGGGCGACCTCGCGCTCGGGCGCACGGCCCTTGCGGTCCTCGGTGAGTTCCAGGTACCTGCGCAGGTGGCGTGCGGCACGGTTGCGGAACCGGTCGCCGTCCGGGCGCTCGCTCATGGCATGATACGCGAGGCCCAGATTGTACTGGGCGCTGGCAAGGTCCCGGTCGAGCATGACCGCGTTCTCGAAGTGTTTGCGCGCCTGGGCGGGCTGGCGCGCGTGCGCATAGGCCTCGCCCAGGTCGTTGTGCATGCGCGCGCGCAGTTCGTTGCTCACGCGATCCTGCGGATACCCCTCCTCTCGGCGGATGGCCTCTTCCAGCGTCTCGATGGCCTGGAGGGCCTGTCCCTTCTCTCGGTAGATGAATCCCAGGTGGTAGTAGGCGCGCGCGGAGGGCTTCAGCTCGATCGCGTTCTCCAGCGCCTCTTGGGCCGGAGCGAGCCCCTCGGCGGGGATGCGATACGCCTCGCCTTTGCGAACCGCCTCGGCGCGCTCCTGGCGGTGCTCGTCCTGGACTCGCTGGAGCCGGAATCCGCCGATGAGCATCCAGGCGTCCGCCTCCAGGCCGGTCAACAGGCTCAGCCGCGCCTTGTCCTCCACGCCCTGGCGGCCACGGCGGGCCACCTCCGCGGCCTGCTCCAGAAGATCCAGGCCCTCGTCGTACTCGCCCTGCTCACAGGCGGTCACGCCCTGGTTGAGAAGCTCCTCCGCGCGGTTCTTCGGGCGCACGCCCGCCTGGAACCGCGCCCAGGTGAAGTATCCGAGCGCGGCAAGCACCACCGCCACGCCCAGCACCTTGGCCAGGGTTGCGGTGGAGTCGCGTTCGCGTTCATGAGGCTGGGGCACGGGGCCTCCTCGGCGCACAAGGGCGGGCGGAACCGGGCCCCCGAAGGGCGGCTACGGTCCGACGGGCGGAGCGGCGGGTTGCTGGGGCGCCGGGATGGACGGTTGGGGCTCTTCGCCCACGGTCTTGCCGTCCGCGATGCACTCCTCCATCCGCTTGCCCGGCTTGAAGGTCACGGTCTTGCACGCGGGCACCATCACCTCCTCGCCGGTGCGGGGGTTGCGAGCCTTGCGCGGCCTGCGGTCGCGGACTTCGAACACGCCGAAATTGCGCAGTTCCAGCCGCCCGTTGGTGGCCAGCGTATTGATCACGCCGTCGAGAGTCATCTGCACGATCTGCTTGACCTCGGTCTGACGCATGTCCGTCTTGTTCGCAATGTCGAGTACGATATCGTTCTTGGTCATGGCCAAGCTCCCCTAACCGTTCTCCCATATGCCCGGCGACGTGCACACTCGGCCGAGCACTCGTGCAGGTCCGTCCCCCTTGTGCCTGTCGGTCTTGCCGCAGGATCGCGGGTGCGCCGCCCAGTCTAGGCACGCGACCGGACCTGTCAAGGAAAATCAAAGCCCACAACCTGCGCGCATCCCGCGCCGTCCGCAGCCGCCCGGCCCCTGCGCTTGATTCACTCGAATCGATCCATACAATGCAGTGTACGAAGCGCTCGACGCGACCGGATTGGGGTGCGGCCGCGCCGGCACGCCAACCTGCGGACACGCCATGCCCACGGATACCTCCCGGCTGCACGTGGTTTGTCTCGTGGACCGCCTCGGACGAGGGGGCACCCCGGCGCACCTGCGCGTGTTGCTGCCCGCGCTCGCGCGCGCGGGCGCGCGCGTGGACCTCGTGTGCCTGGCCGACGACCAGGGGCTCGGCCGGGAGTTCACCTCGCAGGGCGTTCCGGTGCGCAGTCTGCACGTGAGGAGCCTCCTGTCTGTGCACGGCTTGCGCGCCCTGCGCGCGCTGCGGCGCACCTGCATGGCCGGGGCCGCGGACGCGACGGGCACGAGAACCGTACTCGTCGCGTACCTGTACAGCTCCGGGCTGGCCGGGGCCCTGGTTCGCGCGATCACGCCGCAGGTTCGGTTCGTGCTCGCCTGGCGCGACACGGGCCACTGGCTGGACGGACGCAGGCGGCGCCTGCTGTGTTGGGCCTCGCGCCGTGCGGACCTCTTGACGGCGAACAGCGCGGCCGTGGAGGCCGCCGCCCGCGAGCTCGCGGGCGAGGACGGCCCGCCCATCCGGCGCATCTACAACGGCGTGCCTTTCCCTGAGGCGCCTTCGCGCGGCGCGGAGCCCGATATGGTCGGCATACTCGCCCGGTTCGTGCCGGAGAAGGGGCACGACCTCCTGGTGCGCGCCGCGGCCCGGGTGCGCGAGCGCGGCCGACCCGTGCGCCTGGTGTTCGGGGGCGAAGGGCCCGAACGAGCGGCAATCGAGCGCCTCGCCCGGGCCGAGGGCCTGGCCGGCGAGACCACGTTCCTCGGCCGGGTCGACGACGTGGACGCGTTCTATGCGCGCATCGGGTTGTATGCCGCACCCTCGCGCGCGGAGGGGTTCAGCAACGCGGTGCTCGAGGCCATGGCCCGGGGCCTGCCCGTGGTGGCCGCCTCGGTCGGGGGCCTGCCCGAGGCCGTGCGCGAGGGCGAGACCGGTCGGCTCGTCGCGCCCGAGGACCCGGACGCCCTGGCCGACGCGATCGAGACCCTGGTCGCGAACCCCGAGCTCGCCCGCCGCATGGGCGCGGCCGGACGCCGCCGCGCGGCGCAATCTTTCTCCGTAGAGCGCATGGCCGAGGGCACCCTGGCCGCCCTGGCCGAGGCCGCGGGCCTGGACGAGCCCGCGCCGCGCGCGCACGTGGGGTATGTGGCGAGCCAATTCCCCCGGTACGACGAGACCTTCCTCGCGCGCGAGATGCTTGCCGTGCGCCGCGCCGGGACCGAGGTGACGATCTTCTCCGTCAAGCCGTGCCGCGACGCGGTGGTCCATCCCGAGGCCCGGACCCTGGCCGAGCGCGTGGTGCACTGGCCGCTTGTGGGCAGCCTGCGCGTATGGGCCGGATTCGCGCGCGCGGCCCTTCGTCACCCCGTGCGCTGCACCCGCGCCCTGGCCGAGCTCATGCGCCACAGCACGCCAAGCGGCGGGCTGCTCGTGCGCGGACTCGCGGCCTTTCCCCAGGCCTGCGCGTACGCGGGCGAGGCCGCCCGGCGGGCATGCACGCACCTGCATGGGACCTGGGCCACGCACCCGGCGGCCATGGCCCTGGTCATGCATCGGGTCACGGGGCTGCCCTGGAGCTTCACCGGGCACGCGCACGACATCTACGTGGACACGACCGGCCTCGCCTACAAGCTGCGCCGCGCCCGGTTCGCGCTCACCTGCACCGCGGCGAACAAGGACTATCTGCTCGGGCTCGCGCCCGGCCTGGACCCACGGCGCGTGCAGGTAAGTTACCACGGTTTGGACTTGCGTGAGGCGTACACCCCCTCCGCGCCGCCTCCGGGGCCGCCCTTTCGGATCGTGACCGTGGGGTCGCTCTTCGCCTGCAAGGGGCACGACCGCCTGCTTCGCGCTCTGCGCCTGCTCCTGGACCGCGGCGTGGCGGCCCGGCTCAGGATCGTGGGCGGCGGCCCGCTTGAAGGACAGATCAAGGATCTTGCGCGCGAGCTCGACCTGACGGCGTCGGTCACCCTCTGCGGGTACGTGAGCCAGGATCGCATGCCCGATCAGTACCGGGGCGCGCACGCCTTTGCGCTCGCGGCCGTGCCCGAAATCCACTGGGGCATCCCCAACGTGGTGGTGGAGGCCATGGCCTGCGCGCGGCCCGTGGTCGTGACCGCCCTGCCCGCGCTCCGTGAGGTCATCCCGAACGACGAGGCGGGGATGCTGGTGCCCGCGGCCGAGCCCGAGGCCTTTGCCCGGGCATTGGCGCGCCTGGCCGCGGAGCCTGAGCTTTGCGTGCGCATGGGCCGAGCGGCGCGTGCGCGCGTGGAGCCCCTCTTCGACCTGACGCGCAACGCGCGGCAAGTCGCGGGCCTCTTTCGCACCCACGGACCGGAGGGCCCGGTGTGAGCGCCCCCGAGCACGGACTCCGGGTTCTCCATCTCGTGTGGGGCCTGGCCCCGGGCGGGGCCGAGCGCCAGGTCGTCACCCTGGCCAAGGACCAGGCCGCGGACCACCGGGTGCGCGTGTGCTGCCTCTGCGAGTCCGGGCCCCTGGCCGCGGAGCTCGAACAAAGCAATGTGCCCGTGACCGTGCTCGGCAAGGGCCGCGGGCCGGACCTGCGCGCGCTCCTGCGCCTGGCGCGCCTCTTGCGCGAGCAAGAGATCGACCTCCTGCACGCGCACATCTGGGACGCGAACGCCTACGGCCGGCTGGCCGCGGTTCTGGCCCGCACGCCCGTGCGCGTCATCCACAGGCACAGCACCTTCGGGCTGGAGCGCTGGACGCGCCGCGCCGTGGACGCGATGCTCGCGCCGTTCACGGACGCGGCCGTGTGCGTGAGCGCGCAGATCGCCCGCCGGTCCGAGCGCGCCTGCGGCCTGGGCCCGGACCAGGTGGTGCTCATCCGCAACGGGATCGAGCTCGACCGGCTAGCCTGGGCGCGCCAACGCCGCGAGCAAGGGCCGCTCCCCACGCCGCCCCGGGTGCTGGCCGTAGGCGCGCTCGAGCCGCGCAAGGACCATGCGACCTTTGTCCGCGCGGCCAACGTGCTGCTCCAGGCGGGGGTGCAGGCCCGGTTCCTGATCGCCGGGGACGGCCCGCTGCGCGACGAGCTCGCGGACCTCGTCCGGTCCCTGGGCCACGAGGAGGCGATCGAGCTCCTGGGCGCGCGGGGGGACGTGGACCGGCTCCTTGCCGAGGCCACGGTCTACGTGTCCTCCTCGCGCACCGAAGGGGTGAGCCTCGCGCTCCTGGAGGCCATGGCCGTGGGCGTGCCCGTGGTGGCCACGGCCGTGGGCGGCACGGTGGAGGTGGCCGCCGAGGGCCGCAGGCTTGTGCTCGTGCCCGCAGGCGACGCCCAGGCCCTGGCCGAGGGCATCCGCGCGTACCTGGACTGCACGGGTGTGGGCCCGGTGCTTGCCGAACGCGCCCGCACCGAGGTCGCCCGCCGGTTCGACGCGCGCACCATGACGCACCGCGTCCAGGGCCTGTACCGGGACCTGGCCGCGCGCGCCCGCGTGCCCGCCCGCGAGCGGGTCGCCCGCCTGCCCCGCCGCGCGGCGCGGTGGCTGGCCACGCGCAGGCACCTCGTGCGCGCGCCCAGCCTGACGCGGGGGCTGCCGGCGAATACCCTACGCGTACTCACCTACCACCGCGTGCGCGACGGCGCGGTCCACGATCGATTGAGCGTGTCCACCGCACAGCTCGCCCGGCACCTCTTTCTCTTGCACCGGCACCACATTCCCGTGTTCTCCCTGGCGCAGGCCTGCGAGCGGCTCGCGAGCGGCGACCTCCAGCCCGGGGCCGTGGCTCTGACCTTTGACGACGGGTACGCCGAGCTCCTGACCGAGGCCGCGCCCGTGCTGCGCGAGTTCGGCGCCGTGGCGACCCTGTGCCTGCCCACCGCGCTCGTGGACACGGGCGGGACGATCGACCGGTACCGGGGCGAGCCCGACGCGGGTCGGCTGTTGACCTGGGACGAGGCCCTGGAGCTGCGCGACCAGGGCTGGGAGCTCGCCGGTCACGGCCGCACGCACATCGACCTCGTGGCCGCGGACCAGGCCACCCTGGAGCGAGAGGTCGTGGGCTCGCGCGCGGACCTGGCCGACCGCCTCGGCGAGGCGCCCGCGAGCTTCGCGTATCCGTTCGGCCGCCTCTCGCGCGAGGTCCTGGCTGCGGTGCGCGAGGCCGGGTACGACCATGCGGTCACCGTCTGGCCCGGGGCGAACGACGCGCACACCCCGCGGCTCGTTCTGCGGCGCACCGAGGTGAGCGGCGAGGACACGGTCGCGGACCTCGCCTGCAAGCTGCGCGGCGGGTTCGACCCCCTGCACCGGCGCATGCAGCGGGGCACGACCATGGACCCGGAGGGGGTGGCATGACGGGCGCGCTCGTGCTCATGTACCATGCCCTCTGCCAGGCCGGGCGGTTCGCGCGCGAGGACCTGAATCCCGACGACCGGGACTACGCCCTGCCCGCGGAGCTGTTCGACAGCCACCTGCGCGCGGCCCGAGACGCGGACCGCCGCGTGGTGTGGACCTTTGACGACAGTTGGGCCAGCCACCTGCGGGTGGCCGCACCGCTCTTGGCCGGGGCGCAGGCGACCGGGGTCTTTTTCCTGACCGTGGACCAGCTCGGACGCGACCACATGCTCACTCGCGCCGAGGCGCGCGAGCTCGCCGACGGCGGTGCGCAGATCGGCGCCCACGGCATGCGCCACCGTTACTTCAACGACTGTACGGCCCACGCCCTGGCCGCAGAGCTGCGCGAGGCGCGCCGCGCCCTGGAGGACCTGACCGGCCGGCCCGTCACCTGGCTCGCCCTGCCCGGGGGACGTGGGCACCCGCGCCTGAACGACCTCGCGCGCGAGGCCGGGTACACGCAGGTCTTCGGGTCGCGGCCCGGGCTGTGGACAGGGGGCGAGTCCGTGGCCCCGCGGCTGGCCGTGACCGAACGCCTGGACGCGGACCGCCTGGCGCGCCTGCTGGCCCGGCCCGGCCGGGCGCTTGTTCCCTTGCGCGTGCGCCACGGCGCGCTGTCCCTCGCGCGCACGATGCTGGGCAACCGCGCGTACGACCGGGCGCGCGCCGCGGCCTTGACCGCATGCAGAGGACGCCGAGCATGATCCCCCGCCGGCCCCAGACCAAGGCGCGCGTGCTGGCCGTGGTGGTGGACACCGCGCTCTTCAACCTGGCGCTTCTGGGCGGGTATCTGTTGGGCGGGCTTCCGCATGGACGGCTCCTCTTGGCCGAAGAGGCGTTCGACGCGTACCAGGACCTCTTCTGGATTCCGCTGGTCGCGGTGCCGGCGGGCCTGTACTTCTGCGGCCTGTACCGGCGCGACCCATACCGGCTGCTCGTGCGCTCCGCGGAAAAGGCCTTCATGGGATGCGTGACCGCCACGGGCCTGGTGCTCGCGCTCACCTGGGTGTTGCGCGGGCACCTGACCGCGCTGCGCGCAAGCGACATCGCGGGCACCACCACCGCCCAGCTGAGCCGCCTGCACTGGGGCATCAGCCTCTCGGCCCTGGCCATCGCGCTCGCGCTCGGGCCCGTGGCCATCACCCTGTGGCGCTTCGGCGCCAACCGGATGGAGAGCGCCCTGTTCGGCTGGAGCCGGGTGCGCCAGCGCCTGGTGGTCGCCGGGTGGCTGGACCCCCGCGATCTGGAGCGCCTGGGCCGCCAGCACTCGCCCTGCTACACGATCCTCGGCCACCTGGCCCCGGACGGACCGAGCCCCGGACGACCCTCGATCCGGCGGCTGGGCAGCCTGGATGAGGCGGGCGAGGTGCTCGCGCGCGAGCACGCGGACGAGCTCCTCCTCGTGGCCAGCCAACTGGGCCGGGACCGGATGCTTGCGCTCCTCGATGCCGCGGCCGCGCACGACGTGCGCGTCTGGGTGGTGGCCGACGTGTACGGCGCCACCCTCTCCGCAGTGGGCCCGGGCCTGCGCGACCGCCTGCCCCTCCTGGAGGTGCGCAAGACCCGAATCTCCGGATGGACCCTGGTCGTCAAGCGCCTCCTGGACATCGGGGTGAGCCTGGTGGCGCTCGCGTTCGCCGCGCCGCTTCTGCTCCTGCCCGCGTGCGTGGCCATTGTGGTCGAGTCCAAGGGGTTCCCCATCTTCAGCCAGGACCGGGTCGGCCAGGGCGGGCAGGTCTTTCGCCTGTACAAGCTGCGCACCATGGTCGCGGACGCGCCCTGGCAGGGCCCGGCCCTCACCCAGCAACACGACGAGCGCATCACCCGGATCGGGCGGCTGTTGCGGCGCACGAGCATCGACGAGATCCCGCAGCTGTGGAACGTGCTGCGCGGCGACATGAGCCTGGTGGGCCCGCGCGCGGTGGTCCCGTACGTGGTGGCCCGCTACGAGGACTGGGAACGCGCCACCCTGAACGTGAAGCCCGGACTCACGGGCCTAGCGCAGGTCTCGGGGCGCGACGCGGTCGGGTTCCGCGAGAAGAGCCTGCTCAACCTGTACTACGTGCGCAACTACTCCCTGTGGCTGGACCTGCGCATCCTGTTCGCCACCGCCTGGGTTGTGCTAAGCGGCGAGGGCACCGGAGGGACCCCGGATCATGGATGAACGCACCGCGTTCCAGCTCTTCGTCGGGGCGCTCGCGCTCCTGGGTTACACCTACGCGGGGTATCCGGTTCTCATCCTGGCCCTGGAGCGGATCCTGTACCGCCCGGTGCGCAAGCAGCCGTGCACGCCGCCGGTGACCGTGCTCTTGCCCGCGTACAACGAGGAGCACACGATCGGCGCGAAGCTCGAGAACCTGCTCGACCTCGACTACCCGCCCGAGAACCTGCGCATCGTGGTCGCCACGGACGGAGCCACGGACCGCACCGCCCAGATCGTGCGAGACTATGCCGACCGGAGCGTGGTCCTGCACGAACACCCCGTGCGCCGAGGCAAGGCCATGGTGCTCAACGACGAGGTGCCGCAATGCGAGACGGACATCGTGGTCCTGGTCGACGCGCGCCAGCGCCTGGCCCCGGACGCGCTGCGCGCACTGGCGGCCGACTTCGCGGACCCGCAGGTCGGCGCGGCGAGCGGCGAGCTCGTGCTCCAGCCGCCCGCGCACGGCGGCATGGGCCGCGGCGTGGGCCTGTACTGGCGGTACGAGAAGCGCATCCGCAAGGCCGAAAGCGGCATCCACTCCACGGTCGGGGCCACGGGGGCGCTGTTGGCGTTCCGCCGCGCGCTGTGGCGGGGCCTGCCCGCGCGCACCGTGGTCGACGACATGGTGCTTCCCTTCCAGATCGTGCGCCAGGGGTACCGAGTGGTCCTGGAGGAGGACGCGCTCGTGTTCGACCGGGCCGGCGACTCGTGGGAGCGCGAGTTCGTGCGCAAGTCCCGGACCCTGGCGGGCAACTTCCAGATCCTGCGCCATCCCATGCGCATGGCCGCGCCGCTGTTCAATCGGCTCACCTTCCAGTACCTCTCGCACAAGGTGCTGCGCCTGCTGGGCCCCCTGGCCCTGGTGGTGCTCTTCTGGTCGAACTACTTTCTGTTGCGCCACGCACAGATGCGCGACGACGCGACCGCGACCGCGGCGTACAACGCCGGCCTGCTCGTCCAGGGCCTCGCGTACGCGGGCGCGCTCGTGGGGTTCCTGGCCGAGCGGCTGCGCGCGCGCGTGCCCCTGGCGAGCCTGGCCTACAGCTTCGTGCTCACCCAGGTCGCCGTGGTGTGCGGATTCCTGCGGTTCGGATCCGGCCGCGACGACGCGGTGTGGGAGCGCACGCTGGCCGCGGACGCGGGCGGGCTGTACGAACGGCTGGTGCGGCTCGTGTTCGACTCGGTTCTGTTCTGCTTCGGGATCGCGGTCGCGTTCTACGTGCGCTACGGCGGGGCGCCGCCGCGGCACATCTTCCAGCTCTACGAGAACCTGATCCCGCGCATGGACGTGGCCGGCACCACGATCGCGGTGCCGCTGGTCATGCTCGTGCCGCTCACGGTCCTGTACTTCTTCCGCGTGAACGAACGGCGCACCATGGACGTGGACCCGGAGTTCGTGCTGCGCATCATCCACGCGGTAGCCGTGTGCACGCTCGTGGTGATGCTCCTCATCTACAAGTTCCGCACGAGCTTCACCATCGCGCACGAAGGCCGGGTGGCGAGCTTCCCCACCATGGTGCTTCTCCTCTCGTTCGTGATCAACAGCGCGGCGCTCTCGGCCTGGCGGCTGGGGTACAAGGCCCTGCGCTACTCGGCCCTGTCGGCCGAGGGTGCGTGGCGCTCGTCCGTGCTCTTCGCCCGCACCCGTGCGGACGCGGTGGTGCGCCGCGCCGTGGAGGCCAACCCCGCCACGCCCACGCGGCTCACGGCCATCGTCGCCCCCGAGGCCCCGCGCCCCCCCTCGGTGCAGGCGGGCGGCGAACCGGGCCTCAACCGCACGCTCGTGGAGCGCCGCGCGGACGAGCTGCTCGTGGCCGCGGGCGCCCTCTCGCGGTCCGAGGTCCTGGGCGCGCTGGAGGCCGCCGACCGCGTGGGCGCGCAGGCGTCCCTCCTGCCCGGCGAGTACGAGCTCCTGTTCGGGGCCACGCCCCTACAGCTGCACAGCTACATCCCGGTCACGCCGCTCGAACGCAACGGAGCCGGCGAGCCCACGCGCTGGTGCAAGCGGACCCTGGATTGCACGGCCGGGCTGCTCTTCATGATCGCGGGCCTGCCCGGCGCGCTTGCCCAGGTTTTCCGACATGGCCGCGGCGCGGTGCGCGGCGTGGCCCGGCACGGCCGGCACGGGCGGCGCCTGCGCCTGCTGCGGCCCGCGTGCCCGAGGCCGAGACCCTCCGGATGGACGCGGCGCGGACTTCGCAAGTCGCTTCTGGGCTGGCACCTCTTGAAGGGAGACCTCGCCCTGGTGGGCCCGCCGGCCTTGACGCCGCGCGCGTGGCGGCGCGCGAGCGCGTTGGAGCGGCGCCTGTGCACGCAGCGCCCCGGCCTCGTGGGGCCCCGCCGGGTGGTGCTCGTGGGACGCACGCGCCTGCGCCGGGCGCTTCGGCCCGCGCTCGTGTTGCGCGCGGCGCCCGGCGGCAGCCTGGAGCTCGCTTACACCGCCCGGTGGCTGCGGGGCCTGTGGCCGTTCTCTTCTCGATCTCGGAAAGGTTCCGGTTGACCCCCTTGCGCGGGCCCGAGACCCCAGGCCGGTTTGATCGGTCGCCCTCTCGCATCCTGCGGAGACCGCACTCGCCATGACCCACGACCGCGCCGTGTTGCGCGAACTGGCTGCGCGCTACGCCGAGGTCGCCGCGTCTGCGGATATGGACCGCCGCCGGGCCCTGTGGCGCGATCTGCACGCCCTCCGGCCGGTCCGGCCGCCCATCTACGTGCGCGCATGCGCATGGAAGGAACTACGCGAGGTCCTGCCCGAGGCGGAGTGCGAGTGCCACGATCCCTGGCTGCGTGAGCATGAGGACTGGCTGCGGTACATGCTCTTCCGCAGCACGCTCGGCGACGACTGGGTGTTTGAACCCTACTATCCTTTGCGGGCCGTGTTCACGCTGCACGATTCGGATCGGCGCTGGGGCCTGCCGCTGGGCAGACAGCGCCCCACACAGGCGGGCGGATCGTACAAGATCGATCCAGCCCTCAAGTCCCCCGAAGACTTGCAGCGTCTGGACTCGTTCCCGGGCACCATCGACGAGACGGCAACCGAGCGTGCGTTTACACGGCTGTCCGAAACCTTCGGCGATGCCCTGCCCGTAGTGGTGGACCGGTCGCCCTTCTGGTGGCGGTGGCGAGGCGACCTGTCCGCGAACCTCGGATTCCTGCGGGGCATCGATCATCTCATGCTCGACATGGTAGACCGGCCGGACTGGCTGCACGCGTTGATGGGACGCTTGCGCGACACCGTGCTTGCAAGCCATGACCGAGCCGAGGACGCGGGCGACTGGCAGGCAATGGCGAGCTTCAACCAGGCGGTCCCGTACGCGGAGGAGACCGCCCACGCGGCCCTTGGCGGGCAGCCGGTGCCTCGCAAGCGACTGTGGGCGTTTGCGGCCGCGCAAGAGTTGACCCTGGTGAGCCCCGCCATGCACGAGGAATTCATGCTTGCCTACCAGCGGCCCATCCTGGAGCGGTTTCGCTGGTCGGCCTATGGATGTTGTGAGGACCTGACCAACAAGATCGACATGCTCCGTTCGATCCGCAACCTGCGCCGCATCGCAGTCGCGCCGGTGGCCGACCCCGGCCGCTGCGCTCGCCAGGTGGGGGCGGAGTACGTCCTCTCCTATCGCCCCAGCCCTGCGGAGACTGTTTCCTGTGGGTGGCGTCCTGAGCGGGTGCGCGAACGGCTGCGCGCTGACCTCGCCTCCATGCGGGGATGCCGGATCGACATCACGCTCAAGGACGTGGAGACCGTAGAGCGCGACCCCGACCGGGTGCGGGC
>CAZOBJ010000007.1:0-58319 GCA_964577825.1 uncultured Planctomycetales bacterium
AGAACGCGCGGCTCTTCACGAACGCGGTGCTCCACTGCGCGCGCCGCCGGTAGTGTGCTGCTCGTGCCGGGCCAGGAGCACGGCCCACAGCGCGGTCGCGGCCGCGGCCGGGGCCACCGCGCGCAGGATCCACTGGACCGGCAGAAGGTCGGTCAGCCACCCCGCGAAGAAGAGCAGCGGCACGCAGACCCCCCACGCCCCGCCGATGGCGAGCGCCGCGCGCGGGCGCGCGGACAGGCCCCGTGCGCCCCGGGCCAGCACCACGGTGATCGGAAACACCGACGTGAGCGTCGCACCCACCCCGGCCGCCCACAGGGGTGCGGTGTGCGGCGAGGCGGCCTCGGTCAGGCCCACCAGCAGGGGGAGGCTCAGCGTCTGGGCCACGGCCACGGTCCGCGCCCGTCCCCACCGGTCCGAAAGGTGGCCCCACAGGTAACTCGCGCTCACGTTCGCGAGGCCATAGGCGAGCAGCGCCCGTCCGCCCCAGCGCTGGGCCGGATCGCCGAACCCTTGCACCAGGAACGGGGTCAGGAACACGGTGATAAGCGTCGAGGTCGTGGCGATGCTCGCGCCCAGCACGAACACCGGGCCGAAGCGCAGGCCGTGGTGCTCGTGGTCCGCGGGCTCGGTGTGGGGCACGGCCTTGGTGCGGTGCAGGCCGCAGCCGAGCACCAGGACCGCAGTCACCACTGCGCCCAGGCCCAGGATCCAGAACCCGGCGAGCCCATGCCGCGAGGCCCACTCCGCGGAGACCCAGTTGCCCAGGCCCAGGCCGAAGTGCCCGCCGGACAGGAAGATGCTGATGCCCAGCCCCTGGCGCGTGCCGCTGATCGCGTGCGAGGCGAGCAACGCCTCCGGATGCACGAGCCCGTTGCCGATCGCGCTGACCACGATGATGCCCATGGCGGCCGCATAGGTGTGCACAAGACCCAGGCAGGTCATGCTCGCCGCGACCACGGGCCCGATGACCAGAAGCACCGGCGCCCCCCGGCGCGGCAGCACCAGGCCCGCGCCCGGCTGGATCCAGTTGACCACCAGCAGGAACACGGCGAAGAGGTACGTGGCCGCGGCCAGGCTCACGCCGAAGTGGTTCGTGAGCGTGGGCTCCAGGAGCGGGGTCAACAGCCCCGCGTAGAAGTCCACGGTGAAGTGCAGCAGCGTGAGGACCACCAGCCGCACGGACGGGGTGCGGAACACGTTCGCCTCCACAGCCGCGGCCCCGGCGTAAGCGGCCGGGGCCTTGGGTGCCGCGGGCCGGGCGCGGCGGGCTTTTCGGTTGCGCTTCGGGCCAAGAGGCCCGATAGTACGCACCGCGCCCCCGGGGCGCAACCGGCAACCCTGCGGAATTCGGGAGAGGCCCATGTGCGGGATCGCGGGATGGTTCGCGCGCGCGCCCGACGCGCGGCCCGACCGGGCCGCCCTGGAGCGCATGACCCGGGCTCTGGCCCACCGCGGGCCGGACGGCGCGGGCCTCACCGAGGCCGGGGCGTGCGCGCTCGGGCACCGGCGGCTGTCCATCGTGGACCTCGCCGGCGGCGCCCAGCCCATGCAGACGCCGGACGGCCGATACACGATGACGTACAACGGCGAGGTGTACAACCACGCGGACCTGCGCGCGCGCCTGACGCGCGAGGGGCATGTGTTCCGCACCCGGTGCGACACCGAGGCCGTGCTGTATGCGTACGCGGCCTACGGCGAGCAGTGCGTGGAGCTTCTCCACGGCATGTTCGCGTTCGCGGTGTGGGACCGCGAGACCGAGACCCTGTTCCTGGCGCGCGACCGCCTGGGCCAGAAGCCGCTCTTCTACGAGGAGACCGAACAGGGGTTGCGGTTCGCCTCGGAGCTCCATGCCCTGGCCGATGCGCCGGGGTTCGACCCGGCGCTCGACCCCGAGGCCCTGCACCTGTACCTCACCTACCTGTACGTGCCCGGCCCGCGCACGATCTACCGCGCCGCGCGCAGCCTGCCGCCCGCGCACGCTGCCCGCGTGACCCGGGAAGGGATGCGCACGTGGCGGTACTGGCGCGCGAACCACGCGCGCAAGACCGACCTCGACTACTCGGCCGCGCGCGACGAGGTGCGCGCGCGCGTGGTGCGCGCGGCGAGCCGGCGCCTGATGAGCGACGTGCCCCTGGGCGCGTTCCTGTCCGGCGGGCTGGACAGCTCGGTGACCGTGGCCGCGCTCGCCCAGGCCCAGGGGCCGGGGCTTGCCACGTTCACCATCGGCTCGCAGGCGCCCCGGTACGACGAGCGCGCGTACGCGGCGGCCGTGGCCCGCCGGCATGGGACCGCGCACCACGAGCGCGTGGCCGGTCCGCAGTCCCTGGCCCGGCTGCGCGGGCTCCTGCACGCGTGCGGGCAGCCGTTTGCGGACAGCTCCATCCTGCCCACGCACCAGGTGTGCGCGTTCGCGCGCGAGCACGTGACCGTGGCCCTGTCCGGGGACGGGGCCGACGAGGCCTTCGCCGGATATGAGCGGTACACGGCCCTGCGCCTGGCCGCGCTCTTCGACCGGCTGCCCCGCAGGGTGCGCCGGGCCCTGGGCCGGGCCGCGCGGGCGCTTCTGCCCCGGGGCGCGGACGAGCGCACGCGCGCGAGCCGCGCGCGGCGGTTCTTCGGCCTGTTGCGGGCCGAGGGCCTGGACCGGTACTTGGCCGCCGTGGCCCGGTGGCGGGCCGAGGACCGGGCCCGGGTGTACGGCCCGCGCTTGCAGGCCGCGGCCGCACAGGTGCCGGTGGGCGAGCCTCTGGCGCAGGCCTGCGAGGCGCTCACCGCGCGGGACCCGGTGGAGCGGTGGATGGAGCTCGAGGCGCGCACGTACCTGCCCGAGGATGTGCTCGCCAAGGTGGACCGCGCGGGCATGGCCGTGAGCCTGGAGGTGCGCAGCCCCTTCCTGGACCACGAGCTCGTGGAGTTCGCCGCGGGGCTGCCCATGGACTGGAAGCTCAAGGGCCGCACGCGCAAGCACATCCTGGCCGACGCGTTCGCCGACGCGCTGCCCCCCCAGGTGCGCGGCCGGCCCAAGATGGGATTCGGGATCCCGGTGGCCGCGTGGCTGCGCGGGGCCCTGGCCGACGAGGCCCACGCCGCGCTCACCGGCGAGGCCATGCGCGAGGCCGACCTGTTCCGCGCCGACGGGGTGGAGGCCCTGTGGCGCGCGCACCAGGCCGGCCGCGAGGACGCGAGCTACCGGATCTGGGCGCTCCTGTGCTATGCGTGGTGGCGGGAGGGCGCGCGGCCGGATTGAGTTTGCGAAGCAGGCCTGGCACGTGCATTGCAGCCGCATGGGAGCATGAAAGCAGACGGATCGATCGGTGGCGCTGACAGGAAAGGATGAGAGCATGAGCACGCAAGAGACGCCCGCGGGTGCGGGACCCGGTCAGGGCCAGCGCACGGGCGCGGGCCCGCACACCTCGTATCCGGGCGTGCGCACGCCGCCGCCCCAGTCGCGGGGCTATCCCCCGCGCGGCGGCAGCGGCCTGCGCACCTGCGGTCTGGTGGTGGGCGGATGCCTGATGCTCGTGGGCGCGGTGACGCTCTTGTTCGGTTTCTTCATCTTACTGGGCCTCTCCAGGATCGCGGATACGGCCGAGCAGACCTTCTCATTTCAGGCGGGCGGGCATCCCACGGAAGCGGTCATCCCCGGCGACCCGAGCCAGACCGTGGCCGTGGTGAACCTGACCGGGCCGATCATGGGCACGGGCACCTTCGCCCAGGGAGAAGGTCCGGCCGTTGAAGTGGCCAAGACCCTGCGCGCGGCCGCAAAGGACGATAGGGTCAAGGCCGTGATCCTGCAGGTGCAGTCCGGCGGCGGGGCGCTGACGGCCAGCGACCTGCTATATCACGAGGTCAAGCGGCTTCAGGACGCGGGCAAGCCCGTGGTGGCGCTCGTCACGAGCATGGCCGCCTCGGGCGCGTACTACGTGATCGCGGACTGCGACCACATCGTCCTCACCCCCACCGGCATGGTCGGAAGCTTCGGAGTCATCATGCCGAGGTTCATGGCCAAGGAGCTGCTCGACAAGATCGGGATCAAGTACGACCCCATCGAGAGCACGCCGCTGAAGGATCTGGGCAGCATGTTCCGCGAACTGAGCGAAGAGGAGCGCGCGTACCTCAACGACCTGCTGGAGACCTGGCACACCCGGTTCGTGCAGCTGATCGCGCAGGGCCGGGAGCTCGACGAGGGCCGGGTCCGTGAGCTCGCCAACGGCAAGATGTACACGCCCGCCCAGGCCCTGGAGTACGGGCTCGTGGACCAAGAGGGGTACTTCGAGGACGCGCTGCAACAGGCCGAGACCCTGGCCGGGCTTACGGACCCGCACGTCGTCCGGTACAAGAAGGCCTTCCCCTGGAGGGCCCTGCTCCAGGCGGGCGCCGCGCCGAGTGCGCGCGAGATCGTGCGCGAGGGCATGCGCGCCCTGGAGGAAGAGAGCGCCCTGCCCCGGCCCGAGGCGCGCTGAGGCGCGGGGTCCGGGGTCAGTACAGACGCGTGAGCTCGTCCGTGTCGAAGTGCGGCCAGGGTGCGGGCGTGCGGTCGGGTCCGCGTACGGCGGCCACCCCCTGGCCCGGGCCGTTGGCGGTGGCCACCTGGGCCACGGCCACGCCCTGGTCGTGGATGGCCCGCTCCAGACCGTCGGCCGCGTCGGGCCGGCACGCGATGAGCAGGCTCCCCGAACCGATCAGCCCCAGCGGGTCGAGCCCCAGGGCGGCGCATACGCGTTCGGTCTCCGGCAGGATGGGGATGCGGTCGAGCTCGACCAGGAGCCGCTGCCCGCCGGCCACGGAGAGCTCCTCGAGCGCGGTGGACAGCCCGCCTTCGGTCACGTCGTGCATGGCGCTCACCCCGGCCGAGGCCGCGGCCGCGCGCGCCTCGCGCAGCACGCTGATGCCGGGCTCGTACAGGAAGTCCCGGCACCGGTCGATCTCTTGCCGTGAGAATCCCAGGTGCGCAAGCCGCGCGCCGAACTCGCGCGCGATGATCGCGGTGCCCTCCACGGCCACGCCCTTGGTGAACAGGATCCGGTCGCCCTTGGCCAGGGCGCGCTTGTCGATGAGGCCCGAACGCTGTACCGTGCCCAGCAGCGCGCCGCTTATCACCGGGCGGCGCACCGCGTCGGTGACCTCGGTGTGCCCGCCGCACAGGGTCAGGCCCGCCTGGCTCGCGGCCCGGCCGAGATCGGCCACCAGGGCCTGCACCTCCTCGGCGTTCGTGCCGGGCGGAAACAGGAGCGTGGCCAACAGCCACCGTGGCCTCGCCCCGGAGGTGGCCACGTCGTTGGCGTTCACGAACACCGCGTACTGGCCGGCCGCGTCCGTGGCAAAGGTGATCGGGTCGGCCTTGAGCACCGCGACCTCTGCGCCTTCCAGGAGCGCGGCGGCGATGTCCTCGCCTACCCCGGGCGGGACCAAGAGCGACGGATCGTCCGTGCGCAGGAACGCCAGGCACTCGGCGAGCAGGTCGTTGGGGAGCTTCCCCTGGCGCAGGGGCGCGTACCGGCGCACCAGGGGGCGCAGGTCGTCCAGGGTCTCGATCGTCCACGTGGGCGCCGTGTCCAACGCACGGGCCGGAGCGCGGTTGGTGAGATACGCGGTCAGGGCCCCGGCGCGCGCGCCGGCCTCCACGTCGTAGCGGAAATCCCCGACCATGAGCAGGTGCTCGGCGGACACGCCCATCTCCTCGGCGGCGTGGAGCACGCCGTGCGGCTCGGGCTTGGGCGGGGCCACGTGCTCGCGGGTCAAGAGGCACGCGAAGTCCTCCATGCGCACCCGTTCGAAGTTCTCCAGGGCCCGGTGCACCGCGCGCGCGGTGTTGCGCGTGAGCACCCCTACGGGCAGGCCGCGGGCGAGCAGGTCCGCGACCAGGGCCTCGGCGCCTTGGTTGGGACGGGCGCGGGCGGCGGCCTCCATCTCGAACCGGTCCAGGACCTCGCGCGCGGCGCGGCGGTCGTCTTCCGCGCCCAGGCCGTCGATGTGCTCCAGGATCGAGACCCCGTCCGGACACCCCACCGCCCGGCGGATGGCCGCGAAGTCCAGGACGCCCGGCTCGGTGAGCGTGCCGTCGAAGTCGAAGAGCACGGCCTCGATCCTGCGGGTCACGGCGCGGCCTCCTCGACGGGAGGCGCGGGCGCCTCGGCTGCCGGCGCCGCGGCGGCGTCGAGCACGGCCTTGGGCTCGGGCGGGAACAGGATCGCCGAGGCCGCCAGATACCCCAGGTACACGGCCAGGAGCACCACGCCCTTGCGCCGGGTGAGCGAATACCCCGTGCGCAGCAACAGGAGCATCACGCCCACGACCACGAACATAGCCGGGAACATGAAGTGCACGGTCTTGGGCTTGAGCACCAGGTCGTTGGCCAGGGACGAGGCCCCGGCCACCCAGCAGATGTTCATGATGTCCGCGCCCAGGATGTTGCCCACGGCCACGGCGCCGTGGCCCTTGCGCACCGCGGTCACGCACGTGGCCACCTCCGGGATCGAGGTCCCCAGGGCCACGAGCGTGAGCGCGATGACCGCATTGGGCACGGACAGCCACAGGGCGATGGTCGTGGCCGAGGTGACGATGAACTCGCTGGCGAGCAGAATCCCTGCAAGCCCCACGCCGAACCAAAGTCCCATGCGCCAGGCGCTCATGCGCAGGGCCTCGAGGTCCGGCGGACCGTCGAGCTCGATCTGGTGGTGGAACCGGCCCTTGCGGTGCTCGCGGTACAGGTGCACGATGTAGCCCACGAACACCACGAGAAGCACCGCGCCCTCGGCCGCGCTCAGGGTGGCGTCGGGGAGCACGAAAAGAAACGCCAGCGTCGCCACGCCGATGAGCACGAGCCCCGAGGTGCGCAGCACCCCGGGCATGATCAGGACCGGGGTCGCCGCGAACACCCCGGCCAGGCCGAGGGCCAGCCCGTCGTCGCAGATCACCGATCCGATGGCGTTGCCCAGGGCCATCTCCGGGTTGCCCTTGACCGCGGCCATCACCGAGACCGAGAGCTCCGGCGCGGTGGTCGCCAGGCTCACGAGCACGATGCCGATCACGAGCTTGGGCAGGCGCGCGCGGCGGGCGAGGACGACCGAGCTTTCCACGAACAGGTCGGCGCACTTGGCCAGGACGACGAACGCGCAGATGAGCGCCACCCAGGCGAGAAGCACGTTGGCGGCGATGGCCTGCTCGGCGGCGTGCAGGAGCCCCTGCATGGGCCTCTCCCGGGGGCTAGGGCTCGTCCCGGTCCTCGGGTGCCACGGGATAGGCCAGCGCGTTGCGCCGTGCCGTGCCGGCGTTCGTGCCGGGGCGTTTGTGCGCGCGCGCGTTCATGTCGAAGAGCTCGGTGACCTCCCACAGCCCGTGCCCGGGGCCCACGCCGCCGAGGCTGACGAGATCGCCCTTGCGCACGCCGTGCTGGCGGCCGATGTCCAGGATGATCTCCTGCTCGTCGCCGCTGCCCTCGACCCACAGCACCCGGCCCACCCGACGCTCGGGGATGCGCTCAAGCCGCTGTCCGGACTGCGCGCTCTCCTCGGTCGGGGCGGACGCACCCGCGCCTGTACCGTCCGTTGAGCCCGCGGAAAGGCCCGCGGGTGCGCGTACGCGGGGGATAGGCCGCAGCTCCCGCACGCCGGTGCTTGATCGCTCGAACGTCGAACCGGTGCTTGGCGACGTGGGGCCTCCGGGCGGAGGCGCGATGTCCGCGCGCGGCGGGCGCGACCCGGACCGGGTGTCCGTGTCCTGGATCCCGGGTGACGGCCGCGCCGGGGTGCGCGGCTCCGGGCGCGGCGGCGCGGTGGACGAGGCGTAAGGCGACCCTGCGCCCGGCGAACCGGTCTCGGACCCGGGTAGCGCGAATCCGGAGAGCCCGTCGCGGTCCCCGGTCCCGTATCCTGGGCCCGTGCGCCCGCGTTCGGCAAGCGGGCCCGTGCCGACCTCGAGCGGACCGGCGCCCGCGTAGCGTGCCACGGTCTCGCGCAGCTGGTACAGGACCTCGCGCTGCTGGTCGAGCAGGGTCTCCACCTCGCGTTGCCGCGCGTCGACCTGCTTGCGCACGGCCTCGAGTCGCTTGATCTCCCTGTCCACGCGTGCCACGAGCGCGCGCAGGCCGGCCTCGGTCGGGGTGCCCGGGCTCGCCTCCGCGGGCGCTCGTTCTATGGGCAGGGGCCGCTCGCGCTCGGCTTGTTGCGCGGTGGGCTGCGTATCGCCGCCCCGACGCAACGGGTTCTCGCATCCGGCCGCCAGCAACCCGAGCCCGACCGCGAGCGCGATCCAGCACGCCGCGCGGGCCGGGGCGAAGGAGTGGCTGACTCTCGTCGATATGCGCATGATCCTCTCCTCTGGTCCCGACCGAGAGGATGGGTGTTTCCATACAAAGGGGACGGGCGCTCCTGCTACCCGCCCGAGCCGCTTCGTTCGGTCGATCGCCCTGTGCGCCGCTCGCGTCGAGCCGCCAGCCACTTCCGCAGCGACTCCTCGGTCTCGACCGAGCAGCGGCCGGCAAGCAGACCCGCTACGCTCACGTCCTCCTCGATCTCGGTCCACTGAATGCCCTCACCTCGACCGATGAGGCGCCAGGCCTGTCTCTCCCTCTTCGTGGCATGGACAAGACGCGGAAACCAGGCAAGTGGAACCGAGATGGTGCGCCCGTCCACCAAGTCCACGGTCAGGGTGTCCTCGGACACGGACACGCTCTTGGCCGCAGCCGATAGCGCGTCAGTCGCCGAAGTATTCGGCCCAGGCATCGATGCGCTCCTCACGATGGGCGGCCACAAGCTTCTGGACGCGGCTGATTTCGTGGCGCGTGAACCCTCCGCTCCGTTGCAATACTACGGGATCAAGCCAGAATTTGGCAACACAATCGTCCCGTTCCACATGGATATGTCTCGGTTCATGCCCATCATTCGAGTAGAAGAAAAACCGGTAAGGACCGATGACGAGCACCGTCGGCATATGTTGGACCGCTCCATCCGGGCGCCAAGGGAACGGTCAGCCGCGCGTACGAGCGGCTACTCGAAGAACTTGCCCAGGCGGTGGTTCAAGTAACAACATGGGCCGGTGCAAGTCAAGTCTTAGTCGGCCGGCGCGCCCGCCCCTGGCCCTGTCACGGGAAAATGCCCGGCCGCATCCGCGCGGGCGGCGTGGATTTCCCTTCAGCCGCCTCTTGCATCGGTCGATGGAATCCGTAGAACCAGTCAATCCCGCTCGGATGTACAAGATGCCGGAAAGGCTCGGGTTATGTTCAACAAACGACGCTGTTGGTGCACGCTCATCGGCCAGGAGGTCGAGGCCATCGTGGAGGAGACGCGCAAGGGGCGCGGCGCCAAGGCCGAACGCGTGTACACGTTCTACACCTGCGCGCATGCCGGGCGGTGCGACCGCACGGCCTTCTGCCGGTTCGTGAACCCCCTGACCACGCGCAACCCCCTGGAGCTCATGGACCAGCAGGCGCAGAAGCCCGGGGTGGCCGTCTGAGGCCCCACGGGGCCGCGAGTACGCGGTCCCGGTCACTGGGCGAACACGAGCCTGCCGTAGTCCTGCACGCGGTGCCAGTTCTCCGTGGCCGTCCAGGCGCCGATCTCGCGCGCCTGGGGGTCTGCTCGTACGCGCGCGAAGTTTACGCTCCACACCCCACCGGCGAGCGGCGCCAGGCCCGAGAAGGTGCGAAACGGCAGGGCCATCTCCGCGCTCCAGCCCCGGTCGGTGAGCGCGGCCGCGGCGGTCCATCGGGGGCGGAAGCCCTCCGTGTCCCGGTCGTAGTCCGTGCACACCTGGTCGAACGCTGCGCCGTTCGCGGCCACCCCCAGCTGGTAGTGGAAGCTCGCGTCATGCGGGTTGGGCTGTAGGAGTACGGCCACGCAGTCGTTGCCGAACGAGAACCCCTCGGCAGCCGCGGTCCGCTCGGCGAGCCGGGCCGGCGCGTCGTCCGGGCAGGCGAAGCCCACGTACAGGTTCGCCGCGTCATGACACACGCGCACCGTGGTCTCGCTCGCGCACGGGGCGCCGTCGGGCAGGCGGAATCCGCGGACCACCCCGGCCTGCTGCCAGGCCGGCTCGTCAAGCATCCCGTCGATGCGCGGGGCCGCGGGTACGCCCGGGGCCTGGACGCGCGGCTCGGCCTGGGCGCCTGCGTGCGTGGTCGCGGGACCGTCGGCGAGCGCGGTGAGCGCAAGGTCGTCCACCCACGCGGCGCCCAGCATGTCCCGGTCCAGGCGGCAGTAGATGTGCGCGGTCTGGGGCTCGGGGCCCGTGCGCCCCTCGGTCGAGACGCGGATCCATTCGCCGGCCGTGACCTCCGGCCGCTCGAAGTCGGCCCGCACCGCGGGATGCGCGGCCAGGGCGATGGTGCCCTGTTCGCCGTACAGGAAGATCGTGGGTTCGACGAGCCGGTCGCCTTTCTTGGCCTCGGTGCGCACCCAGGCCGTGAGCCGGTAGCGGGTGTTCGGCTCCAGCGCAATGCCCTCGGACCTGGCCTGCACGATGTCCTGTCCGTCCGTTTGCGAGAGCTTGAGCGCACGGTCGCCGCTGTGCACGGCATCCTCCACGAACGCGGCCCCGGGGTCGGTCAGCGTCCAGCCGCCCGCGTCCTCGAACCCCGGATTGGCCAGGGGCACGGACGCGGCCGCCGGGTACACGGACTCGGCCAGGGGCCGGTCTTCGGACAGGCGCACGGTGCCGCCCAGGTTGTCGTGCACGCTCGTGTTCTCGCCGTTCCAGAGCACGCCGCCGATCGCGTTGCCCACGCACAGGTTGTCCGCCACGATGTTGTCCCGGGCCCGGGGCCCGCCCAGGAAGATGCCCCACTGCTGGGTTTGCACGGGCGTGACCGTAGCGCCCTCGGGATAGTCGTGGGCCAGGGGCTCGGCGAGTTCGAGGTTGCGGTACCCGGTCCCGGAGATGCGGAGGGCCAGGCGCACCTCGCTCGCCTCCTCACCGGCGATGCGCACCGGGAAGTCCTGATACTGCTGGGCCTTGAACGGCACCGGGCAGTAGGAGGGGTACTGCCCGGGCATCTGCGACACGTAATGGAGCACGGTGTCCCCGGCCTGGGCGGGCTCGGACAGGTACGCGGGATAGTCCTCCTGGTCGTCCAGGCACCGGTTGCCCGTGACCAGGCACCGCTGCGCGTTGTATAGACTGATCCCCGCGGGCACGCTGTGCGCGGCGAGGCGTCGCTCCATGGCGCGCCCGTTGTTGAGGATCACGTTCCCGGTGATGATGAAGTCGCACGGCCCCAGCGTGCCCTGGCCGCTGGCGATGCCCGCGGTGCCATTGCGATAGATCACGTTTTCGCTGAGGACCGAGAAGTGATCCCCGCCTCGTCCGGCGCGGTCCTCGGGGTTGCCCAGCGGGCCGATGCCCGCGCGCTTGTTGTCGTGGATGTGGTTGTGGCTCACGATCAGGCCGTAGTTGCCCAGGCAGAACCCGATGCCGTCCCACTCGTGGTGGTGGATGTCGTTGTTCACGATGCGCGAGTTGGGCCCGGCCCCGGGGTGGATGCCCTGGAGGCTGCCCCAGATCTCGCAGTCGCGGATCACGGTCGGCCCGCCCAGGGACACGCACACCCCGGCCGCGTTGTACAGCCAGCAGTGCTCCAGCCGGGAGTGCCCGCCCAGGTACGGCGCGCAGCGCAGCCGCTTCCACCAGTCGGGCACTTCCTTGTACAGCTCCTCGCCGCCCAGCTTCTGCGCCTCCTTGTTCCCGTCGACGGACAGGTTGCGGATCACGGCCCGGTCGCCCATTTCGATTACGGGGAAGCCGTTGACAAGCGCGGCGTCGCGCTCGACCAGGATGTCGCCCTTCGGAGTCCAGGGCTTGCTCCACTTGTCCAGGGAGTACACGCTCCACAAGGTGAGGAAGACCCGGTTGCCCTCGATCCGGTCGATAAAGACATCCGCGTCGGCGCGCTGCATGTCCCCGATGATGAAGCCCATGCCGGGCCGCAGGTCCGCGGCGTCGGCCACGACCACGTAGTTCTGGTCCGATCCCTCGCGCACGTCTTCGGCCAGGGGCACGCGCAAGGCGGGGTCTTTCTGGATCACAGTGGCTCGGCCCGCGCCCTCCAGGGTCACGTGGTCGCGCACGAACACGGTGCGGTGCACCACATGCACGCCCGCAGGCACGTACACCGTGCCCCCGGTCTCGGGCAGGCTGTCGAGGGCCTCCTGGATGCCCGCCGTAACCGACGCCTCGGTGCTGTAGTCCGTGGACACGCGCCTGGGCTGTGCGGCCTGGGCCTGTACGCACGCCGCGGCCAGGCACGCGACGAGCGCTGCGTACACAACACGCGGGACAGATGAACCACGTCGTTCGCCGAACATACCCCTTCCTCCTTCTCTCTGGCCGCTGCGGTCCAGCGGGCCGCGCTCACCACCCGAAGGTGCGTGCGCACGGCCAATGCTGCCGGGCCCCGGGCAACTCAATACTCATAATCCTGGCCGGGCACATAGGCGTCGCGCACATACGCGGTCGGCTCGCTGCCCTCCTCGACCTGCGCGGCGTCGAGCCACACGTACGTGGCCTTGTCCACCGTATGGCCTTCGCGGCTGCGCAGGGGCGTGGGCAACCCGGCCGCGCCCTCGGTGCGCAGCGATACCAGGAGGTAGTAGCCGCCGCCGTCCTTGTAGCCCTTGCCGGTAACGTGGTACCGCTTCCACTCCGTCCCGACCTCGAAGGTCTCCCAGTTCTTGGTGTTGTCGCATCGCAGCCAGACCTCGGTGCCCGGTTTCTGTGCCTTCAGGTAGATGGAGAAGACGTACGTCTTGTCCGGGTCCACCCGGACGGTCCTGCGCGTGGGCCATGCCTTGAGCTGGTGCATGCCCTGGAGCCGCAGGCTGTACTCGCCTTCGTACGCCTCCTGACTGTCCTGGGCGAAGAAGGCGTTGGGCATGCCGCCCAGCTGGTCGGGCCGGACCGGCTCCAGCCAGGACAGGCTTCCCCAATGGTCCGGGCAGTCTTTGCGCTTGGCGTATTCGAAGCTGGAGTTCGCGAGCAGGTTCTTGCTGATCGCCTCTTTGGGTATCTCCTCCAGGGAAACGTCGTCGAACCACACGGCCCCTCGAAACGCGTCGTTGCCCGCGACGAGGCAGGGCTGTACGGTCTGGGCCCGGTCCGGCGCGGTGAAGGTCCTGTCGAAGTGCCGCCATCCCCTGTCCACGAAGCAATTGAGCACGTAGGTGTATTGTTCGGTATCCGGGTTGTACAGGCGCAGGGACGGCTGCGCCTTTTGGGAGTCCAGCGCGCCACGGGCCCAGGCCTGAATCCGGTACTCGGTCGAGGGCTTCAGGGCGATCGCGTCCCCCCTGGCGAAGGCCATCAGGTTGGCCCGGTCCATGCGAATCTTCAGGGACCGCTCGCCGGAGCGCCCTTGACCGGCGTCGTAGGTCGCGGCCGCCGAGCCGGTGACCGTCCATCCTGCGTCGACCGTCTCGAACCCGGGATTGTGGATCAGATTCGCGGTCGCGCCCTCGTCCGGTGCGGCCAGTTGCTTGGCGGAGAGCAGGAGTTCCACCGGACGGTCGCGCGCCTCCTCGCGCGCAATGAAATACGCCCGCGTGGCGAGCGGCTCGAGGGTCTCCGAGAAGGATCGGTCCCGGAGCGTGTAGGCGCCCTCGCCGAACATGCGTGTGACCTCGGTGCCGTCGGGCAGGAAGGGGAGGCGGTAGACCGCGTCCACCGGGCGGTTGGTTACGTTGGCCGCGAGCAGCACGTACCCGCGTCCGGGCATTCGCCGCCACGAGGCGTGGAGCGCGTCCTTGTGCGAAATGCTCTCCCAGGTGAGGGTGCACTCCGGCTTGTGGGCGAGGAGCGCCGGGGACAGGGCCCGGGCCTCGGCGGCCAGTCGCTTGTAGTCGTTGAAGGTCTCGATGTGCAGGGGCGGCCACCGGAAGTAGTAGAGGCCCGTGGCCCCGTGAATCAGGGCCAGGTACGCCTGCACCCGCTTGACCTCGGACGGTTGGCCGAAGTACCGGCTGCCCGAGCAGTAGTCGCCCAGGGGCACCACCCAGAACGGGCGCCGGAGCTTTTCGAGCAGGTTGCCGGCGGGCTCGATGTGGTCGACGAAAAAGTCCACGCCGGAATAGATGTCGATCACGCCCACGCCGCCTTCCCAGTAGGACATCCAGGCCGGGACGTTGCGGAACGAACCGCAGAAGAGCTGGACCACCGGGTGGTAGCCGTCCTTCTCTTCCATGAGCCGGACGAAGTCGGGCATGGACTCCTTCTGAAGGTCATACCCCGGTTCGTCGTAGTGATTCCACAGGACGAGCGACGGATGCTGCGCGTACGCGTCGAGCTGGGACGCGAACTGGTCCATGACCTCTGCGTGGTAGTTGTCCCAGGCCTCCTGGGTGTGCGACCGCTTGAAGGCGTTCTTGGCTCTGTTGACGCCGGCCCAGGGCGAGATGGCGGCCCGGATGTCCTGCCGGGCCATGGCCGCCATGTACCCGGGGTCGGGCGGCGACCACAGGCAGTTGAAGTTGCACCCGATTTCGCGGGCCAGGGGCAGGCCGGCCTCGGTGATGCCGATGAACCCGAAGGCGAAAAACGGCTCGCCGTTCACGTCCAGGCAGCGGTTCCACCTGTCCGTGCGTACCAGGTTGCCTGACGCGGGGGCCGCCTTCTTGACCAGGGCGCACTCGTGCCGGGCCATGACCGTGCCCTCGTCGCTGACAACGGCCGCGGAAACGGCGTGCTCGCCCGCTGGTAAGTCCTGGATCGGAAACGGGATCAAGCCCGTGCGCAACGGCGCCGGCCGCACGGCGAGGTCTGCCTCCTGTGCGCCGATGGAGGTGACCTTGACCGAGCAGCGCTGCAGCGCCGCGGCGGGGAAGTTCACCCGGTAAACGAGCTCTGCGCTCGGCTCGTCCGTGTAGTAGGACATGCGCACCGCGGTGGTGAAGGGCTCTTGTCCGCTCTTCTCCGCCGCCCGGTGGCGCCACTGCCAGGTGCCCACCTCCGTATCGCAGGTGGCGGCGAACACCGTCTCGCGCACCAGGATCTTCTCCACGTCCACGTCCACCGCAGCGGGCGCGCGGTGCCCGGCGGCAAGCTTTACCTGGCTCTTCGGGGTTTCCGTTGTTCCCTCGGATGTCGTGTCGATAGCGTACACGTCGACCGTGCCATCCTGGGCGCCCGTATTCTCCAGCTGGGCGCGGACCTGGTAGAACCGGCGCGGGATGTCCACCAGCGGACCGACCTCCACCGCCCGCACGACCGGGGCGAACATCGGCTCGCCTTGGACGTCCTCGAGTCCCGTGAGCGTGCCGAAGCTTGCGGGATTGTGGAAGCTGTCTCGTGTCGGGCTCCAGGAGCTCAGCTCGCGGCCCGCGTTGGAGGCATGGTTGCGGCAGACGTTCACCCGCCAGGCCGCCGTTCCGTCATCTTGGGTCAGGTAGAACAGGGGGATGGCCAGCTCGGCCGTCCACAAGCCGCCGTCTGCGTGTATGCGCGCGGCGGAGAGCCAGAACCCGTCCCAGTCGACGGGGTTTCGGTCGACCGCGCGGTTGTCGCCCTGCAAACCGGACGCGCTCACAATGAAGTGATGATAGGTCCTCCCGTCCGTGCCGGGACTGAGGAACAACTCCACGGACGGATCCCGGTGCACGTAGGCATCGCGCTCTGTGATTGCGGGATCGGACATTCCGGCTTCGAACCGGCACCGGAACGCGGCGTACAGCCAGCGGGCGTCGTGCGCGAGCCAGGCCTGGGTCCGGTTGCGCGCGGGCGTGTCGTCGGTGTCGAACACGACGAAGTCCGCGCAATCGGGCTCTCCCTGCCATAGGGCCTCGGAGAGCACGCCGTCGATGTGCGGCTTCTGGCCGGCGGCCCGCAGGTGCACTGTACCCGCATTGGCCTGCAACGAGCCCGCCGCAAGCACCACGGCGCCTATCCACATCCACCTGATCCATCGGGTCTTCATGGATCGCGTTCCTTCTCGAAATGCTTCCCGCGCTCGCGCCTGCGCCGGGAAGCGGATCTTGCTCTCTACCCGCGCTGCGTGCGCGGGTCCTTCACATCGTCCGATACAGCTGCGCCGGCAATGCAGCGAACAGCCTCGTTGCGCTGGATCGCGCGTTCACTTCTCGAACGTGAGCCGGCCGTAGTTGTCCACCTGGTGCCAGTTCCCGATCTGGGTCCAGGCCGAGTACTCGCGCTGCGCGACCGACCGGCACACGCGGCCGAAGTTCACGCCCCAGGCGGCGCCGATCGGGGCCGCGGGCTCCCCGTCCGGCGCCGACGCGCCGACCAGGGCGAAGGGAATCGCGACCTCGGCCGTCCATCGGTCCGCGCCCACGCGCGTGGCCGCCTGCCACGCGGGATTGTACCCGGTCGTGTCTTTGCACGCGAAGTTGTTGTACTGGTCGAACCGCACGCCCGAGGCGGAGACCGCGAGCTGCAGGTGCATGGGTTCGCTGGCCTGGGGCTGGATGAGCACGGCCACGCTGTCGTCTCCGAATACGCCCATCTCCGAGGTCGCCTCGCGTTGGATGCGGTCCGGGTTCGGCTCGAAGCACTCGAACGCGAGGTACAGGTTGCGTTCGTCGTGGATCGCGCGCACCACGGTGCGCCGCTGTGCCGGGTCGCCCGTGTCGGTCACGAACCCGTCGACCTCGGCCGCGTGGTCCCAGGCCGGCTCCTCCAGGGCCCCGTCCACCGTGACGGGCGCCTGCGCGGCGGGCGCGGCGAGCGTCTTGTCTTCGGGCACGGCCGGGATCGGCGGACGCAGTTCGTCGAGCTCTTCGACGGCGACCGCGTCCACCCACGCTTCGCCCACGGCCCTGGCCAGGTTGCAGTAGAGTTGCGCGCGCACGGGGGCTTCGCCCGTGCGGCCCTGGCCCAGGATGCGGATCCACTGGCCCGCCTCGCCTCCTGCCTGTCCAGGTTCATGCCCGTGCCCGGGTGGGCCTTGAGGGTGATGCCGCTGCGCTTGCCCACGTCGTACAGAAAGAGGTTCGGCAGAACGAGGGTGTCGCCCTTCTTGGCGTTCGTCTTCACCCAGGCGCTGACCCGGTACCGCGTGAGCGGCTTGAGCGGCAGGGGGCCCTGGCCGGAGGACGTGCCCGAAGCGGGGTCGTCGTTGGTGAGCTTGAGGGCCCGCGCGCCGTCGTACCCGCCTTCGACGTAGGTGACGGCCTCGCCCACGGACCAGGCCGCGTCGGCCTCGAAGCTCGCGTTGGGCACGGGCACGCTGCGCGCGGCCGGGTACACGTTCTCCTCCATGGACTTGGCGGAATCGGCCTGCATGACCCGGCCCACGTTGCCCTGGGCCTGGACGCGCTCGCCGTGGTAGAGCACCCCGCCGATGCCGTTCTGCGCGCATACGTTGCCGGAGAGCACGTTGTCCTCGGACCGCGGTCCGGCCACGATGATGCCCCAAAGCTGCGTGGGCTCGGGGCTTACCCGGGTGCCCGCGGGCCAGGTGCGGTCCAGGGGCTCTTCGAGGAGCAGCTTGCGGGGATGCTGGTACCGGCTGTCCAGGTTGGTGCGGGCCCAGTGCACCGCGGTCCGGCCTTCGTGGCTCAGGCGCACGCGAAAGCGCGTCTGTGGCCGTCCAGCCAGCATAGGCACATACGTCTGGTGTCCGGCGAACACGAGCTCCTCGGCGCCGCGCTCGGCCGCCTCGGCGGTGCGGGCCGGGTACAGGGACCGGTCGTCCACGCACCGGTTGCCCATGATCACGCATCGCTGCGCGTTGTATAGGGAGATTCCGGCGGGCATCTGGTGCACGCCCAGGAACCGGTTCAGCTTGCGGTGGTTGTTTCGCACGATGTTGCCCATGAACACGAAATCCTGCGGGCCCAGGTTGCCCTGGGAACTCCGCATGCCCGCGTGGTCGTTGTCCTCGATCACGTTGTTCGCAATGATGGAGAGGTGGTCGCCGGCCAGGTCCGGGCGCTCGTCGTCCGTGCGCTCGCCCGAGCCCATGGCCGTGATGCCGTAGGTGTTGCGATAGATGTGGTTGCCGCGGATGATGACGCCCTTGTTGCCCATGCACATGAAGATGCCGTCGTGATTGTGATGGATCATGTTGTCGATGAGCTTGGAGTCCGGGCCCGCGCCGGGGTGGATGCCGTTGAACCCGCCCCAGATCTCGCAGTCGCGCACGACCGCCGGGCTCGACAGGGACACGTTCACGCCCGCCGCGTCGTGGACCAGGCACTCGGAGAGCACGCACCCCTCGCTCAGGTACGGTGTGCAGCGCAAGAGCTTCCACGCGCCGCCGTAGGCCTTGTAGACCTCCTCGCCGTCTATGCGCTGGCCGTCCTTGTTCCCGTCGATGTCCAGGTTGGTGATGGTGCAGTGCTCCCGGGTGTACATCATGCCGAAGGCATTCAGGAAACAAGCGCCATCGGCCACGCGGTAGTCGTTGCGCGGGCGCCACTCGCCGATGCCCACGCTGTGGACCTGGCAGCGGCGCAGGTACACCCGGTTGCCTTCGACCCGGTCCACGAGCACGATGTACGGCGCGGTGAGCTGGCGCTTGCGGTCGCCGATCATCCCGCCCAGGCCCGGCCGGAAGGGCGCGGGGCCCTCGACCACGATGTAGTCCTGGTCCGCGCCGTTCTCTACGTCCTCGGCGAGCATGACCTGGAAAAGGGGCGCCTTGCGCAGGATGCTCCCCGGTCCGGCGCCGCGCAGCGTCACCCGGGGCTTGAGCAGGATCGGCGCATGGAGCATGTGTACGCCCTGGGGCACGAACACCATGCCGCCGGTCTCGGGCAGCGCGTCCACGGCCTCCTGGATGCCGCCGGTCAAGGACGTGCCGTCGTCGAAGTCCGAGGCGACCAGGAACGGCGCGCCCGGGTCTTCGGCCGCCATGCCGCCGCCGGTCAGGCCCACGAGTGCAAGAACCGCGAGGCCGAACCGAATGGATGTCCTTGTGCAGGGCAAGTGCCTCATCGCGCTTCTCTCCTCTGCCAGCGGGGATAGACGCCCAGTCCGGCGCGGCCTCGCGCATGCGTACGGGGGGCGCGGCGCCGGCGTCAACGCGTCTGCGTCCCTCTCGCTACGAAGCCCAGTAGCGCTCGGTGACCACCTTCTCGTCGGTGTAGAACCGGAACGCCGCCCGGCCCTGGGCCTTGATGTCCGACCACACCGAGTCCTTCATGCCGCCGAAGGGGAGGCTCGCCACCGGTGCGGGGATGCCCACGTTGATGCCGATCATGCCCGCGCGCGCCTCGAGCTTGAACCGCCGCGCCGCGTACCCGTCCTGCGTGTACAGGGACGCGCCGTTGCCGTACGGGTGGTCGTTGATGATGCCGATCGCCTCGTCCAGGGAGGCGGCGCGCAGGATGACGACGACCGGGCCGAAGATCTCGGTGGCGTGCAAGAGCGACCCCGGCCGCACGTCCGTGAACACGGTCGGGCCCAGGAAGTGCCCGCCCTCGCGGCCCGGCACGCGCACGTCGCGCCCGTCGAGCGCCAGGCGCGCGCCTTCGGCGCAGCCTTTCTCGATCGTCTCTACGATGAAGCGCCGGGCCTGTGCGCTGATCACCGGGCCCATGACCATGGGCTCGTCGGCCACCGCCGGGTCGAGCGGGTCGGCCACGCGCACCTCTCGGCTCGCCTGCACGAACCGGGAGACCACCTCCTCGTGGGTCGCCTCGCCCACGCACACGATCGCGGAAGCGGCCATGCACCGCTGGCCCGCGCACCCGTAGCACGAGGTGACCATGTTGCGGATGACCTGGTCCATGTTCGCGTCCGGAAGCACCACCAGGTGGTTCTTGGCCCCGCCCATGACCTGGCACCGCTTGCGGGTGCGCGCGCACCGCTCGGCGATGATCCGGCACACGCGCGTCGTGCCCACGAAGGAAAGCCCGTCCACGCCGTCGTGCTCGGAGAGGGCCTCGGCCACGGCCCGGTCGCCGTGGACGACGTTCACGACCCCAGCCGGGAACCCGCATCGGTCCATGAGGGACGCGAGGTGCGCCATGGTGCTTGGCACCCGCTCGGAGGGCTTGACCATGATCGTGTTGCCCGTGGCCACGGCGTACGGGACGAACCAGAAGGGCACCATGGCCGGGAAGTTGAAGGGCGCGATCACCCCGAACACGCCCACGGGCACGCGTAGGACCTCGCCGTCGATGCCGTGCGAGGCGCCCACGAGCTTTTCGCCCTGCTGCACGAGTGGGGCGGTGCAGGCGATGTCCACGTTTTCGATGGCGCGCTTCATCTCCGCGCGCGAGTCGGGCAGCGACTTGCCCATCTCGCGGGTGAGCACGCGCGAGGTGGCCTCCATGTCCTCGCGCATCAGGGCCGCGAGCCGGCGCAGGGGCTCGCAGCGCCGCGCGACCGGCTCGGCCGCCCACGAGGCAAAGGCCCGCCGCGCCGCGTCGACCGCCTGGTCCAGGTGCTTGCGCTCGGAGAGCGGCACCTGGGCGATGGTCTCGCCGGTGCTGGGGTTCTCCACGTCCAGGAGCGCCGCGCCTCGGGCGGGCTGCCATGCGCCGTCGATGTAGTTCCGGAGCGTCTCGGTCATGGGAGGTTTCCTTTCTTTTCGCTGCGCCGGGGGCGCGGGCCGCTAGGCGCCCTCGGCCAGGGCCTGGTCGAGCTCGTCCGCCACGCGCGCGCAGTCCTGTTCGCGGATGCACAGGGGCGGCTGGAGGCGGACGACGTTGCCGTGCGCGCCGCCCACGCCGACGAGCACGCCGCGCTCGCGCAGGCGCGTACGCACGGCCTTGGCGAGGTCCGGGGCGGGCTCCTTGGTGGACCGGTCCTTGACCAGCTCCGCGCCGATCATGAGTCCCTTGCCGCGCACGTCGCCGATGGCCGGGCGGCGCTCCTGGAGCTTGGCGAGGGCGGCCAGGAGCTGTTCTCCGCGGGCCGCGGCGTTGTCCACGAGCTTTTCCTCCTGGAGTACGGAGATGTTCGCCAGGGACGCGGCGCACGAGACCGGGTTGCCGCCGAAGGTGGACAGATGGTCGCCCGGCTGCATGGCCTCGGCGATCGTCTCCCCGGCCAGGAACGCGCTTAGGGGGAAGCCGTCGGCGATGCCCTTGGCCAGGGTCATGAGCTCGGGCTCCACGCCGTAGTGCTCAATCGCGAACAGCTTCCCGGTGCGGCCGAACCCGGTCTGCACCTCGTCGCACAGGAACACGCCCCCGTGCGCGCGCACGATGTCCACCGCGATGCGGAAGTACTCCGGCGGGGGCGCCAGAATCCCGCCCTCGCCGAGCACGGGCTCGGCGATGAACGCGGCCACGTCGTCGGAGGTCTGCTGGCGGATGGCGGCCTCCAGCGCCTGGGCGCACGCGCACCCGCACTCGGGGTAGGTGAGCCCCAGAGGGCAGCGGTAGCAGTACGGCGGCGGCGCGAAGGCCACGCCGGACAGATACGGGCCGTTGTTGCGCTTGCGGATGCAGTTGCCGGTGATCGACAGGGTGCCCACGGTGCGCCCGTGAAAGCTCAGGCCCAGGGCCACGAGTTCGCGGCGGCCGGTGGCCTGTTTCGCGAGCCGCATGGCGCCTTCGATCGCCTCCGCGCCCGAGTTCGAGAAGAAGGTTTTGCTCAGCCCACCGGGCGTGACCTGCGCGAGCTTTTCGGCGAGGTCGGCCACCGGGGCGGACGAGTACACGTACGTGCAGCAGTGCACGAGCTTGTCCATCTGCTCGCGCGCGGCGGCCAGCACGCGGGGATGGTTGTGCCCGGCGTTGACGACCGCGATGCCCGCGAAGCAGTCCAGGTACTCCCGGCCCTCGGCGTCCCACATCCGGCAGCCCTCGGCGCGTTCGATCGTCACCGGCTGCACGGTCTTCACGGCCAGGGGCAGCATGTAGGCCGCGTACTTCTGTTGCGTGTTCATGGCGCCCTCCTGCATGTGGCCCGGCTCGGACCCGCCGCGCGTGTGCGCGGCGCACCGGCCGCCGGAGCACTCGATCCCGCGTCCTGCCTCTGTCAGGCCAGCCCGTACCAGCGGCGCGGGTTCTCGTAGAAAAGGAGCCGCGCGACCTCCACAGCCTGCGCGCGGGTCATCCGGCCCGCGCCCACGCGGCCGGCGAGCACCGCGGCCACGTTCTCGCGCGCGAGCTGGAGGTGGCCGTACACGAGCTCGACCACCCGGTAGTCGCCCCCGAAGGCGAAGATCTTGGTCACGGGCACAGTATCGAGCCATTCGTCCAGGGCGCGGCGGCTCACCGTGGGGCTGAGGATGTGCATCCAGCACATGTTCAGCGCCACGTTGGGGAAGTACTTCCCGAGCACCGTCATGTCCGAGACATAGGGGAACGACCCGTGGAACAGGTCGAAGCGCGCCTGCGGATAACTCTTGAGCAGGTGCCACAGCTCCGTGGCCCGGGCGTTGCGGATGTCGTTCCAGTTGCTGGCGTGGTATCCGGTGTGGATGGCCACGGGCAGGCCGAGGTCGATGCAGGCCTCGATCTCTCGGCGCAGGAGATAATCCTCCAGGCACCAGTCGTCCTCGCGCGAGAGGACCGTGTCCACGCCCCGGCGCAGGTCCGCGAAGACCCGCTGCGCCTGCGCGGGGGTGACGTCGGCGAAGTCGAGGCTCCGGCTGTAGGCCGCGCCGACCTTCATGGCGATGCACCCCTTGTCCTTTTCCCGGGCCACGCGCGCCTGGAGCGCGTCCACGCACTTGCCCAGGCTGTGGACGGCGATGCCGGTCTCCTCCTCCAGGCGCGCGATCAGGGGCGCGCGCAGCTTGTGGCTCCAGGTCGTGAACAGATGCGCGAAATACCGCGGGTTCTCCGGCACCATGGTGCCCGCGCATTCGAGCACCGTGTCGATGCCGCACAGGTCCCGCAGCACCCGGTCGTAGAGCCCGGCGCGGTTGTCGGCTTGCAGGCGCTCGGAGATCGGACCCACGGTGGCGTCGTCGATCGTCTCGAAGCCGAGCACCTCGCGCGCATAGGCGAAGGCCGGGTAGGCGTAGCTGCCGAACCGGATCGCGTCGAGATACGGTTTGAACGCGGCCCAGCGCGGTTCCAGGGGCTTGGACGCGTCGAAGACCTCGTCGCGCTCCCGGACCGGCATGCCCGCGGCCGCCAGGTCGGCCGGGCAGTAGTGCTTGAAGAGCTGGATCGCGTCCATCGGCTCGGCGACGCGCTCGGGCTCGGAGGGCAGGTGTTCGTGGCAATCGACCACCGGAAAGGCACTGATCTCCTCGAAGAGCTCGCGGGCAAGGCCCTCGAGTGCATGCATGGCCGGTTCCCTTCTGGTCGCGCGCGTGTGCGGCCGGGGCGCCGCGTGCATGGACACGGACAAGGCCGCTCCGCCGCTTCGGCGGCGAAGCCCGGCCCATTGTAGGAGGTCCTCTCGGGAGCGCAACCCGCGTACAGGGGCTTTTCAAGTCCGCGCGCTTGCCTATAATGGGGGACTGGTCGACGGGAACCCGCAGGCAGGGCGCGGCCCGAGAGGAGCGCGATGGCCAAGACCGAACGCAGCGCGATTCAGCCCACGCGCGCGCAGGACTATGCGGAGTGGTACCAGCAGGTCGTGCGCGCGGCCGACCTGGCCGAGCCTTCGCCCGTGCGCGGGTGCATGGTGGTCAAGCCCTGGGGCTGGAGCCTGTGGGAGAACATGCGCGCGGCCCTGGACGGGATGTTCAAGGCCACCGGCCACCGCAACGCGTACTTTCCCCTGTTCATTCCCCTCTCGTACCTGCAGAAGGAGGCCGAGCACGTCGAGGGGTTCGCCAAGGAGTGCGCGGTGGTGACCCACCACCGGCTGGAGGCCGACGAGCAGGGCGCCCTGCGTCCGGCCGCGCCCCTGGACGAGCCGCTCGTGGTGCGGCCTACGAGCGAGACGATCATCGGCGCCACGTACGCGAAGTGGGTGCAGAGCTATCGGGACCTGCCGCTGTTGATCAACCAGTGGGCGAACGTGGTCCGGTGGGAGATGCGTCCGCGGCTCTTCTTGCGCACGACCGAGTTCCTGTGGCAGGAGGGCCACACGGTCCACGCCACCGAGCAGGAGGCCTGGGCCGAGACCCGGCAGATGCTGGAGGTCTACCGCCGGTTCGCGGAGGACTGGATGGCCATGCCCGTGGTCACCGGGGAGAAGACCGCCTCCGAGCGGTTCCCGGGCGCGGTGAGCACGCTCTCCATCGAGGCCATGATGCAGGACCGCAAGGCCCTGCAGGCGGGCACGAGCCACTTCCTGGGCCAGAACTTCGCCCGCGCGAGCGGGATCACCTTCCAGACCCAGGAGGGCCGCGAGGAGCACGCGTGGACCACCTCGTGGGGGGTGAGCAGCCGCCTGGTGGGGGCGCTCTTGATGACCCACGCGGACGACGACGGGCTGGTGTGCCCGCCGCGGCTCGCGCCCGCGCACGTGGTGCTGCTTCCCATCGTGCGCAGCGAATCGGACCGCGGGCCGGTGATGCGCTACTGCGAGGAGGTGGCCGCCGCCGTGCGCGCGCAGACCTACGAGGGCGCGCCCGTGCGCGTGGAAGTCGACGCGCGGGACATGAACGCGGGCGAGCGCTCCTGGGAATGGGTCAAGAAGGGCGTGCCCGTGCGCGGCGAGGTCGGCCCGCGCGACATGGACAAGAACGCGGTGTACATGGGCCGCCGGGACCGGCCGGTGCGCGAGCGCGAGGCGCGCCCGCGCGAGGCCTTCGCCGCAGAGATGCCGGCGCTCTTGGCCGAGATTCAGCAGGGCCTTCTGGATCGCGCCCGGGCGCACCAGGACGAGCACACCCGCGCTGTGGACGACTGGGACGCGTTCGTGGAATACTTCACCCCGCGCAACGCGGACAAGCCCGAGATCCACGGCGGCTGGGCCCTGGCGCACTGGTGCGCGGACCCGCGCTGCGAAGAGAAGGCCGCCGAGCACAGAGTCTCCATCCGCTGCATTCCCGCCGAAGCGCCGGCCGAGCAGGGCGAGTGCGTCGTGTGCGGGGCGGCAAGCGAGCGGCGAGTCCTGTTCGCCAAGAGCTACTGACGCGCACGGAGGGTCTTGGACATGCGTACGCGGCTCGTTCTTGTAGGACTGTGCTGCCTGGCGTGGGGCCTGGCCGGTCCGGTCCGCGCGGGCGAGGCCCAGCCTCCGCCGCCCGGACAGGCCGCGGCCGTGCCCCGGCTGTGCAAGGTGCACCTGACCAACGGCGAGGAACTCACGGGCATCATATTGTTCAGCGGACCCCGAGGCATTATCCTGGTGCACGAGGCCTTCGACCCCATGGAGCGCTTCGTGCCCGCGGCCGCGGTCGCGCGGATCGAAGCCATTCCCGGGGACCCGGAACAGGAGACGCCGAAGACGGTCACGTGGCTGGTGACTCGGGCCCTGACCGGGCGGTGGGCCGTGGTCACCGAGGCCCAGCCCCCGCCCCCGGCCGCCGAGAGCGGCGAGGAGGCCGGCGGCGAAGAGGAAGGTGCAGAGGAAGGGGCGCAAGAGGGCGAGGACCAGGGCCCCGCGCGCGGGCCCCGAAAGGTGCACACGATCCTGCCCGACGAGCGCAATGTGCTCGAATCGGACGGACGCGCGGTGCTGGTCGTGCCCGGCGGGGAGGAGGGCGAGAGGCCCGAGGATTTGTTCAAGGAAGACTGACGGCGGCCCGGCGCGCTTGCGGCCAGCGCGCGGGCCCGGGGACGTTCCCGGCCGCGGCAGCGCGAAGGAGACCACTCATGCGGTTCGGGTCCCGTGCTATCCTGGGTGCATTGTTGCTCTGGGCCACCGCGCACGCGGCCGACCAGGCCCACCGGGGCGACATCGTGGAGATTCTCGACCTTCTGCGCAGCCCGTACCGGGTCGAGCGGATCGAGGGCGTTCAAAAGGCCGCCGGCCTCACGAACAAGGCCCTGGTCGACGAGTTCCGCCTTGACGATCGGATCGTGTCCATCGCCCGCAGCCGACAGGCCCAATGGGACGAACGCTGCGCGGCGCTCCAGGCGCTGGTGGATCTCGCCGAAAAGCGCATCGTCGAGCCCGTGCGCATCGTGCGCGACCTGGAGGACGTGCTCGAGAACGAGAACGAAGACCTGGACGTGCGCGTGGAGGCTCTGGACCTGCTGGCCCGGCTCGGGCGGGTGGACGCCGTGTCCGTGGCCGACCAACGCATGGTCCAGCGGGTCGAGGGCCTCATCATGCAGATCGCGCGCAACGAAGGGAACCCGGCGCTGCGGGCCAAGGCCTGCACCGTGCTCGGGCGGCTGGCGCCGGACGGGGCGAGCGAGGTGCTGTTCGAGGCGGCGGCCGTCGCGCCGCAGCTGGCGGTGCGCCGGTCTGCCATGGAGGGGCTGAGCAACTACATCCGGGCGCGCAACTCGCGCGACGACCGGCTGGTGTATCGCCTGCGCACCATGGCCCAGGAGATGACCGGCGCCGCGCAGACGGGGCTGCGCCTGGCCTCCATCCAGGCCATCGAGCAGCTGTTGGCCAACGGCAGCCAGCCCGACCGCGGCAGCGGCGGGGGCACGGTCGGGTTTCTCATCGACCGGCTCCAGAACGGCGCCGACGACGAGATCATCGCCGCCAGCCGGGCGCTTTTGCGCACGCAGGACACCCGGGTGGCCGACGCGATCATGAGCAAGCTCGCCCAGGCCCCGGAGAACCCGGCGGTGCGCGAGGCCTTGCTCAAGGGCGTGATCGAGCTGTTCGGCCGGCTGCGGGTCCAGGCGGCCCGAGGCAACGGATCCCAGCGCCAGCAGGCCCACCAGAATGCGCAGCGGATCGTGAACAACTTCCTTGCGCCGGTCGCGACCATGGCCGAGGCGCCCGAGGACGTCCGCCGCATCGCGATCATGGGGCTGGGTGGAGTGCCGTACGTGTTCGACCGCCAAGCGGCGGTGAACGCGCTCATCTCCACCATGGCCCAGGCCCGGGAGGGCGCGCCCGAACTCGCGGAGTTCGCCGAGAAGCAGCTCATGCGCATCGCGCGCATCAGCCGTCCGTACCGGACCCTGGAGGGCGAGATCGACGTGGCCGCGTGGCAGCGGTGGTTCGCCGCGCATCGAGACCCGGGCCTGACCGCCGGACGCCGCCCCTGGGAGGCCGGCCTATGAGCGCTGCCTCGCGCGTCCTGGCCCTGGCCCTGTGCATGGCCGTGCTCGGGGCCGGGTGCCGGTGGCCGTTCGGCCGGGAGCCGGTGGCCACGCCCACGGGCGTGCCGCAGCCGGCCCGGGCCGCGCAGCCGGGGGACTTCCAGCGCGGGCAGGAGGCCTACGCGGACGGGGACTACGCGGCCGCCGCGCGGCTCATGGGCGCGTACGCGAGCGCGTACCCGCAGTCCGAGCAGGGCGACATGGCCCGGTACTGGCAGGCCCAGAGCCTGCTGGCCCTGGGCCAGCCCCTGCGCGCGCGGGACCTGTTCGACAACCTCGCCGGCGACCCGCAGACGAGCCGCGCGGTGCAGGCCCTGGCCGTGCGCGGGACCGCGCGCAGCTACGCGGTGGAGGGCGACTGGGCGCGTGCGGAGGAGACCTATCAGCGGCTCCTGCGCCGGTACGCGGACGCGGTCGACACCACGGAGGTGCTCACCGCGCTCGAGGAATGCGCCCGGCGGCAGAACGACGAGGCCGCGGCCCGCGAGTACGCGCAGCGTCGCGCCGGCACCGCCGGCGCCGCGCCCGCGGCCCCGCCCCTCGCCGAGCCCGTGGCGCCCGAGGGCCGCCACATCGTGCAGGCGGGGCGGTTCAGCGAACGTGTTCGGGCAGAAGCGCTTGTGGACCGGCTGCGCCGCAGCGGGTTCGAGGCGTTCGTGGACGAGCAGGACCATCCCTCCGCGCCCTACGCGGTCCAGGCCGGGAGCTTCGTGAGCCGCGCGCGCGCCGAGGCCCGGGCGCGCGCCCTGCGCCAGCACGGATTCCAGGCGATCGTCAAGCCCTAGCCCGCTCGGGGCGGCCCGCCCCCGTTCGTGCGCGCTTCGCGCGTTCCCCTGCGCCGCCCCGCCGGAGAGCTCCATGCCCGAACCCAAGACGCCCATGATGAAGCAGTATCACGCGGCGAAGGCCGCGCATCCGGAGGCGCTCCTCTTCTTCCGCATGGGCGACTTCTACGAGCTCTTCTACGAGGACGCGGTCACCGCCAGCCGCGCGCTGGGGCTCACCTTGACCAGCCGCAGCAAGGGCGAGGACGCCGTGCCCATGGCCGGGGTGCCCTACCACGCCGCGGACCGGTACATCCGCGAGCTCATCCGCGCGGGCCACCGGGTCGCCGTGTGCGACCAGACCGTGGACCCGTCCACGGTCAAGGGCCTGGTGCCCCGCGAGGTGACGCGCGTGGTGACCCCGGGCACCCTGGTCGAAGAGGGCGCGCTCGAGGCCACCGCGAACAACTACCTGGCCGCGGCGTGCGTGTGGCGCGACGCGGGCGGGCTGGCGTACGCGGACCTGTCCACGGGCGAGGTGCACGTGGAGACCGTGCCCGCGCAGGGGCTCGCCGAGGCCGTGGAGCGCGTGGGCCCGGCCGAGTGCCTGGTGCCCGAGGACACGGCCGGCGACGAGGACGGCCCCCTGGCCGCGCTCGGACGCGGGGTGGGGGGCGTGCTCACGCCCCGGCCGGAGAGCGACTTCTCGCGCGCCAACGCGCCAGGCGTGGTGCGCGAGCACTACGGCGTGGCTGCGCTGGACGGGTTCGGGCTCGCGGACACGGACCCCGCCGTCGGCGCGACGGCCGCGGTGCTGCGGTACTTGTCCGCCACGCAGCGCGGGCGGGTGGCGCACTTGCGTCCGCCGCGCAAGGTGGACGCGCAGGGCACGCTCGTGCTCGACCGGGCCACCGTGCGCAACCTGGAGCTCGTGGAGACGATCCTGGGCCGCGACCGGCGCGCGACCCTGTACGGGATCATCAACCGCACCTGCACCGGACCGGGCGCGCGACTGCTGCGCCGCTGGATGCTTCGGCCCCTGGCGGACCTGGACGCGCTTCGCGCCCGGCAGGCGGCCGTGGCCGAGCTCATGGCCGACCGAGCCCGCCGGGGCCGGGTGCGCGAGCTCCTGGCAGACGCCGCGGACGTGGACCGGATCATGGGGCGGGTGGGGTGCGGCCGCGCGAACGCGCGCGACCTCGCCGCGCTCGGGCGCACGCTCGGGCGCCTGCCCGCGGTGGTGGACGCACTACAGGGAACGGAAAGCGACGAGCTCACCGCGCTCCAGGCGCCGCTGTGCGGGCTCGAGGACCTGGCCGAGCGCCTGTCGGCCACGCTCGTCGAGGACCCGCCCGCCGGGGTGACCGAGGGCGGGCTCGTGCGCAAGGGGGTTCACGCCGAGCTGGACGAGCTGCGCGACCTGCGCGCCAACGGGCGCCAATGGATCGCCGAGTTCCAGGCCGCGGAGATCGAGCGCACGGGCATCCCGTCCCTGAAGGTCGGGTTCAACAAGGTGTTCGGCTATTACATCGAGGTCACCAAGACCCACCTGGCCCGGGTGCCCGAGGCCTACGAGCGCAAGCAGACCCTGGTCAACGCCGAGCGGTTCATCACCCCGCAACTCAAGGAGCACGAGGAGAAGATCCTCGGCGCCCAGGAGCGCATCGCCCGGATCGAGTACGACGTCTTTGTGGAGTTGCGCGAGGCCGCGGCCGCGCGCTTCGGGCCCGTGCAGGCCGCGGCCGACGCCCTGGCGCGCCTGGACGCCTGCCAGGGCTTGGCCGAGACAGGCGACGCGCTCGGATACGTCATGCCCCGGGTCGATGAGGGCCGGGCCGTGCGCATCGCCGAGGGCCGCCACCCGGTGTTGGAGACCATGCTGCCGGCCGGCAAGTTCGTGCCCAACGACCTGGAGATGGACCCGAACGCCTCGCGCATCCTCATCGTCACGGGACCGAACATGTCCGGCAAGAGCACCTACATCCGCCAGTGCGCGCTGCTCGTGGTGCTGGCGCAGATGGGCGCGCCCGTGCCCGCGCGCGAGGCGCACATCGGCCTCGCGGACCGGATCTTCACCCGGGTGGGCGCGGCCGACGAGCTCGCCCGGGGGCAGAGCACCTTCATGGTGGAGATGAGCGAGGCGGCCAACATCCTCAACAACGCCACGGAGCGCAGCTTCATCGTGCTCGACGAGGTGGGCCGAGGCACCTCCACCTACGACGGAGTCAGCCTCGCCTGGGCCCTGACCGAGTACATCCACGGCCGGGTGGGCGCGCGGTGCGTGTTCGCCACGCACTATCACGAGCTCGCCGAGCTCGGGGTGCTCCTTCCCGCGGCGGCCAACTGCAACGTGGCCGTGCGCGACTGGGGCGGAGAGGTCATCTTCCTGCACCGCATCCAGCCGGGGAGCGCCGACCGCTCGTACGGCATCCACGTGGCCAAGATCGCCGGGGTGCCGCGGCCGGTGATCGAACGCGCGCGCACGATCCTCGAGGGCCTGGAGCTCCAGGCCCGCGAGCGCCAGGGGTCGCTGGTGGAGGAAGGCGCGGCTCTGCGCGCGGCCGCGCGCGAGGTGCAGACCGGGCTCTTCGACGATCCGGACCGCGACCGGCTGTGCGCGGACCTGGCGCGCCTGGACCCCGAGGCCCTGGGCGGGGACGAGGCGTTGGCGCTCTTGCGGGCCCTGCACGAGCGGGCCCGCCGGTGCCGCGGCGCAAGCTGAGGGCGAAAGAGTCTTGCCCGACCCGCGGGTTCATGGTACGGGGTAGGGTCCGCGACGCGGCGGCGCCCGGCCGACGGCCCGCCGCGCGCGTTGTGCAGGAGGGCGCATCCGTGAGCGCGCGCACACACGCCCCGCATTCCGACGGGCCCGCCTGCCCGCCCCTGCGCCCGCTGGCGTACCGGCCGGACCCCACGGTGCGCGCGTTCCTGCGCCAACACCGTGCGGCGTGCGCGGTCTCGGTCCTGCGCCCCTGGCAGACGGTCAAGCTCCTCGCGCTCCTGGCGGGCGCGGGAGTGCTCTTCGCCTGGGACTACAAGGTGTTCTGGGCCGGGCTCTTGTTCGCGGTGAGCGCCTTTTACCTGTCGACCATCCTGTACAAGCTCCTCATCGTGCTCCTGTCCGTGGTGCGCCGGCCGGAGCTGCGGGTGGACGCGCGGGAGCTGGCCGCGCTGCGCCACGAGGACCTGCCCGTGTACACGGTGCTCGTGCCCCTGTACCGCGAGAGCGCGGTGGCGGACAAGATCGTGCGCGCCGTGGAGGGGCTCGACTACCCGCGCGACAAGCTGGACGTCAAGTTCCTGCTCGAACAGGACGACGTGGAGACCGCGCGCGCGTGCACGGACCTGGAGCTGCCGCCCGGGTGCGAGATCGTGGTGGTGCCCCACGCGTACCCGAAGACCAAGCCCAAGGCCTGCAACCACGGCCTGGCCCGGGCGCGGGGCAAGTACCTGGTGATCTACGACGCGGAGGACCGGCCCGAGCCCGACCAGCTGCGCAAGGCCGTGGCCGCGTTCAAGCGCGTGGAGGACCGGGTGGTGTGCCTGCAGGTCAAGCTCAACTACTACAACCCGGACCAGAACTGGCTGACCAAGTGGTTCACGCTGGAGTACACCACCTGGTTCGACCTGTTCTTGCCGGGCCTGCATGCCCTGGACGCGCCCATCCCCCTGGGCGGCACGAGCAATCACTTCCGCACCGAGGCGTTGCGCCAGCTCGGCGGCTGGGACCCGTTCAACGTGACCGAGGACTGCGACCTCGGGATCCGGCTGCACCGCCATGGGTACCGCACCCGGATCCTGGACGCCACCACCTGGGAAGAGGCCAACGAGCGGCTGGGCAACTGGCTGCGCCAGCGCAGCCGGTGGAACAAGGGGTACCTGCAAACCCACCTCGCGCACACCCGCCGCACCCTGGGTACCCTGCGCGAGCTGGGGCCGTTCGGGTTCTTGAGTTTCCTCTTCACCGTGGGCGGGCTGACCCTGACCCTGCTTTTGAACCCCGTGTTCTGGGCGGTGCTCCTGGTGTACGCGGGACTGTGGATCGGCAAGCTGGCCGGCCTGGGCGCCACGCCGTGGCGCATGCTCTACTTCGACCGGGTCAGCGACGTCGACCCCACCTACACGACCTGGAGCCAGCTCTCCTGGGTCTTCTTCGGCATCGCGGTGGTGCTGTTTCTGGCCAACGGCGCGTTCGTGGCGATCAACGTGCTGGCCTGTTGCCGGCGGGGGCTCAAGCGCCTGTTGCCGCAGGCGATCCTATCGCCTCTGTACTGGGTGCTTATCAGCGCCGGGGCGTGGAAGGGGATGCTCCAGCTTCTCTTTCGCCCCTTCTACTGGGAGAAGACCCAGCACGGCCTGACCGCGGTCCAACCGCCGGGCGCCGCACCCGGTCCGGCGCAGGCATAGGAGACGCGCATGCGGGCGCCGGTCATGGTTGTGCTCTGCTGTGCCCTGGCCGCGTCAGGGGCCGCGCTCGCCGCCGAGGGACCGCGGCCCGTGGTGCACGTGGCCGGCGCGCCGGACATCGTGTTCGCGGACCGGCCCGTGCAGGTGCGCCTGCGCGCGACGCTGGAGCCCGAGAACGCGCGCGCGCCCGCGAACCGGATTGTAACCGCGACCCTGTCCCCGGCGCTCGTGCCCGCCACGGACCCGGAGGCCATGGTCGAGCTCGCGCCGGTCGAGTTCACGCTGCGGCCCTCGGCGGACCGGGCCGCGAGCGTACGCTTCGCCCTGGACCCGGCCCCGCTGCGCGACGGGGGCACGGTGCTCCTTACTCTGCGCTGGGACGGGCACAGCGCGGGGCAGACCCTGCGCGTGCGGCCCGCGCGCGCGCCGGGCGACGACCTGCGCGCGCGCGGCATGCATCTGTACACGCAGCGCGGCGACCGGGTGGTGCTGCTCATCCCGCGCTGGGGCGCGTCCGCGCATCGGCGCTGGGCCGTGCCCCGGACCGTGCAGCGGTGGCTCACGCTCGACCCCGAAGCCCCGGTGCTCGTGCTCACCACGAGCCCGGGGCCGGACGACGCCTTCGACCGGCTGGCCCAGCGCCTCCGGGCCCAGGGCCGCGCGGCCTGGGTGGTGCGCCCCGGCTCGAGGGAGGCGCCAGGCGCGCCGGTGCTGGGCCTGGTGGCCGCGGCGGGGAGGGTCGCGCCTCAGTCGCAGGCCATGGTCCTCATTGCGGCGGGAAGCGAGGACATCCTGTTCGGCACGCCCCCGCGGCTGTGGGGCCGGGCGCTGCATGCGCTCGTCTCTCGCGCGCAGGCCCTGGCCCCGCGCGAGCGGCGAGAGATCGTGCTCGCCCTGCCCGCGGTGCCGCCGGGGCTTCATGACCGGGCGGGCGCGTACCTGGCGCAGGCGCGCGCGGTGATCCGCGAGCGCCATGTGCGCAGCGTGGATCTGGAGGCGGCCGTGGCCGCGGCCGGCGGGTGGGACGGGGCGCGCGAGCGCCTGTCGCCCAACCCCGCGGGCCGCGCGCGCGCGACCGAGCGCCTGGCCGGCGCGGTGGACGTGGCCGGCCGCCGGCGCGCGGTGTATGTGACCGCGGGGCTTGCGCTCGTCGCGATTCTCTTGCTCGCCGCGCGCGTCTTGCGCAGCCGGGCGCACCGCCGCAGGCTCGTGGCCATCTCCTGCGGCGAGGACGTGCCCGCCTGACCTCTCTCAGCGCTCCGCGATCCGCAGCATCCGCGCGCGGTACGGGCCCACGGCCGCGTCCTCGGGCAGGCGGATGTGCAACGCGCCCTTGTGCTTGGACAGGTACCGGGGCGTGATGCGCTTCGCGGTTCCCGTGTCCGTCAGGTACTCGACCCGGTACCGGTTCGCGGCGCGCCGCGCGGCCACCGCGAGCGTGCAGCCCGCGTAGCGCGCGGACGAGTTGTTGAGGAGCGTGACGATCTGCGTGCGCTCGCCCGGGGCCTGAAGCAGAATGGGCGCAAGGTCGGGCGCGTCGACGACGCGCGCGGCCAGCGGCCCGCCGCGCAGCCATTCGAGCAGGCTGTGCATGAGCGCTTGGCCGGTCTCCGTGGCCCAGATCCGGCTCAGGTCCAGCGGGATCGAGGTCGCCACGATCCGCCGGCCCCCCTTCTCGGCGGCCACCACCGCGGGCGCGGTCGCCCGGCCGCGGGTGTCCAGGAACTGGGCCAGCACCCGCCACCGGCCCGTGGGCCGGATGCGCAGCGCCTTGCGCAGGCGGCCGGCGCGCAGGCTGCCGCCCGCGGCCTCGCCGATGACCGCGCTCTGGCCCAGGCTCACGGCAACCCGCTCGGACTCGCTCAGCGGCGCGCCCAGCCGCAGGCCCAGCTTGCGAGCCATGCCCACGCGGTTGAGCTCCTCGAGCGCGCTCACGCCCAGGAACAGGTTGCGGGTCTCGAACAGGTCGTCGATCTCGGCGCGCGAGAGCGGGAACGCGTCCCGGTTGAGCAGAGTCACCGGGGCCGGGTCGAACGTGTACGAGACGCCCAGCCGCCACAGGAGCACCGGCGTCATGGGCCCGTGCACCGGGGCCAGGCCCCCTCCGATGCCCAGCGGCCGTCCCTGGCTGCGCAGGAGCCCGGTCCACTGGTTGTACGGGGTCTCGACGCCTTGCAGGCGCGCCTCGTCCGGGATCCACCGCGCACCCGCGCGCAACAGGCGCACGCTGCGCCGCAACACGTCGGCGTAGGGGTGGTTCTCGTCGATGGGGCTTCGCTCGTCGAAGGCCCACACGGTCTGCTTCTTCAGGTTGCAGGCGAGGTTCGCCGCGAGCTGGCTGCCCAGGATCACGTCCGGGGTCTTGGCAAAGGCCGTGTGCGGGACGCTGTCCACCTCGGCCATGATCTCGGTGTCCGGGCCCTGGAGATGGGTCTGGTATGCGGTTTCCACGAGCCCGATGGACAGGCCCAGCCGGTCGCGGTCGGTGTACCAGCCCTGGCCGGGGCGGACCACCGGCCGCAGATCGCCGGCGAACGTGTCCACGAGCTCGCGGCTGTCGCGCGCGTCCGGGAGGGCGATCTCCGTGGAAGTGAGCATCAGGCCCACGCGCACCGTGGGGTCGACCTCGTGCACCGCGTCGCGCAGGCTGGCGGCGAGCTCCACGAGCAGCGTGCGCTTGAAGTCCATCCACGCGCGCTTCAGCTTCGTGGGCTCGGACTTGGCGAGCTCCTTGGCGAGCGCCTCGCGCTTGATGCGGTGGCCGGTGCGCCGGCGGAACTCGGCCAGGTGCAGCGGGCAGAAGCAGGTCATGCCCATGCCCAGGGACTCGTAGCGGTAGTCGTCGTCCACCAGCAGCTTGGTCGCGCCCGTGCGGGCCATCTCCTGGTAGAAGAAATGCATGTACTCGAGATACGTCTTGTCCAGCGGACACGGGGTCAGATCCTTGGTCAAGCCGTTCTGGTCCATGCGCGGCTGCTTGAACCCGATCGGCTCCTGTTCGGGCCAGGGGATGGGCATGAAGGTGCGCAGGATGTTGATCGTGCCCTCGATGCCCTCCTCGCCCAGACCGCGGATGGCGCGCGCGATCTCCCTGCGCCGCTTGGCGAGCGCCGGGCGCGGCAGCCACGCGGGCTCGTAGGGCGTGCGCACCGGCACGAGCTGCACCTCGCGGATGCCCACGCGCTTGCAGAAGCGGATCACCCCCGCGAGCTTGCGCGGCGTGTCGTACGAATTGTGGATGATGCGCGGGACGAGCTCGATCGTGCGGGCCATGGAACGCCTCCTCGAAACCGGGGAACCGAACGGGTCCTGCCGGGCCGCCCCTGCGGCCCGGATCACGTGCCTGAGTCGATCTCCTGGGCGAGCTCGCGCACGAGGTCCGGGTGTTCGTCGGCCACGTTGTCCTGCTCGTGCGGGTCCTCGCGCAGGTTGTAGAGCTCCGCGAACCGCGGGTACTGGATCAGCTTCCAATCCTTGCGCACCACAGCATCGATCCCCCAGCTGTGCATGCGCAGCGACTGGCGCTCGGGTGCGGGCCGCAGCAGGGAGGTCCCTTCCATGACCTCCGGCTTGCCGATGCCGGCCGCGTCCAGGAACGTGGGCGCCAGGTCGATGAGCGAGACCAGGTCCTCGGCCCGGCCGGAAAGGTCGGCCTCGGGGTGGCGCACGAGCATCGGCACGCGCAGGATCGCCTCGTACAGGGGCGGACCCTTGTAGAAGAGCCAGTTGTTGCCCAGGTGCTCGCCGTGGTCGGAGGTGTACACGATCAGGGTGTTCTCCAGCAGGCCCCGGGCCTGGAGGAAGTCCAAGAGCCGCCCGATCTCCTTGTCCAGGAACGAGACCTGCCCGTAGTACGCGGCGAGCATCGGGCGCAACACCTCTTCGGGCACCCGGGCGTAGGCATTGGCCAGGGTCGGCTCCACGGACTCGTCCCGCTCCTGGAAGATGCCGCCGGGGCGCTGCGGATTATTCTCCCCCATGCGCCAGGTGAACTGCGCGATGCGCGGGATCACGGCGGGATTCTTCTTCTCCAGGGCGCCCTCCCTGCGGTGGGGCGGGGGGATGTCCGCCGGGTCGTACATGCTCGCGTAGGGTTCGGGCGGGTCCCAGACCGGGTGCGGGCTGCAGAAGCTCGTCCACAGGAAGAAGGGCGCACGCGCCTGTTCCAGGAACCGCATGCTCTGTTCGGTGACCCGGTAGTCGATGTAGTCTTCCTGGGGCAGCGGCGAGGCCAGCCACCCCTGGGTGCGGTAGGCCTCGGTCTCCCAGGTGCGCCACACCGAGTCGGGGTATCCCTTGCGGCGCAGATACTCGCGGTAGTCGTCGCGCTTGCCCGCCTGGCCGATGAAGTGGCCCTTGCCCTCCGCGAGCCACGTGTGGTCCAGGCCGAAGCCGCGCTCGCCCGCGTCGCGCGTGTGCAGCTTGCCCACGAGCCCCGTGGCGTATCCCTGCGCGCGCAAGAGCTCCGGGAAGGCCGCGTGTTCCGGGCGCACTCCGGACGGGCGCTTGTCGCCAAACCACATGTTGACGTTCGTGCACTCCGGCCCGGCCTTCATGGCCACGCCCGTGAAGAGCGACGAGCGCGCGGGCGTGCACAAGGGGCAAGGCGTGTAGGCGCGCGTGAACCGGGTGCCCGAGGCGGCGAGCCGGTCGAGGACCGGGGTCTTGACCACCGGGTTGCCGGAACTCCCCAGGACCTCGTGATTGTGCTGGTCCGAGGTAATGAGCAGGATGTTGGGCCGGGATCGGTCCGCCGGCATGCGCGTTCCCCCTGGGGTCCAAGCGCGAAGTCGCGTCCGCCTACAGCTCCGGCCCGGTGGGTGCGGGCAGGTCCTCGGGCTCGGGCGGCGCGGGACGCTCTTGCTCCTCCGGCTCCTCGGCGGGCGCGGTTCCCTCTTCGGCCGGGAGCACGTCGCCCCATCCGCCCGCGCGGATCTTGGCCTCGTTGAGCTCCCACCACTTCAGCCACCTGCTGCGGTCCATGCCGAAGTCCTGGCGGGTGAGCTTGCGCAGCACGCCGATGAGCACGTCCTGCTCTTCTTCGCTCAGGTCCTCGCGGATGCAGGTGACGAGCACCGGCACCACCTCGGTCGCCGGATACCGGCCCAGGGCGCGGAACAGGACCGTGCCGTCCACCCGGTCGCGATTGGCGGCTCGGATGAGCTCGGGCAGGCTGCGCGGGTCCGCGAACCGCCCGAGCGCGGCCACCGCGTGCGTGCGCACCTCGCGGCTGCCGTCGCTGCGCAGGGCGATCTCCAGGAGCGGGCGGCTCTGTTCGGACTCCAGTTGCGCCAGCGCCCACGCGGCCTCGGCGCGCACGGACGCGTGCGGGCTCTCCAGGAGCAGGTCCTCCAACAGGCCGACGGCCTGCTTGTCCTGCGCGTGGCCGAGCAGGCGCACGTACGCGTCCACCGGACGCGCGTACCCGCGGGCCACCGCGTCCCGGATGCGCTCGCGCGCGTTCTCGGCGGCTTCCTTGCCCTTGAGCTCGAACAGGGCGTCCGCGGCCGCGCGGCGCACGAGCGGCCGGGTGTCGTCCAGGAGCACCCGCAGGATGGGCACGGCCTCGGACTCCTCCATGCGCGCCAGGGCCCCGGCCACGGCCGCGCGGATCTCCGGGGAGGGGCTGGAGACCAAGAGCTCCAGCATCCGCTCGCGCGCGGGCCGCCCGGCGCGCAACAGCCGCAGGTACGCGGCCTGCCGGGCCTCGGGCCGGTCGCTGGTGAGCATCTGGATCTGCAGCATGATGCGGCTGCGGTGCCGGGCGGCCTGTTCCTCGGCCGCGGTGAGCATGGCCCCGATGATCTCGTCGGGCACCTCCTGCTCGCGCAGCTTCACCATGGCCTCGGCGGTCACGTCGAAGCTGTTGTCGCTGGTCTCGACCTTGCGGCGCACCAGGTCCGTGTTGATGCCCGCCTTGATGAGGTCGATGACGTCCTGGTTGGTGAGCACTTCGTCGGCGCGCGCGCCGTGCGGGCACAGGCCCAGGACGAGCGCGATCGCGCAGGCGCATACCTTCAGGCGAATGGACACGGCAGCCTCCTTTCGGTTGTGGTCCGCGCGATTATAGCCCCCGGTGCGCGCGAGGGCAAGGCGGTCGGCCGCTTCAGACGCGGACAAAGCCCGTTGACAGGGTCGCGTGCGCGCGCGCATAATCGGCGCTGCGAGGACGCTGCGGCGAGGTAGAGGCATGTGGACCTGCGCGAACGCACTGACGCTGAGCCGGTTCGTCACCGCGCCCGTGTTCCTGGGCCTGGTGCTGTGCATGGCCCCGGGGCGCGCGGGCGTGGACGCCACGGCGGCGGCGCTGTTGACGGTGACGCTGTTGAGCGACGTGTTCGACGGATGGCTGGCCCGGCGCAACGACCAGGTCACCAACTTCGGCAAGATCATGGACCCGGTGGCCGATTCCACGTTCTTTCTCACCGCGCTCTTCGCGTTCACGGCGAGCGACCGGTTCCAGGTCCCGGTGTGGCTGCCGCTGGTGGTGCTCTACCGCGAGGTGGGCATGCATGTGCTGCGCCGGTACGCGGCCCTGCGCGGGGTGGTGCTCGCGGCCAAGACGAGCGGCAAGGCGAAGATGGTCGTCCAGTCCGTGGCCCTGTGCTGCGTGGTGGCCGCGGTCTGGGCCGTGGATCTGGGCTGGGCGCCCGTGTCCGAGTCCGCGCTGCGGAGCGGGGTCATGGCCGCGGTGGGCCTGATCGCGGTGGTGAATGTGCTCAGCGTCATCGAGTATCTGGGCGAGATTCCCCGTCTTCGCTCCCGGCCTCGGGCGTGAGCTCGGGCGCGGAGGCCTCTTCGCCCGAGGCCGCGGGCCCCTCGTCGCGCCGGTCCTCTTCCAGGTCCAGGTCCTCCAGGTCCACGCGCTCGCGCGCCTCGGGCAGCCCCTCCAAGGGCCCGGCGGCGGGTTCGGCCGGTTCGGCGTCGCGCTCCTCCGGGCCGCGCTCCGGTGCGGGGGGCGCGAGCCGGGGCGCCGGCGCATCGGTGTCCGCGCGCGGGCCGGGTTCGTAGAAGACGCTGAGCACGCTCAGGAGCTCGCGTGCCGCGTCCGGGCGCACCGCGGCGCCGTCGCCGTTGGGGTCCGGGGCCATCTCCGGCGTGGGCACGGGCTCGGAGGGCACGGCGGCCGCCTGCAGGGGTCGCAGGCTCCCCTGGTCCACGCACCGGCGCACCAGGGCCATGAGCTTGGGGTCGACCGCGCCGTTCGGGCCGGTGATCGCGTCGTGGTACTGCTCCACCGCGGCCAGGCTGCCCGGAAAGCCCTTGAGCCCGATGCGGCGGACGGCCTCCCGGTCCACGACTAGGGTGCGCGCCCACATCCGGTGGCCGGTGAGCACGAGGTCGCGTCCGCTGAACCGCCACACCAGCGACCCGTCCAGGTCGCGCGCCGCGTTCGTCTGGATCACCTGGCCCGGCAGGCGCACCCGGAACAGGAAGTAGAAGCTCGGGTCCGGCAGGGCGAACTCCAGGTCGTTCCCGTCGAACCGCAGCGGCAGGCTGGCCCCGCCGAACGCGCCCACGATGCCGGGCAGGTCCAGGTCGCGCAGAAAGGCCTCGGCCGTGTTGCGCTCCTGCTTGGCCTGCTCGATCAGGCGGAACAAGAGCCGCGTCTGCACCTCCTTGTCGCGAAAGGACTCGGCGCGCAGGGGCTCGAGGTCGCCCTCGGGCTCGGGCACGAGGGCCTTCAGCTTCGCGTCCAGGAAGGACCACAGGGCCTTTTCGTTCACCTCGCGGGTGACCCGCGTCTGCCCGGGCAACAGGTGCAGGCCCCAGTCGCTGAGCTCCTGCTTGAGGCGCCGGTCCCACTCCGCGGTGGGCGCCTCGCCGGCCACCAGGTCGCGCTGGCTGCGGCGCACCTCCCAGAAGACCTGGTAGAGCCGGTCGGCCAGCGCGGGCAGGGTCTCGCGCAGGTAGGCATTGAACTGCGCGAGGTCGTAGTCCTCGCCGAATTCGGCCTCGAGCGCGCCGGTGATGCACTTGGCGAGGAGGTTCGCCGCCCGGTCCACCGACGCCTCGGCCTGGGACCGGTCCACGATGTCGTCGATGGACTCCTCGAAGTCGAGCGCCTCGAAGAGCACGTACCCGCGCCGCCGCACGAGCAGCCGGTTGTAGGCCAACAGATCCGTGCGCCGCGTGCGCTTGACAAAGTCCACGGGCACCTCGTCCGGGCTGGGGAACGCGCCCTCGAAGGTGACGCGCGTGGGCGCGTTCTTGTACTTGGCGTACCGGTCCGGTTCGGGCAGGTCCAGGTACGCGGTGAGCCGCAGGGCCTGGGGCGGGGTGCGCTTGCGCGGCTGGCAGGCGATGGTGACCTCGCGCGTGGTGCGCCCGTCGCGGGCGATGGTGGTCTGGGCCACGAAGCTCACCGTGGGCGCCACGCACCCGCCCGCGGTCGCCAGGGCCGCCAGCGCGAGCGCGGCCAGCCCCGGGCCGCGGCGCCTTGCCGGGTTCGATCGTCGCATCGCCGTTCTCCGCGCGCCCGGCCGTCCAGGCCGGGCGAAGCGTGATTCTACCGGGCAAGGGCCGTGCGGGCAACCCGGTGGCCCCGGGCCGGGGCGCCGAACCGGGCAAAACCGCCTGCCGCGGGTTGACCTGGTCGCGCGGGGGGTCTACACTCCGGCCAGACAGGGGTGCCCTGCGCACCGCGCAGCAGAGGAGACGGCCCATGGACAACGCGAGCAAGGAATTCCTCACCGATTTGCTCGGTCAGCCCAGCCCCAGCGGGTTCGAGCAACGCGTGCGCAAGGTCGTGCGCGAGCGCATGTCCCGGTACGCGGACCGGGTGCACGTGGACGTGCACGGCAACACCTGGGGCGTGCGCAACGAGGAGGGCAGGCCGCGGGTGATGCTGGCCGGCCACTGCGACGAGATCGGCCTCATGGTCACCTACATCAACGACCAGGGGTTCCTGGCCGTGGCCGCGATCGGCGGGGTGAACGTGGCGCTGTTGCAGGGCCAGCGGGTCCGGGTGCACGCGCGGCGCGGCGACGTGCCCGGGGTGATCGCGGCCCGGCCCATCCACGACATTCCCCGCGACCAGCGCAGCAAGAGCGAGACGAAGATCGAGAACCTGTGGCTCGACATCGGGGCGCGCAACCGCCGCGACGCCGAGCGCGCGGTGGCCGTGGGCGACGTGGCCACCGTCGACGTGGGCTACACCGACCTGCGCAACGGGCTGGCAGCGGCGCGTGCGTTCGACGACCGCATCGGGGCGTTCGTGGTGTGCGAGACGCTCCGGCTCTTGCAGGGCAAGGACCTCGCGTCCGCGGTCTTTGCCGTGTCCACGGTCCAGGAGGAGGTGGGCATCCGGGGCGCGCACACCTCGGCGTACGCGGTGAACCCCGACGTGGGCATTGCCGTGGACGTGGGGTTCGCCACCGACTACCCGGACACGAACAAGAAGAAGTCCGGCGACGTGAAGCTGGGCGGCGGACCGGTGCTCCACCGGGGCGCGAACATCAACCCGGTCCTGGAGGAGCTCCTGGAGAAGGCCGCGCGCCGCGCGCGCATCCGGGTCCAGATGCAGGCCTCGCCCATAGCCACGGGCACGGATGCGAACGCCATGCAGCTCGCGCGCGGGGGCAAGGCCGCGGCTCTCGTGAGCATTCCGACCCGGTACATGCACAGCCCGTCCGAGGTGCTCTGCCCCCGCGACGCGGAGCAGGCCGCGCGGCTCTTGGCCCGGTTCATCCAGGACCTGAAGCCCGGCCAGGCCTTCGTGGCGCCATGACCGCCCCGCAGGGCCGCGAGGCCGCCTCTCAGGCCCGGGCGAAAAAGGGCGCCGCGAGCGCGCGCAGGCGGCGCCGCGCCCAGACCGCGATGCACGTGAGCCCGGACGCGTTCCACGGGCTGATGGCCGGGCGCAGCCAGCGGCTGTTGGGCCTGGTCCGGTTCCTGGCGAGCCGGCCGCTCGACGAGCAGCTTCTCACCCGGCCCTTGCTCGGGTCGCTCGTGGCCCAGGCCGCGCAGGTCAAGGAGCTCCTGGACACCTACGGGGCCGTGCACAACCGGCGGTGGCACGCGTACCGCCAGCACGCGGACGCCCTGGTCCTGTTCGCGGACACGGGGTACAAGCTCCTGCACCTGCGCCACTCCATGGGCAACTACCACCTGCTGCCCGTGGAGGGCGACTTCCCCGCGGCCACGGAGGAGGGGCTGCGGTTCGTGGCCAACGTGCTCATGCTCGTGTCCGCGCGCATGACCGAGGAGGCAGAGCGCCTGGAGCTCCCCTTGCCGCGCCGCGACCCGGGCGCGGGCGAGTTCGCCGAGCGCCTGCCCCAGGGGTTCCTGCCCCGGGACCGGCGCTCGCGGCACGTGACCAGCGCCGAGGAGACGGTCGCGCACCTGGCCACCGCGTTCCTGAACCTAGCCGCGGAAGGCGAGTTCCTGCACACGCCGGGCAAGGTCTGCGCCGAGGAGTACCCCGCATGCGTGCCCGAGCCCGTGGGCGAGGAGCGGGTGTGGCTCCTGGCGCAGCGGTTCCACAACCTCCAGAACCTGTACGACACCTATGTCTCGGACACGGACACCGAGGACCAGGACCCGGACCTCAAGGTGCTGCGCGGGCACGTGAGCGTCATCTTCCACCTCCTGGAGGTGGCCACGTCCCTGGTGCAGTACTACGAGCGCAACGTGCACCTGCGCGGACCGGAGACCGGGCGGGTGGGCCGGCCGCTCGTGCAGCCCCGGGCGTTGTTGGAGGCGGCCATGCAGTACGCGGTGGCCTTCGCGAGCCGGTACCTGTTGACCGCGCGCAGCCTGTGCCAGGAGATGCTCAAGCGCTACGCCCAGGTGGGCCGGGTGTCGGTCCCGGTGCCCCGGTACCGGGGGTTCCACGTGCGGCCCTCGACCCTGGTCGCCCGCATCGCGCAGCACTACGGCAGCGAGGTGCGCATGGAGCTCGACGGCGACGCGTACGACGCGGGCAGTCCGCTCGAGCTCTTCCGCGCGAACGAGAAGATCAACGCGGCCAAGCGCCACCAGCTCGTGGAGGCCATCCTCCAGGCCCAGAACGAGGTCCCCGCGCACCTGGCCGGCGACCTGGGCGGGGCGCTTCGCTGGATCCTGCTGCACCTCGCGCACGCGGGCAAGGTGATCGTCTACGACCAGCCTCTGCCCCTGGAGGAGCTGGACCTCGATCCGGGCGCGAGCCTGAGCGAAGTGGCCCCCCAGGCCGTGGCGCGGCTGCTGGCCCTGGGCAAGATCGACATGGACTGCGCGCTCACGGCCACGTTCGTGGGCGACAAGCGGGTGCTCGAGGACCTGCGCCTGCTCGCCGAGCACGGATACGGCGAGGACGCGTTCGGCAACAACGTGCCCCTGCCCGAGAAGCTGCGCTACCTGCGCCGGTAGGCAAGCGGCAGCCCGTACGCGAGGCCCAGCGCGACCAAGGCCCCGGTCGCCGCCACCGACCCCTCCAGGCCGAAGTGCCCGCCCGAGAGCACGGTCGGCGCCTCGGCCGCGGACGCCAGCGGCACGAGCCCCGCATAGGGCAGATCGATACCGCTCACCGGCAGGCCGAACAGGCCCACCTGCGCGAAGTTCCATCCCGCGTGCACGGTCACCGCCGTCCACAGGTTGCCCGCGCGCCAGTACACCACGGCCAGCACCACCCCGGCGAGCGCCAGGTTCACCGGCACCCAGGGCGAGGACCATGCATGCGGATTGGCCCCGTGCAGGAGCCAGAATGCGAGGGCGCTCACGGCAATGCCCCAGCCGGGCCGGCGGATGTCCAGGAAATTCTGGAACACATACCCGCGGAACGCGATCTCCTCGGCGAACGCGGCGGCCAGGAACATGATGAGCAGCCCGACCGCGTCCGGCCAGGCTGGGGGCGCCTCGGCATGGACAAAGACGTCCGCGAGCCCCAGGCCCCCGACCGCCAGGGCGACGACCCCCGCGCCCGCCGCCAGGCCCAGACCGGGACGGGCGGCAAGCCGGCGGGCGGGGCGCCCCAAGCCCATGGACCGCGCGGGCCGGCGGTCGAGCGTGCGGCGCAGGAAGGCGGCCCAGCCCAAGGTCAGCCCGCCCGCCAGGATCCCGGACACGAGGAGCATGTGCATGGACGCGTCCTGGCCCTCGGGCCAAACCAGGGCGAACAGGAGCCCCGTGACGAGGCCGCCCACCGCGTAGCAGGCCAGCAGTCCGATCGCGAACAGGCCCAGGCGCCAGACGGTTCGCAGGCGTGCGTCCGGGTTGCGCAGCACGCTCATGCCTGGACCTCCCGCTCGGGCTGGGGTGGGGTCTGTTCCGGGGGCCTGGGAGCGGCCGGCAGCTCCCGGTACCGGGTGATGCGAAGCCCGGGTCCGTCCGGGCGCGGGACCACGGACAGCGGCCCGGTGAAGGGGTCGGTCACCGTGTCCGCGATCGCGCCCACGCGCAGGGCCACGCCGGGGTGCAGGGTCTCGAGCACGTTCACTTGGCTGACCGCGCCCTCGCGGCGCACGGCCAGCAGGGCCTCGCGCTCGGCGGTGCGCTCCTCACAGCGGGCGCGCAGGGCCCGGATCTGCTCGAGCGTGGTGCGCACGAGCTGTCGGCCCGCGGCGGACAGGTCCCCCATGCGGCGCTCGTCCTGCACGAACGGGCGGACCGAGTTCTCCAGGCGCGTACTATGCCCCTGGAGCACGCGCAGGGCCTTGTCCAGCTGCGCCAGGCGGTCGGCGTGCATCCAGTCCACGGCCACCTCGATGCGCGTGGCCACGCCCAGGGAGCTGCCGAGCACCTTGGCCTCGACCCCGGAGAAGGCGTGCACCTCGCCGCCCACGATGGTGCCGCCGGGCACGCGCACCGCCGCGCCGCTGCGCACCGATGCGTTCACGATCTCGTTGCGGGCCAACACGTCCTTCTGGGCCTCGACCTCGGTCTCGTTCAGGTACCGGGCCACCACCCGGCCGTGCCGGCTGCGCACGCTGCCGCGGCCCTTGCCGGCCATGCCGCCCACGATGGTGACGTCGCCGTCCCCGCGCAACTGGCAGGCCCCGGCCGTGCCGTGCACGGTCAGGGTCCCGGCCGCGGCCACGGAGAAGTCGTCGAGCACGTTGCCGGTCACGATCACGTCGCCGATGAAGTCCACGTTGCCCACCGCGTAGTCCACGTCGCCGCGGATCTCGTACTGGTCGGACACGCTGATCTTGTTGTCTTCGAATACCACCCGCCCGTCCACCGCGGCCACGCACCGGCCGCGCTTCTCGTCGAGCAGGGCGTTCTTGCCCATGTGCACGGACAGGTCCGCGCCCTGCGGGGCGGGGATCTCGTTGCCGAACACGTCGCGGCCCGGCGCGCCCGCGGTGGGCGGATGCAGGATCGCGATGTCCTGACCGGTGCGCACGTTCTCGATGCGAAAGGTCTGGCGGAAGTCCACCGCCCCCAGCTCGTCGGTGTCGTACTTGACCTTTTCGGAGGTGGGGCGGGCCAGCCACTCGATGTGTCCGTCCACCGCGGGCCGGGGCCGCGTGCCCGCCGCGACCTGCAAGAGCCCGGTGCGCCCGCGCTCGCGCAACAGGATCCGCGCCATGTCCAGGCCCTCCGGGTCCACCCCGTGGGCGACCCCGGCCTGGGCCAGAAGCTCGTCCAGGGCCTCGCGCGCGGGGGGCTCGGCGGACTCGAGGAGCACGTAGTCGAGGAAGACCTGCAGCCGGTCGGCCGTGGCGAGCACGCGCACCGCGTGCTGCTCGTCGCCGCCCTGGTGCAGGAGCCTCAAAGCCACGGGCGCGCCGCCCGGTCCGGCCACGTGGCAGGTCTCGTCCGCTTTGGCGTCGCTGGGGGCCATGGGCGACTCCCCGCGCGGGGGCGGTCGGTCATCGACGCGCGGCCAGGGTCTCGATATGGGGCCGGATTTCGTCGTCCTCGAACTTGCGGAACAGGATGTCCGGCGCGCCCAGGGCCTGCCCGGGGGCAAGCCGCGCGGGCCGGTCCCAGTCCCCGTGCGCGAGCGCGGGCAGGTTGAGCATGGTCCGCAGCCGCTCGGCGGCAGAGGGCAGGAACGGGGCCATGAGCACCGAGAGGGCCTCCACCACCCGCAGGCCCGCGTGCACCGCGGCCGCGCACCGGTCGGGGTCGCTTTTTCGGGTGCGCCAGGGCTCCTCGGCCTCCAGGAACTGGTTGCCCGCCTGGGCCAGGCGCATGAGCCGCTCCAGGGCCTGCTTGTACCGGTGGCCGTCGAGGAGCCGGGCGACCTCCTCGCGCGCGGCGTCCGTGTCCCGGAGCATCCCTTCGCCCGCGCCCGCGATCCGTGCGTCGGGCGCCTTGCCGCCGAAGTACTTGCGCGCAAAGACCAGGTTGCGCTGGATGAAGTTGCCCAGGGTGTCGGCGAGCTCGGCGTTGTTGCGCTGCTGGAAGTCCTCCCAGGTGAAGTCCGAGTCGCTCGTCTCCGGGGCGATGGCCGTGAGGTAGTAGCGCAGGGGGTCGGGCTCGAAGTGCTCCAGGTACTCGTCCACCCACACCGCGTAGTTGCGGCTCGTGCTCGTCTTGGCCCCGCGGATGTTCAAGAACTCGTTGGCCACCACGTCGTAGGGGAGCTGGTACTCGCCGTGGCCCATGAGCATGGCCGGCCACACGATCGCGTGGAACACGATGTTGTCCTTGCCGATGAAGTGCACGATGCGGGTGTCCTCGGCCTGCCAGAAGGCCCGCCACCGGTCGGCGTCGCCCTGCTCGGCGGCCCACTGCTGGGTGAAGGTGACGTACCCGATGGGCGCGTCGAACCACACGTACAAGACCTTGCCCGCCACGCCTTCCAGGGGCAGGGGCACGCCCCAGTCCAGGTCGCGGGTCACCCCGCGGGGCTGGAGGCCCTGCTTGAGCAGGTTGTAGCTGAACCGCTTCACGTTGTCGCGGAAGTGGTCGTGGCTGTCGAGGTACGCATGGAGCTCCTTCTCGAACGCGTCCAGGCGCAGGAACCAGTGGTCGGTCTCGCGCACCTCGGGCGTGGCCCCGCACAGGATGCACTTGGGCTCGACGAGCTCGGTGGCGTCGATCATGCGCCCGCAGCTTTCGCACTGGTCGCCCTTGGCCCCGGGCTTGCCGCAGTGGTAGCAGGTGCCCTCCACGTACCGGTCGGGCAGGTACATGCCGCACGAGGGACAGTAGAGCTGCTGGGTGGTGCGCCGCTGGATGTGGCCGCGCTCGTGCAGCCGCAGAAAGAAGGCCTGCGCGACCCGGTCGTGCAGATCGCAGCTCGTGCGCCCGTAGTAGTCGAACCGGATGCCCAGGCCCTCGAACGCGCGCAGGTTGGCGTGGTGGTACCGGTCGATGATCTGTTGCGGGGTCACGCCCTTGCGCATGGCCGAGATGGTGATGGGCACGCCGTTCTCGTCGGACCCGCAGATGAAGGCCACCTCGCGGCCGCGCAGGCGCAGGTAGCGCGCGCAGATGTCCGCGGGCAGATAGGCCCCGGCCACGTGGCCGATGTGGATGCGGCCGTTCGCATAGGGCAGCGCGCCGGTCACCAGGGTCCGCGCCGGCGCGCCGCTGGGGGAATCGGTCACCAGGGGTCTCCTCGGCGGGGCCGGACCGGGCGCTCTCCCGCGTCGCCCGGGGCGGCCTGATTATCGATACCCGCGCGCACGTGTCAACCCACGCGGCGTACGCGCCGCGGGCGGGCCGGGTTTTGGTGCTTGACAGGGGAGCGCTCGGTTACGAGAATACGGGATCGAAAGGATCCGACCGCCTCGCGGCGCCCATGGCAGGGAGGCCGGATGCGGCTTCGGAACGACTGTCGTGTGGGACGTTCGGAAGACCATACAGAAACGAGCAGATACCTTGTTGTTGCTGATGTTTGTAACGCCTTTTTGTGTGGTTTTCGCACTGTTAGCCGGAATCCAGCGGGTTACGGGATCCCGGGCGCAGCGTGCAGTCCTGGTACGGACGCCGCGTCCGAGAGCTAGTTTTTCTTCCAGACGCCGCTCCCCCGGGGGGAGCGGGCGCGATGCATGCGCAGGCGGTCGGATGTTGTGCGGCGGGCTGGGTCCGCCGCGGGCCGCCTCCCGTTCCCGAGCCTGATTCCCGCCGTCCACCGACTCGTTCCCGCCCATCCCGCCGCCCGGTGCGTCCGTCGGGGCGCGAGACCCTATACCACCGGGAGGGCTACACATGAATTGGAGCGATCTGACCTGGGTGCACGTCCTGGTCCTGGGCGGCATCGGGCTCGCGCTGGGCGTTGTGCTCGGCGCGGGCCTGCGCCACGTCTGGGGATTGTACCGGGAGCACGCGGCCGAGAACGAGGCCCGCCGCATCCGCGAACAGGCCGAGCAGGACGCCCGCCAGCTGCGCGCGGATATGAAGCTTCAGGCCAAGGAGGAGATCCTCAAGGAACGCGAGCGCATGGGCCAGGAGCTGGCCGCGGACCGCAACGAGCTCAAGCAGATCGAGCGGCGGCTCTTGAAGCGCGAGGACGCCCTGGACCAGAAGCTCGAGGGGCTCACCCGCAAGGAGTCGAACCTCGAGGAGGCCCAGCGCAAGCTCACCGCGCGCGAGCACGAGCTCCAGGAACGCTACGCCGCGGTCAACGAAACCCTGCAGAAGCAGGAGGAAAAGCTCCTGGAGATCAGCGGGTACAACCGCGAGACGGCAGAGGCGGAGATTCTGCGCCGCGTCGAGGAGGACCTGGAGCACGAGATCGGGCAGCGGGTGCAGCGCGCCGAGGAGCGCTGCCGGGAAGAGGCCGAGGCGCGCGCCCGGGACATCCTGGGCATGGCCGTGCAGCGCCTGGCCGTGGACTACACCACCCAGAGCGTGGTGAGCACGGTGGAGCTTCCCAACGACGAGATGAAGGGCCGCATCATCGGCCGCGAGGGGCGCAACATCCGCGCCTTCGAGAAGACCACGGGCGTGGACGTGATCGTGGACGACACGCCGGGCGTGGTGGTGCTCAGCGGCTTCGACCCCATCCGGCGCGAGACCGCGCGCCTGGCCCTGGACAAGCTGGTCGCCGACGGGCGCATCCACCCGGCCCGCATCGAGGAGGTGGTCAGCAAGACCCAGGAGGACATGGAAAAGGAGCTCATGGAGGCCGGCCGCGCGGTGGCCGCGGAAGTGGACGTGCGCAACCTCAAGCCCAAGGAGCTCTTTCTTCTCGGACGCCTCAAGTACCGCACCAGCTACGGCCAGAACGTGCTCGACCACGCGCGCGAGGTCGCCTTCCTCTCCGGCATGATCGCCATGCAGTTGAAGCTCGACGAGGACCTGGCCCGGCGCGCGGGCCTGTTGCACGATATCGGCAAGGCCGTGGACCATGAGGAGGAGGGCACCCATCCGGAGATCGGGGCGAACCTGGCCCGCCTGTGCGAGGAGTCGCCCGAAGTGGTCAACGCCATCGCCGCCCATCACGAGGGCAACGAGGCGCCGCGCAGCCTGTACGCCACGATCGTGCAGATCGCCGACGCGATCAGCGCCAGCCGGCCCGGAGTGCGCCGCGAGAGCCTGGAGAAGTACATCAAGCGGCTCGAGAAGCTGGAGAACATCGCCAGCGCGCACGTGGGCATCGAGAAGGCCTATGCCATCCAGGCCGGCCGCGAGGTGCGCGTGATCGCCAAGCCGGACAAGCTCTCGGACAAGGAGGCCCACCGGATCTGCCGCGAGATCGCCCAGGAGATCGAGCAGGAGCTGAGCTATCCCGGCGAGGTGAAGATCACCCTGATCCGGGAGAACCGGTTCGTGGAGTACGCGCGCTAGGGCTCGCGGCCGGAGACCGGGCCAACGCCGGTCGGAATCTCGCGCGCGCCTGCGGCCCGGCCGCGTCCGAGCGCCGTTGAGGCCGGGCGCGGAGAATGGGCTTCTCAAGGCGCAGAAGGGGGCTTACGCGGCGGCTTGGCGCGCGCTCGGGCCGTGTGCGCTTGGCCGCCGCACGGGTGCGCAGGGGGGTGCGGGCGCGGGCGCGGTATTGACTTGCCCTTAGGCGCTCCTACACTTAGGGAAGCAACGACCGCGGGCCGGTATGGCCGGCCCGACGCGCGCACGGCACAGCGGTGCGCCGCAGAGGAGAGGCTATGGGTCGGGTGCGAATCGGGTTCCTGGCGCTCGTCTTGGCGATGTGCGGGGCGGGGCTGTGCTCCGGCCTCGCGCGGGCGGCGGGCCTGGCCCCGTTCGGCGAGGACCCCCCGTCCGTGGAGGGCGGGGAGTGGCACTACCTCGAAGACGAGAAGGCGGTGGTCCTCTTGGGCCGGGCCACGGTGGCCAAGGGCGGGATGACCGTCGAGGCCCGCAACATGGTCTACTTCACCGACACCCGCGAAATCTACGCGGAGGGCGACGTGGTCGCCCAGGAGCCCGGCGGGAGCCTGTTCTACTGCGACCGGCTCTACTACCACATGGACGAGCGCCGCGGCGAGGCGGATAACGTGCGGCTGATGGGCCAGGACGTGTCGGTGCGCGGCGCCCGGCCCGTGGACGTGCACACCCAGCTCCTGGGCCCGAACGCGGGCAAGGAGACCGGGTGGGAGTCCGAAGGCGCGGCCCTGCCGTACAACCGGATGTTCGTCAACGCGAAGAAGATGCGGGCCCTGTCCGCAGACCACTTCGAGCTGTTCGACCCGTTCGTGACCACGGACAACTCCGCGAGCCCGGTATTCGGGGTCTCGGCCCAGTCGGCCCATTACCGCCGGTACGAGAAGATCGAGTCCTGGCACAACGTGCTGTGGGTGGGCGGGGTGCCGGTCTTCTACTTCCCGTACCTGATCAAGGACCTGCGCTACGACTGGCCGTGGATGCGCGCGAGTGCGGGCCACTCCGATGACTGGGGCACGTATGGGCTGACCACCTGGGGTCTGGATCTGGACCCGGACCAGGACGCCCTGTTCCGCCTGGAGAAGGTGTTCGTGGACCTGGACTACCGCGAGGAGCGCGGATGGGCCACGGGGCTCGACTTCCAGTACGAGCTCGGCCACCGCGGCGGCAAGGGCAACGTCGACACCTATTGGCTCAAGGAAACCGAGATCTCCAGGAGCGACGACCTGGAGCGCGCCGAAGAGGACACCGAGTACGGCGACACCTACCGCGACGACGACCGGTGGAAGGTCGAGTGGTGGCACCAGCAGCCCCTGGCCGGGGGGTGGGACCTGCGCTTCGACCTGAACGTGTACTCGGACCGGGACTTCCTGTTCGAATACTTCCGGCGCCAGTTCAACGAGGACAAGGAGCCGGAGAGCTTCCTGAGCCTGCGCCGGCTCGGGGACGCCTGGGTGTTCGAGGCCGTGGCCCAGCCACGGCTCAACGACTTCATGACCCAGGAGGAGTATCTGCCCGAGCTGCGATTCAAGCTGCCCGGCTACCGGCTGGGCGACACGCCCCTGTACCTGACGAGCGAGACCCGGGTCGGGATCGTGAACCGCGAGTTCGACGAGGACGCGAACAAGAAGACCCTGCGCGAGGAGTTCCGCGTGCCCGGCGACCGCGAGTACGGCGAGTTCTTCCGCGCGGACTACCTGATGCGCGTCTCCGCGCCCCTGCCGCTGGGCGAGGCGTTCACCTTCACGCCCTACGTGGGCGGCCGGGCCACGTACTACGAGGAGCTCGCCGACGACGATGACGGGCACACCCGGCTGGCCGGCCAGTACGGGGCCGAGATCACCGGGCGGTTCTACGGCCTGTACCGCGGCGGCGACCTGCGCCACATCATCGAACCCTCGATAGGCTTCGTGGCGAACGAAGACCCCACCCTCTCGGCCAAGAAGCTTTACCACATCGACGAGGTGGACCTGTACGAGGAGCTCCACTACTTCCCCCTGCACCTGCATACCCAGTGGCAAGAGAAGCGCCAGGTCACCGACCGGGACGGGGTGACCAGCGAGCAGATCGTGGACCTGCTCGACGTGGACCTGTCCACGCGCTACATCCCGCTCGACGGCGAGGCGCGGGAGTTCAACAGCGACCGCAACTGGACGCCCCTGGACCTGGACGTGGTGTGGCGGCCCACGAACCGGCTCAGCCTGTACGGCAACCTGTCCTGGGCGCTGGAGGACGGGTACGTGACCGAGGGGCAGCTGGGCGCGGACTGGCGGTTCCGCGATCACTTTCGCCTGCATGCGGTGCACCGCTACCGCCGGGGCGACACGGTGTTCGACCCGCACCTGGACAAGAGCAGCGAGACGACCGTGGCCCTGCGCTGGCTGGCCTCGGACAAGTACGCGGTGGAGTACGCCATGGCCTACGAGTGGGCCGACAGCACGGAGGCCATCGACAGCGGGCTCTCCGAACAGCGGCTCACGCTCATCCGCAACGTCAAGGTGTTCGAGCTGCGCGTGAGCTGGGTGCGCGACCCGCGCGACGACGAGCAGGGCGTGTACCTGACCCTCTCTCCGGTGGGCATCCCCGCGCTCGAGCGCGCCTCGACCACCGGCGACCGGCTCGCCGGCCAGATGACCGGCCGCTACCACCCGCCCATGGTCGACGACGTGATCGAAGACGTGCCCGTGCCGTAGCCGGGAGGGGACCTGCGGCATGAGCGCGCGCACGGCGGTGTTTCCCGGGACATTCGATCCGATCAGCTCCGGCCACCTGGACGTGATCCGCCGCGGCGCGGCGCTGTTCGACCGGCTGGTCGTGGGCGTGGCCAGGAACCCGGGCAAGGAGGCGCCGCTGTTCACCGCACAGGAACGCGTGGAGGTGGTGCGCGAACTCGTGGAAGACCTCCCCAACGTGGAGGTGCGCAGCTTCGAGGGCATGACCGTGGACTTCGTGCGCGCGATGGACGCGCAGGTCATCCTGCGGGGCATCCGCACGTTCGGGGACTTCGAGTACGAGTTCCAGCTCGCCCTGGCCAACCGGGCCTTCGCCCAGGTGGAGACCGTGTTCGTGATGGCCAGCGCCGAGAACGCCTTCGTGCGCTCCACGCTCATCAAGGAGGCCGCGGCCCTGGGCGCGGACATCAGCCGGTTCGTGCCTCCCGCGGTGGCCGAGCGCCTGCGCCGCCGCCTGGCGCGCGGCAACGACCAGTCCGCGGGCCTTCGCGGCGACGAGTCCCCGCAATAAGAGAGCCCCAATGCCGATGCTGCGCGTGCACACGGGCCGCGCCGGACGCCACGGACGGCCCTCCAAGCAGATGCTTTGCGAGGCGTGCGAGGCGAAGTGCTGCCGGTACTTCGCCCTGGAGATCGACGAGCCGCGCACCCGGCGCGACTTCGACGACGTGCGCTGGTACCTGTGCCACAAGGGCACGGTCCTGTACCTGACCGACGGGGACTGGTACCTGCACATCGAGAACGAGTGCCGGTACCTGCGGCAGGACAACCGGTGCGCCATCTACGCGGACCGGCCCGCGATCTGCCGCGAGCACGAGCCCGGGGACTGCGAGTTCAACGAGCCCTGGGCGTACGACCTGAAGTTCACCTCGCCCGAGGAGCTGGACCTGTACGTGCGGGCCCGGTTTCGGTAGGGGCGCGTGATCCGGGCCCCGGCCTCAGGCGCGAGGCGCGAAGTTCCGGACAACGTCCCCTCTTCCTGCGCGTGCAGTAATCGCTATACTGCCGCCAGGAACGCGCGGTCGAAGGCAGGCGCCCGCGGCCGGCGGACAAGGGGATTCGGACCATGAAGGACGACCTGCGCATCCGGCCCGAGACGCCCGCGGACGCGCGCGCCATTGCCGAGGTCACGGCCGCCGCCTTCCGGACCCTGGAGGTCAGCAACCAGACCGAGCAGTTCATTATCCATGCGTTGCGGGCGGCCGGCGCGCTGACGGTCTCGCTCGTGGCGCAGCTGCACGGGCGCGTGGTGGGCCACATAGCGTTCTCGCCCGTGGCGATTTCCGACGGCACGCAAGGCTGGTACGGCCTGGGGCCGGTGTCCGTGCTGCCGCGGCTCCAGCGCCGGGGCATCGGCACGGCGCTCATCCGGGAGGGGCTCTCGCGCCTGAAGGAGATCCATGCCCGGGGCTGCTGCCTGGTGGGCGAACCCGCGTACTACGCGCGGTTCGGATTCGCGGCCATCCCCGGGTTCGTGCACGAGGGTGTGCCGGAGGAGGTCTTTCTTGCACTGCCCTTTGACGGCCGCGCGCCGCGGGGCACGGTCCGGTTTCACGAGGGGTTCAAGGCCGATGGCCAAGGACAGGACGCGCACGAAGCCTGAAGCGGGCCCGCCCGCACCGAGCGGCGGGCCGGTGGTGGTGGGCCTGGGCGAGGTGCTCTGGGACCTCTTCCCCGCGGGCAAGGTGCTCGGCGGCGCGCCCGCGAACTTCGCCTGCCACGCACAGGCCCTGGGCGCGCGGGCCCATGTGGCCAGCGCCGTGGGCGACGACGCGCTCGGGCGCGAGATCCGCGAGCGCCTGTCCGGCCGGGGCGTGGGCACGCAGGCGCTCGCCACCGTACCCGATGCGCCCACCGGCACCGTGACCGTGGCCCTGGACGATGCGGGGCAACCGAGCTACACCATCCACCGCGGCGTGGCCTGGGAGCGCCTGTCCTGGACCGAGGCCCTGGCCGCGCTCGCGTCCCGAGCGGACGCGGTGGCCTTCGGCACGCTCGCCCAGCGCGCGCCCGAGAGCCGACAGACGATCCGCCGGTTCCTGGCCGCCACGCCACAGACCTGCCTGCGGCTGTGCGACATCAACCTGCGCGGCCAGGACTACGACGCCGAGTGCGTGGCCGCGTCTCTGGACCTGGCCGACGCGCTCAAGCTCAACGACGCGGAGCTCGACGAGGTCTGCGGCCTGGTGGGTCTGGGCGGCGCGGGCACGAGCCCCGTCGAGCGCGTCGCGGCCCTGGCCGACCGGTACGCGCTCGTGTGCGTGGCCGTCACCCGCGGCGCGCAGGGGAGCGTCCTGTACGCCAAGGGACAGACGAGCGACCGGCCCACCGAGCCCGTGCGCGTGGTCGACACCGTGGGCGCGGGCGACGCCTTCGCCGCTGCGCTTGCCCTGGGCCTCGTACGGGACCTGCCGCTCGAGCGCGTGCATGCCCACGCGGCCGCGGTGGCCGCGTACGTGTGCACCCAGCCGGGCGCCACGCCCGCGCTGCCCACGCATCTCGTATCCTTCGATTCGCGCGAGCCGTAAAGGAGCGACGCATGCCCGCGCCCATGACGAGCCGCGAGCGCATCCTGTGCGCGTACCACCTGGGCATTCCGGACAAGGTGCCCGTGGTCCCGCGCGTGGAGGCCAAGTACCTCGCCAACGCCGGCCCCGAGCTCGCCGAGCGGTTCATTCGCACCACGGACGTCATTTTCGGCCTGGACGTGGACCCGGATTACGCGGTCTACCTGGGCGAGGAGGCGCGCGCGGGTTTCAGCGCGCGCACCGAGGGCAATCTGCGCTACGAGCGCATCGACACGCCCCGGGGGCCGCTCACCCGGATGCTGCACGTGGAGCCGGGCATGATGGACTGGGCCGAGAAGCACTTCTTCGAAGGCCCCGAGGACGTGCACAAGGCCCTGAGCATCCCGTTCCGCATACCCGAGACGGACCTCGCCGAGTACCGGTCCTGGTGCGAGCGCATCGGCGACGAGGGGCTTGTGCTCGCGCACATCCCGGACCCGTTGTGCTGTCCGGGGCTGTGGTTCAGCCCGGAGGAGTATCTGCTGGCGACCTGCGCCACGCACACGGACCTCGTGCTGGAGCTCCTGGCCAAGGTGCGCGACAACGAGCTCGCCTACGCCCAGGCGCTCTTGGACCTGGGGGTGCGCCACTTCATGACCTCGGGCGCGGAGCTCGCGAGTCAAACTCTCATGGCCCCAGAGTGGTTCGGCCGCATCGTCACGCCCTTCGACGGGGCGGTGGTGAGGCTCATCCGCGAGGCGGGCGGCACCATGTGGTACCACTGCCACGGCAAGATCCGCGACATTTGCGACCAGATGGCCGACATGGGCATCCACGTGCTCACGCCCTGCGAGGCGCCGCCCCAGGGCAACATCACGCTGGCGGAGCTGAAGGCCCGCATCGGGGACCGGGTGTGCCTGGCCGGGAACATCGACGACGAGACGATCCTCGCCTCGGGCGACTGGGACGCGGTGCGCGCGCATGCGCTCGCGTGCCTGCGCGACGGCATGCCCGGGGGCGGGTACATGCTCAGCGGCACCGAGGGCGGCGTGTTCAGCCCGAACAACGCGCAGGCCTACCTGGTCCTGTGTGAGCTGCGCGACGAATACGGGGTCTACAGCGCGTCGGGCTGAAGACCCCGCATGTCGCACAACAAGCGGGCACGTTCGCGGTCGGCTCAGTCCTCGTCGGGCGCCTCGCGCTTGAGCACCACGTACCGGGCCGACTCGCTGCCCATCTGGATGCGGAACAGGACCGCGTCCTCGTCCTTGACCGCGCGCATGGCCCGGCGGAAGCTTTCCATGTCCGTGACCGGCTGCTGGGCCACCTCCACGATCACCATGCCGGGCCGCAGGCCCTTGTCCGCCGCGGAGCTGCCCCGCTGGACGCCGCTGATGAGCACGCCCTGCTGGTCGGGCTCGTATCCGAACCGCTCGGTCAGGTTCTCGGCGAGCGGCTGCACCTCCAGGCCGAAGGACCGGGACAGGTCGCGGTCCTCGTCCGTGGGCGGGGCCTCTTCTTCCGGGGCGCCCGTGAGCGAAATCCGCCTCGGCTGGCGGGCCGGGGTGATCTGGAGGGTGCGCACCTCGCCGGCGCGCAGGATCTTGATGGGCACCGCCTCGCCCACCTTGCTGTTGGCCACCAGGTTGCGCAGGTGGTTGACATCCTCGACCTGCTTGCCCGCGAACGACAGGATCACGTCGCCGGCCTCGATGCCCGCCTCCTCGGCGGGCTGGTCCGGGCCGACCTGGGTGATGATGACCCCGCCCTCGCCGGGATAGTTCTCGAGCATGTCGGCCATGTCCGGCTCGATGTCCTGGATGCCCACCCCGATCCAGCCGCGGGTCACCTTGCCCTCTTCGATGAGCTGTCGCGCGATGCGGCGGGCCATGTTGATGGGGATGGCGAAGCCCAGGCCCACGCTTGCGCGGGTGGGGCTGCTGATGGCGGTGTTCACGCCCACCACCTCGCCGTCCAGGTTGAAGAGCGGCCCGCCCGAGTTGCCCGGGTTCACCGCCGCGTCGGTCTGGATGTAGTTCTCGTACGCGGCCAGGCGAAGCTCGCGGCCCGTGGCCGAGACCACGCCCAGAGTCACGGTCTTGGTGAACCCGAACGGCGCGCCGATGGCGATGACGAGCTCGCCCACGCGCAGCTTGTCGCTGTCCCCGAGCTCCACGGACGGCATGGGGCCGTCCGGGTCCTGGATCTGGAGTATGGCGAGGTCGGTCTTCGGGTCCGTGCCCACGATCTCGGCCTCAAAGGTGCGCTCGTCGGGCAGGTAAACGGTGATTTCCTCGGCGTTCTGGACCACGTGGTTGTTGGTGAGCACGTGCCCCTGTTCGTCGATCAGAAACCCCGAGCCCTGGGCCGGCACGGATTGGGGCGGCTGCATCTGCGGGAGCTGCTCGAAGAACGGGCGCAGCTCCTCCGGGATCTGGGGCAGACCGAAGGGCAGGTCCCTGCCGCGCACCTCCACGGTGCGCTCCGCCTTCACGTACACGACCGCTGGGCCCACGCGCTCGGCGACCGTGGCGATGGTGTTCGAGAGCGCCTTGGCCACCTGCAGGTCCTCTTCCTCGACCGCGCGCAAGGCATTGCCGATCGGCATGACGGCGAGCGCCGCAATCAGCGCCAGCGCCCACGCGCGCAGGGTCCAGATTCCGCTCGTCCGCGTATTCATGGATTCCTCCCTGGCCACCTCGGTACGCAACTCAATTCCTGCCCGCCCCATGCACCCGGTCGCCGGGACGGGCCCACTGTATGTGTCAAATCGGCCCACTCGGCCCCGCGCCTGGGCAAGGTCGCCCGGTTGACGGCCCGGTGCGTCTGTGCCATTCTGGTCCTGCGCCGCGGACGGAACCGGCCGCCGTGTCAAGCGGCCGCACGACTTGCAGCCGCTGTGTGCGGACGGCGCGGTCATGTCCCAACGCAGAACAGGCCTACAAAGGAGCTACCCGACATGCAACCTGCGTTCCATGCGCCGGGCCCTCATGCGCTGCGCCTCGCGGTGGTGCGCCCGGGCGCGCTGGGGGACGTGTTGCTGTTGCGGCCGGGCCTTGCCCGGTTGCGCGAGGTCCGGCCCGAGCTGGAGGCCCGCGTGCTCGCGCCCGGGGCGCGGGGCCGTCTTCTCGCCGAAGGCGGGCTGGCGGCGTCGGTCTTTGACCTGGACCGGGCCGAGGCCGCGTGGCTGTATCACGCGCAGGGGCC
>CAZOBJ010000008.1:0-14175 GCA_964577825.1 uncultured Planctomycetales bacterium
GGTGAAGTCCGGCGTGGTGACGCTCGCCACCAGGCCGTCCGTGGACAGAGACGCGCCGTTCAGGGTCACCACGGCGTCGTCGCCCATCTCCTGGATGGTCTGCCCCTCCTGCACGGTGACCGGGGTGTCGTCCTGCGCGGTGGCGTAGTAGGTCCACAGCCGGCCTTCCTGGTTCTGCACGCGCACGTAGTGGGTGGACCCGTACTCCTGGCTGTACAGGCGCAGGCCCAGGTCGTCGAACGCCAGCGTCCCGGTCTCCTCGCCTGCGCCGGCCGCGCCGGTGAAGGTCAGGGTCATGTGCAGGCCCGAGTCGTTCTCCTCCTCGATGCGCACCGATCCGCCCGCGGCCAGGTTCGCCGCGCCCGAGGCGACCAAGTCCTCCTGGGCCATGCCCGCGTCCTTGTACACCTCGATCGTGCGGTTCGCGGCCGCACCCGTGGCCCGGAAGTAGAGCTTGCCGTTCATGTCCGTGTTCTCGGCCAGGCGCACGCCGCTGAGGATCGATGCGGTGGTGGGGTTGTTCACCGTGTCGTTGAACCCGGTCAGGGTCAACGCGGAGTAGTCCACCCCGTCCGTGGCGGTGCTTAGCTCCTGGCCGACCAGGGACACGGTCATGACGTCGTTCGCCGCGCAGTTCGCGGCGTTGCACGCGAGCAGCAGGTCGTCGTTTTGCAGGCCCGAGTCGTTGGCCGCGGTGAAGTCGAGCGTATAGTCGGTGGGGTCGCCCGACGGGTTGACCGCGCCCGAGGCGGCCTGCACGCTCGTGCCCGAGCCGACGAGCATCGTGAGGTCGGCGTCCTTGTACACCTCGAAGTCCACAGAGTCGTCCACCCCGTCCGCGCCCGGCACGCCCCCGGCGTGGTCCCAGGCGTCGTAGACCTGGGTCACCTTCACGTACACGCGGCCGTGGCCGTCGGTGTTCTTGCCCACCAGGAACCGCTGGTTCGACAGGGCGTCGGTGCCGCGCGCGTCGATGCCCAGGATCTTGTCGTTCGCGGCATTCGCGTCGTTCAGGTTCGCGGCGTAGACCTCCGCGCCGCCGGCCGCGCGCGTGGTGCTGACGTTCAGGTCCAGGGCGGCGGTGGTGCTGTCCGCGGGCGCGACGTTGCTGGAGAACAGGAGCTGGCAGCCCACGCCCGTGGAGTCCTTCACGTTGTTGATGGCGCTCGCCACGGACCCGAGGTTCGTCTGTGCGCTGAAGTTGAACTGCCGCGCGCCCTTGTTGCCCGTGAGGATAAAGCTCTGGTCCTCGCTCAGGCTCGCGCCGTTGATCTCGCAGTCGATGTTGTTGTTGTCCGCCTCCACGTAGGCGCGCAGGGCCTCCTTGGTGTAGTCGGCCCGGGTGGCCGAACGCTGGCCGTTGAACGTGATGTTCATGCTCACGCCCGTGCGCTTGAAGATCTGGTCGATGCGGGTCTGCCCGATGTCCAGCAGGGGAAAGTCCATGGTGTCGTCGACCACCGTGCTGCGGGTGTAGACCACGCTTTTGGACCCGTTGAGCAGGAATTGGTCGGAGTACTTGGTGGTGTTCGCGATGCGGTCCAGGGTCTGGATGGCCGAGTCGACCTCGGACTGGTCCGCGCGGATCTGGTCCGGCGCGGTGACCCCGTCGTTCGAGGCGTGCAGCGCGAGCGCGCGCAGGTTGCGCAGGATCTCGTTCATCTCGATGAGCGCGCCCTCGGTGATGCCGATGACGTTCCAGGCCTCCTGCGAGTTGCGCACCGCCCGACGCAGGCCCTTGACCTGGCTGCGCAGCTGCTCGCTGATGATCAATCCCGCCGGGTCGTCGGCGGCGACGTTGATCTGGTAGCCGCTGGAGAGCTTCTCCAGGCTCTTGGCCAGGTCGTTGCTCGAGCGCTCCAGGTTGCGCTCGGTGTTGAGCGCCGAGATGTTATGGTTGATAATAAGCGACATCGGTCCTTCCTCCCTGACGGGGTTCGCCGTCCATGCCTACGCGCGCGCCTGCCGCCGACCCCCGGGTGCGGCGGAGGCGCGCCCCCGGAGACAATTCAACGGCCGTGCCCGGACCGTCTCTTCAAATGGGAAAGGGTCGACGGAGCCTTATGTCAATCGACAACAACGGATTGTGACTGCAAATGCGGCGGCTGGACCCCACGAGTGGTTCGCCTGCGCGCCTATGCTCCGGAACGCGCTGCCGCGCGAGGAGTGGACTTGCCGGAAGAATCTGCCGGATTCAGGGCGCGCGCGGCTCCTGCTCGCCGGAGGGATGCACTGCCTTGTGGAACGCATCATAGTGCTCGAGATAGATGCCCAACTGCCCGCTGTCAGCCCGAGCCAGGGCCTCGGTCTGGACCTCCAGGGCCTGCTCGGGGTCGCCCGTCTCGAACAGGGCCAGGGCCAGGGTGTCCAGGAACGCGGGCATGGCGCTCGCGGCCGGGTGCTGCTTTACGCACTCCGCGGCCAGGGCCCGCGCCCGGGCCGGGTCGCGCAGGGACGCGTCCTCTGCGGTGAGCAAGAGGTACGCCGCCTCGTTGAGCGCGGCCGCCCGGTCGAGCCGTGCGCGCGGCCCCTCGGGCTCGGACGCGTCTTCGAGCAGCCACTCCAGCACGGCAAGCGCAGCGCGTTCGCCCTCCGGCCCTGTGCGCAGCAGCACCCCCGCGCGACGGAGTGCGAGCTCATAGGCCGCGCTGCCCGCGCGCGGAGAGGGGCCTGTGCGGTCCGCGTCCACGAGCGCCCCCGCTATGTCGGCCTGATGTGCGGCCTCCTGACGGAAGAGCTCTCCCGCTTGCGTGTGGGGCGCGTACGCGAGGTACGCGTCGGCCAGGGCCAGGCGCGCGGCCGGGTCTTCGGGACGGCGGTCGCGGGCCTCTTCCAACCGGGCGATGCGCTCGCGCAGTCCCGCCGGGTCGTCCGGACCTTCGCGTGCGGCCTGCAGGCCCGGGGCTGGCGTGGGCCGCGCGAACCAGCGCGCCACCGCGCCCGTGGCCCAGCCCACCAGCCACGCTGCGGTGCCCACCAGAAACACGAGCGCGGCCACCGTGGCCACGCGACCCAGGGGACGTGCGCGACGCTTCGCGGGCGGATCGGGCAGGGGCATGCGGGGCTCCTGGGGCGCGCGAGGTCGATCGGACACCCGGCGGACGGACGGCGCCTCGGGTCCGAGAGACGGAACGGGCCGCCCGGCCCTCAGGACGCCGGGGCGCCCCCGCCGCGCACCGAAATGCCCAGCTCGCGCAGCTGCCGGTCCGCCACCGCGCTGGGCGCCCCGGTCAGCGGGCACTGGGCCTTCTGGGTCTTGGGGAAGGCGATCACGTCCCGGATGCTCTCGCACCCCAAGAGCATGGCCACCAGCCGGTCGAACCCCACGGCAATGCCCGCGTGCGGCGGCGCGCCGTAGCGCAGGGCCTCCAGGAAGAACCCGAACCGCGCCTGGATCTCCTGCTCGTCCAGGGCCAGGGCCTCGAACACCTTGTGCTGGATGGCGCGGTCGTGGATTCGCACCGAGCCGCTGGCGAGCTCCACGCCGTTGAGCACCAGGTCGTAGCTGCTCGAACGCACCTGCACGTCCCGGCCCTGCCCGAGCTCGTCGAGTAGGGGCACGTCGTCCGGGTGCGGCATGGTGAAGGGGTGGTGGCTCGAGGTCCAGCGCCGCTCCTGCGCGTCCCACTCGAACAGCGGAAAGTCCGTGATCCACACGAACGCCATGCGGTCCGGATCGTACAGGCCCAGGTCGCGGCCCAGCCGGTTGCGCAGGAACGCGAGCGACGCGTTGACCACCTCGAGCGGGCCCGCGCCGAACAGGATCGTGTCGCCCGCAGCCGCCTCCACTTCGCGAGCGAGGGCTTCGAGCACGGACGGGGAGAAGAACTTCACCAGCGGCCCGCTGAACTTGCCCTCGCCCTCCACCTTGATGTACGCGAGTCCCTGCGCGCCCTGGGTGGCCGCCAGGGCTGCGAGGTCGTCCATCTGCTTGCGGCTGTACTCGGCCAGCCCCGGTCCGCGCATCGCCTTGACCACCTCGCCCGCCTCCAGGGCGCGGGTGAACACGCGGAACTCGCTCTCGCGCACGAGCTCGCCCACGTCGCGCAGCTCCATGCCGAACCGGATGTCCGGCTTGTCGATGCCGTACCGGGCCATGGCCTGCGCGTGGGTGAGCCGCGGAAAGGGGACCGCCAGCTCGCGGCCCGCCGCCTCGGCGAAGATCTCCTGCATGAGCCGCTCGCACAGGGCAAAGACGTCGTCCGGCTCGGCGAAGCTCATCTCCAGGTCGATCTGGGTGAACTCGGGCTGGCGGTCGGCGCGCAGGTCCTCGTCGCGGAAGCACCGGCAGAGCTGAAAATAGCGGTCCAGGCCCGAGACCATGAGGATCTGCTTGAAAAGCTGCGGACTCTGCGGCAGGGCATAGAACTGGCCCGGATGCACGCGGCTCGGAACCAGGTAGTCGCGCGCGCCCTCGGGCGTGGACTTGGCCAGCATCGGGGTCTCCACCTCCACGAACCCCTCTGCGGTCAACCGCCGCCGCGAGGCCTGCAACGCCCGGTGGCGCACGACCAGGCTGCGCTGCAGGCTCGGCCGGCGCAGGTCCAGGTAGCGGTACTTCAGGCGCAGCTCCTCGCCCGCGGCCTCGCCGTAGTCGTCCACGGTAAAGGGCGGGGTCTCGGCGCGGCTGAGCACCTCGAACGCGCGCACCCGCACCTCGATCTCGCCGGTGGGCATCTTGGGGTTGACCATGCCCTCGGGCCTGGGCTCCACGAGGCCGGTGACCTGGAGCACCCATTCGCCGCGCACCCGGTGGCCGAACTCGACCACGCCCTCGGCCTCGTCCGGGTCGAACACGATCTGGGTGAGCCCGTACCGGTCGCGCAGGTCGATGAAGATCACCCCGCCGTGGTCGCGCCGGTTCTGGACCCAGCCGCAAAGGGTGACCGTCTCTGCGGCGTGCGCGGCGGACAGCTCGCCGCAGGTATGCGTGCGCCTCATGGGTTGCGTTTCCCTCGATCATGCACTAGGCTCGGGGCCGCCCGCGCGCGGCTGCGCGCCCGCGACCACGGGGCCGACCCCGCGGAAAGGCCCCATCTTAGGGAAAACCGCCACACGCGCAAGGCCTTTGCCCATGATCGAGATGCTTGAGAGCTTTCAACTTCCCGCAACGCACTGGGCCGTGGTGGCCGTGTGCGCTATGCTCGTGGGGTTCGCCAAGACGGGCATCGGCGGCATGGGCGTGGTGATCGTGCCGGCGCTCGCCTGGGTGTTCGGCGCGCGCCCGTCGACCGGGATCCTGTTGCCGATGCTGTGCATCTCGGACATCATGGCCGTGACCCACTACCGCCGCCACGCCCACTGGCGCCATGTGCTGCGACCCATGCCCTGGGCCGTCGCCGGAGTGCTGGTGGGCGTCGTTGTGGGCCACGCGCTGGGGCCGGACGAGTTCCGCCGGCTGCTCGGGGGCGTGGTGCTGTTCGTGATCGGCCTGATGATCTGGCGCGAGTGGGGCGCGCGCCGCGCCCGGCGCGCAGGCGACGAGGATCGCCTGATCCACCACGGGCCCTGGTTCGCGGCGCTCGTGGGCCTCACCGGCGGGTTCGCCACCATGATCGCCAACGCCGCCGGGCCCATCTGGATGATCTATCTGTTGGCCACGGGGCTTTCCCGGTTCGAGTTCATCGGCACCGGCGCGTGGTTCTTCTTCATCCTGAATCTCTTCAAGGTGCCCTTCCACGTGTTCGTGTGGAAAACGATCACGGTGCGCACGTTCCTCCTGGACGTGGCCATGGTCCCGGCCATGATCGCGGGCGCGCTGTTGGGAATCCTGGTGGTCAAGAAGATCAACGAGCGCGTGTTCCGCCTGGCCGTGCAGATCCTGGCGCTCGCCTCGGCGCTGCGATTCCTGATAGGCTGACGCGTGCCCCGCTCCCCTCCGCGCGCAGGGCTATGGGCCCCGTGCGCCTACAGAAAGGGCGGGCGCAGGGGGTCGTGGTCGGGCCGCGTGGCCTGGCCCATGCCCAGGTCCCCGAGCACCAGGTCGCACACGCGCCCGAGCTCCTCGCGGCCCTGGGGCGCGAGCGCGCCCAACAGCAGGCGCGGCGCGTGATTCTCCAACCACTGGGCCACGAACGCGGCGGGCACGCCCAGCCGCCGGCACGGCCACAGGATCTTGTCCGCCACGAGCCGCGCGCGGTCCAGGCGCGCGAACGCGCTCACCGGCTGCTCGTTGTGCGCGCCGCGCTGGACCGTGGCGAGCACCGCGCCCGCGAGGACCGTCTCCACCACGAGCACGGCCTCGCACGCATGGCGCCAGTAGGCTCGTTCGGACAGCCCCGCGAGTCGAGGCTCGGACAGGAACACGTCCTGCGCCGCGGCGCGGGAGAGCACCTTGTACCCGGAGTGGAAGTCCGGGTACTCCTCGAGCGCCGTGGCATAGGTGAGCCGCAAGGGCGCGCCGCGCATGGCCGCGTCGTACTGGAGCGCGTCGAGCAGGACGCGGTCGGCGAGGGCCTCGAACTCCGCGCGCACGAACCCCAACGACCGGTGCCGGCTCGCGCGCCGGCCCAGCACGTGCACGCGGTCCGTGCCCGCGGCCGCGGCCACGTGGCGGCCCATGCGCAGGAACGCGGGCAGCTCGTGCGGGAAGTGGTCCCCGTCGCAGTCGAGAAGCGCCACCCAGCGCACCTGCGCGTCCTGCAAGAGCTGTTCGGCCGCGGATCGCTGGGCCCACAGCTTGCCCTTGCGCTCGTCCAGGGCCAAGAACCGGGCCCCGCGCGCCTGGACCAGGCGGCTCGCCGCGTCCGTGCCCGCGCCGCTGCCGTCCAGGACCACGGTCACGCGCCGGGCGTCGACCAGGGCCACGCATCCGGCCAGGGTGTCCGCCAGAAGCGGCAGCCCCGCGGCCGCGTCCGCCTCGTCGGTGAAGTACACCGGGATCGCGACGCCCACCTCCTCGCGCAACGCGGCGCGGGCGGCCGTGGCCGGTCCGGTCTCTCGCATCCGCGGTCTCCGGGGTTCACACGCGCAGCAGGCCCGAGCCCTCGATCGGGCTGCTCACGGTCACGTCCGGGCGCTGTCCGCGGGGGCGGTAGAACTCGCGCGCGAGCTTGCGCCGCAGGCGGGCCACCGCGTCCGCGCGCACCAGGGCCATCATGCACCCGCCCAAGCCCGCGCCCGAGAGCTGCGCGCCCAGCACGCCCGGCACCTCGCGCGCCAGGTCCACCATGCGGTCGATCTCCGGCGCGCTGCACGCGTACCCGCCGGGCTGGTTGCACAGCTGTGCGCGCTGCACGCGGTCGATCTCTTCGCTGGACAGGTCGGCGACAAGCCCCCGCAGCGTCTCGTCCGAGGTGTGCCAGTCGTAGGGGACCATGCGCCCGGAGCGCGGGTCCAGGCGCGCGACCCGGTCGCCGTTGTGGCTGACGGCCATCATCCGGCCCAGGCCCTGCATGTCCCCGGTGCTGAGCAGGTCGCCCACGCGTTCGCTGCGCGCGCACTCGGCCAGGCCGTATAGGACCACGTCGCGCAGGTAGTAGGCCTCCGGCTCCGCGTGGGTGGCGAAGACCTCCGCCGCCTCGCGCCGGCGCGCGGGCGAGAGCATGCCCCGAAGCTGCGCGCGCGTGAGCTTCGGCGGAAGGCTCAGGAGAAGTTCGTAGATGACATGGGGCTTCACGTGCAGGCGGCGATGGTCCAGGTCGCGCAGGTGCTCCACGAGGTGCGCGTACTGCGGCCACCGGTCGAGCACGAGCATCAGGCCCAGGATGTAGCTGGCGACCTTCTGGTTGAACACGTCGCGCGCCTCGGCGCTCTTGTGCGCCTTGATCTGGCTGTCGAAGATGACCAGGCGCACGTCCTCCGGGATGCCCGGCATATGCTCGCACACGAGCGGGAAAAACCGCACGCGCGCCACCTGCGCCCGGCGGCCGAACTTCATGGCCGCGTGGTCCCCGGCCCCGCCGCGCGAGCCCACGTACCACTCGCCCTCGCCGCACAGGTCCACGAAGTCCGTGGGCTGCATGTCCAGGTGGTTGCAGGTGATGGCCGCCTCGCCCGCGGCCACCACGATGGCCGAGGAGCTCGAAAGCCCGGCCGCCTGCGGGATGTTGCCCAGCACCGCGGCGTCCATGCCGGTCAGCCGCACGTTGCGAAAGTCGCTCTGCAGCCGCAGGCACGCGGCCTTCACGTAGTTGGCCCAGTCGCCCTTGGCGTCCAGGACCATCTGCTGCACGCGCCGGGAGTTGATGTAGGCGAGCCAGTCCTCCCAGGGCACGGCGGCCAGCTCCTCGCTGATCCGGAACTCGCGGTCCGCGAACGCGCGCCGGTTCACGTTCACCAGCCGCACCCGATCGTCGTCGCGGTGGCCGGCGACCATGAGCACCTCGCGGTTGATGGCCATGGTGTTGATGTACCCGCCCCGGTGCTCGATGTGCCGGCCCATCAGGTTCACCCGCCCGGGCGCGCGGGCGATGACCGCGGGCCGGTCCGCGCCCCAGGTGCGCGCGAACAGGCGCAGGACGCGCAGGTAGGCCTTCTTGCGCTCGGCCAAGAGCGCGGGCTCCTGGCCGTAGATGGCCACGAGCGCCTTGCGCAGCGCGGGGCGGTCGGCCTCGAACAGAGAAATCCACTCCCCGGCGGTGCGCTCCACGCCCCCGGGCAGGCGCCGCCGCGCCGCAGGCGGGGCCGCGGCCGCCGGACCCTCCTCGCGCGCGGCGACCACCGCCTCCACGGCCAACAGCTCGTCCGGGGTGTTGTATCCCACCACGTCGTCGTCGTCCTCCAGGACCATGGCCCGCACCTTGTATCTGGGCCGGCCCTCCCGGTCGCGCGCGCGCAGGGCGTAGGTGATCACATCCGGCAGGTACTCCTCGCCCTGGGCCGTGCGCGCGGACAGGTGCGCGAGCGCCTCGCCCAACAGCGGCGCGCGGATCAGGTACACGCTCTCGTTCACGTACCGGCCCTGGCGCTCTGCCTGGCGCGCGGTCACCCCTCCCGCCGGGGTGTTGATGCGTTCGCCGTCGGCGGGCAGGGCCCGCAGTACCTCTTGGGCGCGCACCGCGCCCTGGCGGTCCAGGAGCCGGCGGATCGGGGCGAGCACGCGCTCGCGCCGGCTCGCGCGCGGGATCGCCTCCTCGGCGATGCGCCGCAGCCGCTGGGCCTGCACGGACCGGCGCCCGCGCAGCGCGGTCCGCAGCCGTTCGAACAGGAGCGCGCGCTGGATGTCCGTGGCCTCCAGGAGCCAGCGCACGTGGCCGTTCTCGGCCACGGCCACGCGGCCCTGTTCGCGGCCCGGCTTGCGGCTCACGGCAAAGGCCGCGTCGCACTTCGTGCGGTAGAAGAGCTCGCGCAGCTGGTCGATCACCCTGCCGCGCACGATCTTGTCGCCCATGGTCACGAGCACGGGCCCGTCGAACCCGGTGCGTTCGAGCGGCGCGAACCCGCACCGCGCCGCGTGGCCCGTGCCCTTGGGCCGGGCCTGGTAGGCGAACAGGGTCTCCGGGTACTGGGCGGTGACCGTGTCCATCACCTTGCCCGCGAGCGCGCCCACGACCACGACCACCGGGCCGATGCCGGCCTCGCGCAGGGTGCCGGCCATCCGGTTGATCGCGGGCGTACCGGCCACGGGAAAGCAGACCTTGTGCAGGTCCGTGGACTGCATGCGGGTGCCCTGGCCCGCGGCGAGCACCACGCCCGCGATCCGCTCCGCGCCCCCGGGCGAGGTTTCCGGTACCATGCCGCCTCCCTTGGAAGGAATCCGCCGCGCCCGGCCTAGGCGCGTATGCGCGCGCGCATCGCGGTCTCGATCTGCGCGCCGTACTCGCGCACGAGCCGCCGGGCCCGCGTCGGCGTCCGCGCCTCGGAGATGATGCGCACCACCGGCTCGGTGTTGCTCGCGCGCAGGTGCACCCAGCCGTCACCGGCCCACTGGAGCTTGAGCCCGTCGCTTCGGTCTACGGACGCCGTGCCCGCCTGGGCCTCCAGGTCGCGCAGGATCCCGGCGAAGGCCAGCCGGTCGCAGGCCAGGTCCACCTTGCTCTTGACCATGGTGTAGGCGGGCACCTCGTCCACGAGCTCGGCGAGCGAGCGCCCGCGTTCGAGCATGTACTGGAGGATGAGCCCCATGCCCACGATGCTGTCTCGTCCGTAATGCACCGCCGGGAAGATGATGCCGCCGTTCCCTTCGCCGCCGATCACCGCGTCGATCTCGCGCATGCGGTCGGCCACGTTCACCTCACCCACCGGCACCCGGTGCACGGGGCACCCGTGTTCCGCGGCCACGTCCTCGACCATGCGGCTCGTGCTCACGTTGACGACCACCGGCCCGGGCGTGTGGCCGAGCACGTACCGGGCGCACAGAGCCAGGCTGTACTCCTCGCCCACGTACTTGCCCTCGCCGCTGACAAAGGCCACTCGGTCCGCGTCCGGGTCGAGCGCGAACCCGATGTCCGCCCCGTTGTCCCGGGCCACGCGGGTGAGCGCGCGCACGTGCTCGCGCGTGGGCTCGGGCGTGCGGGGGAACCGGCCGTTGGGCTCGCAGTACAGGGGAATGACGCGGCAGTTGAGCTGCTCCAGGAAGCGCGTGGCCACCTCCACGCCCGCACCGTTGCAGCAGTCCAGGGCCACGGCGAACTTGCGCCGCCGCAGCCCCCGCACGTCCACGTGTTCGAGCACCTGCTCGACGTGCCGGTCCACGGCATGGGGGTCTTCGGTGACCTCGCGCACCCCGTTCCAGTCCACCTGGTGAAAGTCGCCCTGGTAGTAGATGTCCAGGAGCTGGCGGCCCTGCTCGTCGTTGAGGTACACCCCGTCCGGGCGGAAGAACTTGAGCGCGTTCCACTCGGCCGCGTTGTGGCTGGCGCTGATGACCACCCCGCCGTCCGCCGAGAGATGCGGGATCATCATGGCCGCCGACGGCGTGGCGCATATGCCCACGTCCACGATCCTGCATCCGGCCGACAGCAGCCCCGAGAGCACCGCGTGCTTGACCATCTCGCCGCTCGTGCGCGTGTCGCGGCCCACGACCACGGTGCCCCCGTCGATCAACGTGCCGAAGGCCTCTCCCAGGCGCGTCAAGAGCTCCGGGGTGAGCGTCTCGCCCACCACGCCCCGCACGCCGGAGACCCCAATCATGAGTCGTCGCATCGGCACTTCCCCCGCACTCGCGCCCGCCTCGCGGGCGACTGTGTGCCCTTCATTATGCGCCGCGGCCCGGCAGGCGCAAGGGGATAGCCCGCGCCAGCGCCCATACCCTTGAATTCCCTTGCATCTGGGCCCTGAGACCGTACCATGCCGCTCTCGTGAGCTTTGCACCAGCCCCGGGAGGCAGCATGGACGCGCGCCCCTTCCGAGCCACCTTCCTCGTCCTATTCGCCCTGCTCGTCGCGGGCCGAGCGGCCCTTGCGGACGACGCGCCCGTGCGGGTGGACATCCGGATCCCGCCTTCCTACGGCGCCTGGACGCTGGACGACGAGGACCTCTCCTGGACCGGACCCCGGACCGCGCGGCTGTCCGAAGGCGCGCACCGCATCGACGGGGCGCTGGGCTGGTCCCTCGACTTTGCAGTGTCTTCAGGCAACGTGGTTCCCCGCAAGGCGACCCCGGGCCTGCACGGGCGCACCCTGGACGGGCTTCTCTGTTACGGGGCGCGCATCGAGGTCCCGCCGCCCTCCGGACGCCGGGTCATCCTGGCCGTGCCGGCCGAGGCCGGGGCGTACCGCATCGAGCGCCTGTTGCCCGAGGGCACCGGCCACCGCGCGGTGCGCCTGCCCGAGGGCACGGTGCGGGTGCTCGGCCCAGACTGGAGCGCGCGCATCGAGGTCCGGGACGGCGAGCTCTCCGCCGAATGGGACGACCCGCCCGACGGCGCGCAGCGCGGCGAGCCTGCGCTCACGATCGACGAGGACCACGGCATCGTGCATTGGCCCGCACAGGACAGGCCGGAGCCGTCCGCGCCCGACCGCGCGACCCTTCGCGCGTTCACGCCCCGGGGACGCCGGGCCTTCCGCCGCGACGAGCGCGTGACCGTGGCCCTGTGCATGGACCGGCCCGAGGCCGCCACCGTGCAGGCCGGTCTGCGCGCTCTGGCGGGCGACCGGGAGACCGTGCTGTGGGCCGCCGACTGGGCCGCGCCCGCGGGACGGGGCGCGCGCGCGGTGGAGTTCCCCGCCGGCCTGCTGCGGCCCGGCACGTACGTGCTGCGCGTCGCGGCCGGCGACCTGCATGCGGACCTGCCCCTCAGAATCCTGCCTGCGGGCGAAGACCAGCATATCGGCGTCACGCTCCTGGCCGGGCACGTGCCCGACGACGCGCGGGCGGCCGCGCGCAGCGGGGCCACGGCCTGGCTTTTGCGCGGGAGCCTGGCCCGGGCCGAGGCCCAGGTCCCCGTGCGCGCGCGCATGGAGGCGGCCACGCGCGAGGGCCTGACCGGGTACCTCTTCAGCGCAGACGCCCGCCGTTTGGGCGACGCGGCCCGCGCGCACCCGGCCGCGGCCCAGGCCCTGGGCCGATCCAACGCCCTGCTCGCCCAGCGCGCGCGCAGCTTCGCCTGCTACGCCGCGTTCGTGCAGGGTGGCCGCGGCGTGGGCGGCTGGGACCAGAAGATCCTGACCAGACTGCGCGCTTTCGCCCACGCGCCCGAGGCGGACGTGGGCTATGCGGCCGTGGTCGACGCGCAGGCCTTGCCCGACGCGACGCCGCTCCCCATGGACCCGATACTCCTCGACTGCCGACGGCCCGTGGAGAGCGCCCATCTCTTCGACCGGCTCGCGCCCCTTGCCCACCTGCGCGGGACGCACACCGTGCTCGCGTATGGCCCCAGCGACCTGGACGCCTGGCTCGCGCTCGCCCAGGGCGCCCAGGGCGTGGTCCTGGGCGCGGACCACACGGCCGTATTCACCCGCGCGGCCCGGCGGCTGGCGGATACGCTGGCGGCTTTGCCGGTTGCGGACTTCTCCGGTTCCTCGCCCCTCGACGCACAGTCGAACGGGCCCCTGCCCCACCTGCGCCAGGGCCCGGCGCAGGTGCACGGTCCACCCCTGCGTCGCGCGGGCGCCGCGTACCTGTGGACCGTCAACGCGGGGGAGCCGTGCACCGCGCACGTGGCCGTGCCCGAGCCCTGGACCGCGGCCTATGATCTCATGAGCTTGCAACAGGCCCGCGTGACCGACGGCGACCTCGTCCTGGACCTGAACGCTCGCGAGGTGCGCCTGTGCGCCTTCCTGCCGCGCCCGGTCCATAGCGTGCAGGTGCGCGCGAGCCGCGAACTGGCCCGCGGCGGCACGGCGTCCGTGTCCTGGACCGCGGTGCTCCTGGACGGCAACAGAGACCGGCTGAGCGCCACGCTGCCCGCCGAGGTGCTGGTGCGCGACTCTGCGGGCGAGGCCCGGGTCCACCGGCGGGGCGCGTTCGTGGACGGCGAGCTCACCGGCCGGCTGGCCCTGGCCGCCAACGACCCTCCAGGCGCGTACGCGGTCACGGTCTCCTGTACGCCGGCCCATGTGTCCGGTACGGCCCACGCGGCGGTCTCGACCCCGCCGGCGATCCGTGGCGTGCGTGAGCTCGCCCCGCTCGAGATCGCGGACAAGCGGATCGTGCACGACTGGCTCGGCGACCTCTCTCGCGTCCTGGTGGTGCCCGGGTCCGCGCGCGAGCTGGGTTTTGCCCGGCGCATCGCCGACGCGCTGCGCGCGCGCGACGTGGACGTCCTGATGCGGCTCCCGAACGAGCTTTTGGCCCTGCGCCACGACCTGCCCTTCGGCCCCGACGGCGCGCAGGTGCACGTTTCCGGCCCGCAGGTGGCCATCGATCGGGACGTCATTCTGCTGGGGATCGGCCCGGAGCATGCACTGATCGACCGGATCATGAACGTGCACGGGCTCACCCCGCACCCGTGCACTCCGTTCTACCCGGGCCCGGGCCGCGGACTTGTCGAGTTCGCCTGGCGCGCGTTCGACCCGGAGCAGGACACCGTGGTGCTGACCGGGTCCGACGCCGCGGGCGTGGCACGCGCCGCCGAGCATCTCATACGAGCCGCGGGCGGGCGCTGACCCGCGGGCCTTGCGCCGCGCCTTGCGCAACGTAGCATACGGTTCGAGACAGGTCATGCGGTTCCGCGCGCGAGCGGGCTGAGGTTTCGTCATTCGCGTCCTCGCCCCGGCCCTCTGCCAGGGGGAAAGGAAGAAGGGCACGGAGACCGAGAAGCGTCCCTCACCCCGACCCTCTCCCGACGGGAGA
>CAZOBJ010000008.1:14275-56927 GCA_964577825.1 uncultured Planctomycetales bacterium
GGGGGAACCGCGGGGAGAGGGAGAACCGGAAGGAGGCGCGTCCGCGCGTCCCCCCCCTCCCTCCGGGAGGGGGTGAGGGGGAGGGAAGAGTGGAGAGCTCTGTGCGAGAAGGGAATTAGCACAGCGCGCAACGTCCCTCGCCCCGACCCTCTCCCGAGGGGAGAGGGGGAACCGCGGGGAGAGGGAGAACCGGAAGGAGGCGCGTCCGCGCGTCCCCCCTCCCTCCGAGAGGGGGTGAGGGGGAGGGACCTGAGACGAACCCATCCGGGACGCACCCCATGGACCCGACCGGCCGCAGGCTCGACGCGCAGGAGCGGTTCTACGAACGCTTCGCCGACCGGTTCGACGCGGCCATGGATCGCTACGACCTGGCGCGGCGGCTGTGGGTCGTGTTCGACGTACTCCTGGCGGGCGAAGACCTGACCGGCCGCCGCCTGCTGGACGCGGGGTGCGGCACCGGATGGTTCAGCCAGGCCGCGGCCGAGCGCGGCGCGCGCGTGACCAGCCTCGACGTGGGCCCGGACCTCCTCGCCCAGGTCGCGCGCAAGTGCGCAACGCAGCGCGTGATCGGCGACCTGTCGGCCCTGGCGGTGGCCGACGGCGCGTACGACTACGTGGTCGCGAGCGACGTGATCGAGCACACCGCCCGGCCGGAGGCCGCGATCCGCGAGCTCCTGCGCGTGCTGCGCCCCGGGGGGCTGGCGGCCGTCACCGTCCCAAACCGCGTGTGGAAGCCCGCGCAATGGCTTGCCAACGGCCTGGGCCTGCGCGCTTACCGGGGCCACGAGCACTGGCTCGGACCCGTGCAGCTCGTGCGCCGCGTGCGCGCCATGGGCGGAATCGTGGAGCACCGCCGCGGCCTGCACCTCGTTCCATTCGTGTGGAAGCGCACGCACGGGCTGTTGCGCCGCCTGGACCGCGCGGGTCCGTGGCTGTATCCTGTATGCGTGAACCTGTGCCTGCGGGTGCGCAAGCCCGCGGCGCGGGGCTGAGCGTTCGCAACGTCCCTCACCCCGACCCTCTCCCGAGGGGAGAGGGGGGAACCGCAGGGAGAGGCAGAGCCGGAAGGAGGCGCGCCCGCGCGTCCCCCCTCCCTCCGGGAGGGGGTGACGGGGAGGGAGAGCCCCTGAGGGCTGACGGAGCACCTCTTCTCGGCCAGGCAGCAGGAGGAAGCGCTGTGCGCGACGGAGCGAATCGCAGCCGGCTCGTGTCCATCGTCGTCCCGTTCCTGGACGAGTCCGAGAGCCTGCCCAGGCTGTGGGACGAGCTCGCCGCCTCGCTGCGCGACCGGCCCGAGGCCTTCGAGTTCGTGTTCGTGGACGACGGGAGCACCGACGACTCGCCCGAGTTCGTGCGCGCGCTCGCCGAGCAAGACCCGCGCGTGCGGCTCGTGCGCCTGTCGCGCAACTTCGGCCACCAGGCCGCGCTCACCGCGGGCCTGCGCGCAGCCGCCGGCGAGGCCGTGCTCTCCATGGACGCGGACCTTCAGCATCCGCCGCAGCTCATTGCGCCCATGCTCGAACGCTGGCACGCGGGCGCCCGGATCGTGCAGGCCCTGCGCCAGGACGGGCCGGGCTGGTCGGCCAAGCGCGTCCTCTCGCGCGGGTTCTACCGGGTGTTCCGCGCGATGTGCGGCCTGGACCTGCCCGCAGGCGCGGCCGACTTCCGCCTGCTCGACCGCGCGGTGCTCGAGGGGCTCCTTCGCTTCCGCGAGCCGCCCTTCTGGCGGGCCATGGTGCACTGGGCGGGCTTCCGCCAGGAGGTCGTGCGCTACACCCCGCCGCCGCGGCGTTACGGCACGCCCCGGTACACGGTGCGCAAGAGTCTGGGGCTAGCCCTGGAGGCCCTGTTCGCCTATTCCAAGGCGCCGATCGTGTTCCTGTGGACCCTGGCCGGGGTGGCCGCGCTTGTGGGCATCCTGGGCGTGCTCGACGCGCTCTCGGCGTACCTGTTGGGCACCGCCGAACGCGGCTGGCCCAGCCTCATGGTCACCAGCGGCTTTCTGGGCGCGGCGATCCTGGCGAGCCTGGCCACCATCGCCACGTACGTCGAGCGCATCCACCGCGTGGTGTGCAGCCGGCCGCTGTACCTCACCCGGCCCGAGGCGCCGACACAGGAGACGGGGGCGGATGGGCAACAGCCCTCCGACCCGCCGGCCAAGGGACTCTAGTTCGCACCACTCGTCAGGTCCAGCCGGATCGAGTTGCGCCCGCCCGCGAGCGGATCGGTCACCTCATGCACTCGGGCTTGCTCGGCCGATACGGCCACGGGCACGAATCGGACAATGAGCTCGCGCACACGCGCGCCCGTGGGCAGCGGCGTCTCGATCACGTGGCGGTACGCGGGCTCGCCGCGCCAGGTCACGGGCCGGGCCGGGCTGCGCGTGGCCGGCCCGCGCACCGTGCCGTCCGCGCACGCGAACGCGACCCGCGGAAAGACCTGGTCCACGGCGAGCGGCCGGCCCGCGCGCAGGGCGAGCGCCACGGTAGCGTGCACCCCGTGCGCGGCTGTGACCTCCAGATCCACGAGCGCCAGGTCCGCGCCCACGCGCGCGAGCGGCCGGTCCGCGGACGGGGCCTGGAGCCTCCGGTGGACCACCTCCAGGGCCCGGCCCGACGGCCCGTCCAGGCGCACGGTTCGCGGCGAGCCCTCCTCACCCGTGTCCACGACCAGGGCGCCCACGCGCCGGAACCCGGTCTGCGTGCGCGCGAGCACCACGCTCCCCGGCGCGGGCACGCCGCGCGGGCCGAATCCCTGGCGCGCGCCCGGCAGGTACACGCCCCGATGGTCCACGCCCAGGAGCAGCGCGCCTGCGGCCGTCTCCCCGTCCGCAAGGGCCGCCTGGGCCGCGCGCTGGAGGCGCGTCCCGCGCGCGAAGTACTCGGCCTCGCGCAGCACCACGGGCGCGCTCACGAACGCGAACCCCACGCCTGCCAGCGCCAGGAGCGCCGTGCCCGCCCACGCGCCCCGCGTCAGTCGCCTCGCCCCGCGCGCTGCCAGCAATGCCAGGCACGCGGCCGCGAGCGCCCACCCCACGGAAGGCAGGTAGAACATGCGCTTCACGAGATACGGATGCGGGGCGAACGCGCCGATCGCATACCCGGCCAGGAACACAAGCAGCCCCTTGCCCGCCAGGTCCAGAAGGTCCCGGTTGCGCGGGATCTCGCCCTGTGATCCCGTTTGCCCACGCGGAGCCAGCCACGCCGCACACGCCGCGGCCAGGCCCCCGACCGCCCACACGGCCAGGAACCCGGCGCCCGCGTCCAGCTCACCGCGCAAGAGCGGCAGGAGCGTCGTGCGCACCCCGGGCGAGACCGAGCGCTCCAGGGCCTGCCCGAGCTGCAGGCCCATCTTCGCAGGCAGGTTCGCGAAGCTGAGCGCATGCGCCTTGCCCGCGTGGCTGAGCGCTCGCTGCAGCCCCACCGCGCCCAAGCCGGCCAGTGCGTACAGTCCGGCCCCGGCCCAAGGGCGGCGCTTGCCGTACTCCCCTCCACGTATGGCCAGGAGCGCAAAGAGCGGCGCAGCCACCACGCCCTGCTCATGCACGGCCAGCCCCAGGCCCAACAGCGCCGCGCCCGCGCCGTGCGCGAGCCAGAATCGCCGCCCGCGCACGCACGCCAGATGCGCGGCGCCCAGGCACGCAGCCGTGGCCGCCAGATAACACGCGTTCGAGGCCCACAACACCGTGCGCGCGCCCTGCGGATGGACGGCGAACAGGAGCGCTGCAAGCCACGCGCCCCGCGCGCCCACCAGCCGCAGGGCCAGCGCGTACAGGAGCGCGACGTTCCCGAGGTGCATCCCCAGGGTCGCCAGGTGCACGGCCTGCGGACTGCGCAGCTGGTGCAGGGACCACTGCACCCACACGTCCAGCCGGCCGTTTTCGCTGCCGAACCAGCGGCGCGCGGCCTCCAGGGGCCCGTAGCGCGCCGCGGTCTGCGTGCGGTTGTAGTCCTCCGCGTACCAGCCCCGGTCCGGCAGCTCCCACACATACACCGCGCACGCGGCCACGAGCACCGCTACGAGCGGCCACCAGGCGCCTCGCCCGCGGGCGCCCTGTTGCTGCGGTTCGTCCACCCTGGTCTCCTCGCATTCGGGGCGGCTTCCGCGCCGTCCGGGGCCATGCTTACGGGCCCGGCCGCGCAAAGTCAACCGCACCCGGCAACACGGTTGCGTTGCGGAAGTCCGGTCGATAGAATACCGCGGTAACCGAACCGGTTCGCCCGCGTCTCTTGCGCAAGGGGGCCCGCCATGGCACAGGGCATTGCCGAAAAGCTCCTCCACGATCACCTGGCCGGCGGCACTCCCGAGCCCGGCAGCCCGGTGCAAATCCGCATCGACCAGACGCTTACCCAGGACGCCACTGGCACCATGGCCTATCTCGAGTTCGAGGCCCTGGGCCGCGACCGGGTCCACACCGACCTGTCGGTCAGCTACGTGGACCACAACACCCTGCAGGAAGGGTTCGAGAACGCCGACGACCACCGGTACCTCCAGTCCGTGGCCGCCAGGTACGGCATCGTGTTCAGCCGCCCGGGCAACGGCATCTGCCACCAGGTCCACCTGGAGCGCTTCGCCCGTCCCGGCGCCACGCTCTTGGGAAGCGACTCGCACACGCCCACCGCGGGCGGCGTGGGGGCGCTCGCCATCGGGGCGGGCGGGCTGGACGTGGCCCTGGCCATGGCCGGGACCCCGTTCACCGTGGCCTGGCCGCGGGTCATCCGCGTGGCGCTCACGGGCGAGCTTCCCGCCTGGGTGACGGCCAAGGACGTCGTGCTGCATATGCTCAGCGTCCTCTCCACCAAGGGCAACGTCGGGTGCCTGCTCGAGTACGACGGCCCCGGCGTGCGCACCCTTTCCGTGCCCCAGCGGGCCACGATCACCAACATGGGCGCGGAGACGGGCGTGACCACGAGCGTGTTTCCCAGCGACGAGGTGACCCGCCGGTTCCTGCGCGCCCAGGCGCGCGAAGACGACTTCCGCGCCCTGGCCGCCGACCCGCAGGCCGACTACGAGCGCACCCTGACCGTGGACCTGTCCGGCCTCGAACCCCTGGTGGCCACGCCACACAGCCCGGGCAATGTACAGCCCCTGCGTTCGCTTGCGGGCACCAAGGTGGACCAGGTGTGCATCGGCAGCTGCACGAACAGCTCGTACCAGGACCTCATGACCGTGGCCGGGCTGCTCAAGGGCCGCACGATTCCGCCCTCGGTCTCGCTCGTGGTGGCCCCGGGCTCGCGCCAGGTCCTGCAAATGATCACGGCCAACGGCGCGCTGGCGGACCTGATCGGCGCGGGCGCGCGCATCGCGGAGACCGCCTGCGGGTTCTGCATCGGCCAGGGCCACGCGCCCCGGTCGAACGCGGTGACGCTGCGCACCTCGAACCGCAACTTCCAGGGACGAAGCGGCACCCCGTCCGCGCAGATCTTCCTCGCGAGCCCCGAGGTCGGCGCCGTGGCCGCGCTGACCGGCGAGCTCGTCGACCCGCGCGACACAGACCTCGAGCCCCCGCGCGTGGAGGCGCCGGCGAAGTTCCTGGTCGACGACCGGATGCTGTTGCGTCCGCCCGAGGACCGGTCCTCCGTCGAGGTGGTGCGGGGCCCGAACATCGGCGATCCGCCGCTCTCCGAGCCCTTGCCCGAGACCCTCGCAGGCGTGGTCGCCATCAAGGTGGGCGACAAGATCACCACGGACCACATCATGCCCGCGGGCTCGCGGCTCAAGTACCGCTCCAACGTGCCCAAGTACGCGGAGTTCGTGTTCGAGGGCGTGGACCCCACGTTCCCGGAGCGCGCGGTCCAGAACCGGGACCGCGGCGTGGCGAACGTCATCGTGGCGGGCGAAAGCTACGGCCAGGGCTCCAGCCGCGAGCACGCGGCCATCTGCCCCATGTACCTGGGCGTGCGCGCGGTGCTGGCCAAGTCCGTGGAGCGCATCCACGCGGCGAACCTGGTCAACTTCGGGATCCTGCCCCTGGTCTTCGAGCAGCCCGAGGACTACGACGCCCTGGAACCCGACGACGAGCTCGTGATCGACAGCGTCGCCGAACAACTGCGCGCCGGAGGTCCGGTCACGGTGCGCAACCGCACCAAGGACCGGGACGTGGAGGCGCGCGCGCTTCTGGACGAGACCTCCCGCGAGGTGGTGCTCGCGGGCGGACGGCTCATGTACGAACGCACCAGCCGCTGACCGGCCCACCGGGGGCCGGGACGCGGGCGGGACTTCGCCCAGGCGTTGGAGCAGGAGACGCAGACCATGGCCGACGGGCAACGGATCACGTGTAAGGACGGCAACCTGCAGGTGCCGGACGAGCCCATCGTCCCCTTCATCCAGGGCGACGGCACGGGGCCGGACATCTGGCGCGCCGCGGTGCGCGTGTTCGACGCCGCGGTGGACAAGGCCTACGGCGGCGACCGGCGCATCGTATGGAAGGAGCTGTTGGCCGGCGAGCGCGCTAACCAGGAGGTCGGTGAATGGCTGCCCGAGGAGACGATCCAGGCCTTCCGCGAGTACCTGGTGGGCATCAAGGGTCCGCTCACCACGCCCGTGGGCGGGGGGTACCGCAGTCTGAACGTCACCCTGCGCCAGACCCTGGACCTGTACGTGTGCCTGCGCCCGGTGCGCTGGGTGCCCGGAGTCCCCAGCCCCGTGCGGCGGCCCGAGCTCGTGGACATGGTCGTGTTCCGCGAGAACACCGAGGACGTGTACGCGGGCAAGGAGCTTCAGGCCTACAGCGAGGACGCGCGCAAGCTGCTGGAGATGTGCAAGCAGGCCTACGGGTGGGACATCCGCGCGGACAGCGGCCTGGGCCTGAAGCCCGTGAGCGAAACCGGCTCCAAGCGCCTGGTGCGCGCGGCCATCAACTACGCCATCGACCGCGACCGCCGCAGCGTGACCCTGATGCACAAGGGCAACATCATGAAGTTCACCGAGGGCGCGTTCCGCGCCTGGGGGTACGAGGTCGCGCGCGAGGAGTTTCCCGAGCGCACCGTCACCTGGGAGGAGTGCGGCGACGAGGTGCCCGAGGGCAAGATCCTCATCAAGGACGCGATCGCGGACATCCTGTTGCAGCAGGTGCTCACCCGGCCGGCCGAGTTTGACGTCATTGCCACCATGAACCTGAACGGCGACTACATCTCCGACGCGCTCGCGGCGCAGGTGGGCGGCATCGGCATCGCGCCGGGCGGCAACATCAACTACGAATCCGGCCACGCCCTCTTCGAGGCCACCCACGGCACCGCGCCGAAGTACGCGAACCAGGACAAGGTGAACCCCTCGTCGTTGATCCTCTCGGGCCAGATGATGCTGCGCCACCTCGGCTGGAACGAGGCGGCCGACAAGATCGTCGAGGCCCTGGAGGCCACCATCGCGGACAAGATCGTGACCTACGACTTCGCGCGCCTGACCGAGAGCGCCACCGTGGTGCCCTGCTCCGGGTTCGCGACCGCGATGATCGAGCACATGTAGCCGACCGCGGCTTGACACCGCGGCCCGGGCCCACTAGCCTCAAGCCCTTCCGCCCCGGACCAGCCGAAAGGGAGGGCCATGGCCAAGATCGTATTCGTCGGCGCGGGCAGCTTCGGGTTCACGCGCGGGCTCGTGCGCGACCTTCTCACCTTTCCCACCATGCGCGACGCCACCATCGGGCTGGTGGACACGAACAAGGAGCGCCTGCGCTTCGCGGTGCGCGCCGTGAACAAGATCATCGACCAGGGCGGATACCCCGCCACGGTCCAGGCCTCCACCGACCGGCGCGAGATGCTCCCGGGCGCGGACGGGGTGCTCGTCACCATCCTGTGCGGCTCCACCCGGGTGTGGCGCCACGACATCCTGATCCCCAAGCAGTACGGCGTGGACGTCACGATCGGCGACACGCGCGGGCCCTCGGGCGTATTCCGCGCGCTGCGCACGATCCCCGAGATGCTGGCCATCTGCCGGGACATGGAGGAGCTGTGCCCCGACGCGCTCATGCTCAACTACACGAACCCCATGGCGATGCTCTGTCACGCCATGCAGCGCTCCAGCCCCATCGAGGCCACGGGCCTGTGCCACAGCGTGCAGGGCGGCGCGCGCAAGCTCGAACGCTGGATGAACCTCAAGCCGCACAGCATGGACTACGTGTGCGCGGGGCTCAACCACCTGTCCTGGTACCTGAAGCTCGAACGGAACGGCCGCGACCTGTATCCGCGCCTGAAGCGCAAGGTCCGCTCGGACCCGGACGTCTACTGGCAGGAGCCCGTGCGCAACGAGATGCTCCTCCACCTCGGGTACTTCGTCACCGAAGGCAGCGGGCACAACAGCGAGTACAACTGGTGGTTCCGCAAGCGGCCGGACCTGATCCGCCACTTCTTCCGCGGGGGCAAGGGGCTGAACACCGGCACGAACGCGTATCTTCTGAAGATGTACCAGGCGCGAGAGAAGACCTGGAAGCAAGGCATCCGCGAGTGGCTGGCCCGCCCGGAGATCGACCTCGCCCGCGGGCACGAGTACGCGGCCTCCATCCTGCACGCGCGCCTGGGCGGGGAGCTGTTTCCGTTCAACGGCAACGTGCCCAACCACGGGCTCGTCACGAACCTGCCCGCGGGCTGCTGCGTGGAGATCCCGTGCGTGGCCACGCGCGCCGGGGTCAGGCCCCTGCACGTGGGCGACCTGCCCATGCCGGTGCTGGGCCTCACGCACCTGACCGCGAACAACCACATGCTCGCCGTGGAGGGCGCGCTCACCGCCGACGCGGGCCTCGTGTACCAGGCCATTGCCCACGACCCCTTGACCGCCGCGAAGCTCAGCCTCGCCGAGGCCAGAAAGATGACCCGCGACATGTTCCGCCGCAACCGGCGGCACCTGCCTCAGTTCAAGCAGATCAACCTCTAGATCAGGAAGGGCGCCATCATGGCCAAGATCGTGTTCGTCGGCGCGGGCAGCTTCGGCTTCACCCGGGGATTGGTGCGCGACGTCTTGACCTTTCCGACCACGCGGGATGCCGAGCTCTGCCTCGTGGACATCAACAAGGAGCGCCTGCGCTTCGCCGAGCGCATGGTGCGCAAGATCATCGGCATGGGCGGGTACCCGGCCACCGTGACCGCCACCACGGACCGGCGCGAGGTGCTCAAGGGCGCGGACGCCGTGCTGGTGACGATCCTGGCGAGCCCGCCCGAGGTGTTCCAGTACGACTTCCACATCCCCAAGAAGTACGGCGTGGACGTGACCATCGGCGACACCCGCGGCCCGTCTGGCGTGTTCCGGTTCCTGCGCACCATCCCGCACCTGGAGGCCATCACCCGGGACATGGAGGAGCTTTGCCCGGACGCGCTGTTGCTCAACTACACGAACCCGATGGCCATGCTGTGCCATTCGCTGCACCGCACCACCGGCGTAGAGACGACCGGCCTCTGCCACAGCGTGCAGGGGACCGCCGGGCTGTTCGAACACTGGCTCAAGCTCCCGGCCGGGTCACTCGACTACGTGTGCGCGGGCATCAACCACCTGGCCTGGTACCTGAAGCTCGAGCGCAACGGCCGCAACATCTACCCCCGGCTGCGCAAGCGCATCGAGTCGGACCCGGAGGTGTACCACCACACCCCGGTGCGCAACGAGCTCTTCCTGTCCCTGGGCTACTACGTGACCGAGTCGAGCAGCCACCAGTCCGAGTACAGCTGGTGGTACCGCAAGCGGCCGGACCTCATCAAGCAGTACTCCACCGGCCCCCGCGGCGGGGCGATGCCGTACGCATCGCTGCTCAAGCGCTACCAGAAGCGCAAGAAGACCTGGCGCAAGGCCCTGCGCGATTGGCTGTCCGAAGAGGCGCCCATCAGCCTGGAGCGCGGCAAGGAGTACGCGGCCGCCATCATCCACGCGCGCCTGGGCGGGGAGCTTTTCCCGTTCAACGGCAACGTGCCCAACCGCGGCATTGTCACGAACCTGCCCGAGGGCTGCTGCGTGGAGGTGCCCACCGTGGCCACGCGCTCCGGGGTCAAGGCCATCCAGGTGGGCGACCTGCCCATGTCGGTGCTGGGGCTCACGCACCTGACCGCGAACAACCACATGCTCGCGGTAGAGGGGCACCTGTCGCGCGACCCCGGGCTCGTCTTCCAGGCCATTGCGCACGACCCCCTGACCGCGGCGAACTGCTCGCTGGCCGAGGCGCGCAAGATGACCGGTGAGCTCTTCGCGCGCTTTCGCCGGTACCTGCCCCAGTTCAAGGGCAAGCGCATCCGGCTCTAGACGAGGCGGGGCTTCGGGGGGTCAGGACCGGTACAGCCCGTACGCGCGGATGTACGCGGCCACGAGCGGGGGCACCAGCCCCTCGATGGACTCGCCGCGGCGCACGCGCGCGCGCACCTCGGTGCTCGACACGTCCCGCGGCGCGATGGGCAACAGGGTCTGGGCCAGGGCCTGCGCGTACCCGTGCAGGGAGGGGTCCAGGACCTGGGTAAGCGTCTCCCGCGTGAGCTCCGTGCTCGGCCGCGTGGCGATGATGGGCCGACCCAGGCGCAGCACCTCCTCGACCTCCCGCCACTTGTGCAGCTCCGGGATCATATCTGCGCCCAGAAGCAGCCGGTACTCGGTGTCCGGGTGCGCGTCGCGAAGTGCGCGCAGGGTGTCCACCGTGTAGCTGGGCCCGGGGCGGTCCACCTCGATCCGGCACACCTCCAGGCCCGGCTCCTCTGCGAGAGCGCGTTCGAGCATGGCCACGCGGTGCGCCGCGGGCGTGAGGTTCGCGCGCTCCTTGTGCGGGGGGTCGGCTGCGGGCACGAGCAGCACCGGGTCGAGCCCGCGCGCCTCGCGCGCAGAGCGGGCCAGGTGCAGGTGCCCGCAGTGCACGGGATCAAAGGTCCCGCCCAGCACCCCCACGGCCATTTGCCGTTTTCCTTGCGTGGGCATGGACCCGGGTTCCTCGCGCGGACGAGATTATTCCAGGTTTGCGTGGCGGGCCTGTAGGTCGTGCGCGGACAGGCCCTTGCGCGCCAAAATCCGCTCGACCAACAGGTCCGCGACCAACAGGAGCGCCTGCTCGAAGAGCGTGCCCAGCGGCTGCGTGGAGGCAAGGCCCCCGGGCCGGGACGCGTCCTCGGGCACGGGAATGTGCAGGACAAGGTCCGCGACGCGCGCGAGCGGCCCCCGCGGCGCGCGCGTCACCACGCCCACCCGGGCGCCCGCCTCGCGTGCCCGGTCCGCCAGGGCCCTGACCGTCGCGGTTCGCCCGGACCCGGAGCCCACGAGCACCAGGTCTCCGTCCCCGCACGCGGGCGCGGTGGGGTCTGCGGCCACGTGCACGGCCAGGCCCGCCTGGGCCAGGCGCACGGCCAGCATGCGCATCGCGAGCCCGCTTCGGCCGGCCCCGGCCAGGAACACGCGCCGCGCCTCGACCACTTCTCTGGCTATCTCGTCGACGCGGGCCGCGTCCAGCGCGTCCAGCACCCCGCGCAGCTCGCCGAGCACAACCTGCGCGCGCGACCTGAGCGCATCGTCCATGGCCGGCTCCGTTCAGTCCCCCGCCAATCGTCCCTCACCCCGGCCCTCTCCCACAGGGAGAGGGAGCGGGAGCACATGCCCCCCCTTCCTCCGGGAGGGGGTGAGGGGGAGGGACCTATGCAGGCGCATCCGCGCCAACCGTCCCTCACCCCAACCCTCTCCCGAGGGGAGAGGGAGATGGCGTCCCTCATTCCAGCCCCCTCTCGAAGGGAGAGGGGGCGGAAGCGACCGCCGAGCGTACCCGTTCTCGCGGGTCCGGTCAAGCCGCACACGCGCCGCAGCCCTTGCGCAAACGCGCGCGCGGCGATAGGCTCGGAGGCTCGTTGCAACGTCTGGTTCATGGGAGAACACGCATGCCTGCACGCACACGCGCCGCCTGGCTCGACGAGGGCGTGGTCCTGGCCGGCAACTGGGAGTCCCTGTGCCGATACGTTCGCCCCCGCGGCGACGATCTCGGGCTCATCCGGGCGCGGTACGCGGCCGCGCGCTCCGAAGACACGGTCCGCCGGCTCAAGGACCGGGGCGTCACGCTCGTCATCGACCCCCTGTACGTGGGCCAGGGCGTGGCCGCCGAGCGCGACGAGATGGAGCGCACCCGCGCGCACGCGGAGCTCTTGCGCAAGCACGGGCTGCGCGTCGGGGTCTACATCCAGACCATGAGCTCCCTCTGGTCCGAGACCTTTTTCCAGGAGGTCCCGGAGGCCCGCGCCTGGGTGAGCCGCGACGCGGAGGGCCGCATCCCCCGGTACGGAGAGCTCTACTTCCGGTACATCGCCTGCCCCACGTGCCTGGAGTACGAGGCCTATGTGCGCGAGCACGTGTTCACCTTTGCGCTGCACGAGGTCGGCGCGGACCTCATCCACCTGGACAACTTCCGGTGGTGGCCCGAGCCCGAGGCCTGCCGGTGCGCGCGGTGCGCGGCCGCGTTCCGCGCGTACCTGGAGACCGCGTGGTCCGACCCCGAGGATCGCTTCGCCCGGTTCGGGCTCACGGACTTCTCGCACGTGGAACCGCCGCTTTTCCACTGGACCCGCCCGCCGTGGAAGACGCGCGTGCTCGGCGACCCCGTGCACCGGGCGTGGACCGACTTCAAGTGCCGGTGGCTGGCGGACAGCTTCCGCCGGTACGCCGAGTTCGCGCGGGCGATCAAGCCCGACGTGGTGATGGAGCACAACGCGGACATCAAGCCCGGCGCGAACAGCGCGCTCAACCGCGGCGCGTGGGCGCGGTGGCTGGACGTGCACGGCGACGTGCACTGGGTGGAGTCCCGCGACCGGTCCGGACTCCGGCCCGCGGTCGCACGCCAGGAAGAGCCCGACCAGGTGCGCCCGCTCGTCACGCGCATCCGCGGGTACAAGGCCGCCCAGGCCACCGGCAACCTGGGCTTCAACTACTCGGCCACGGACATCGAGCAGGCCGAGGCCCTGGCCTTCAACCAGGGGTGCCTGGGCATGGTCGGCTGGGTCCACGCGTTCGTGGACAACGAGGGCGCGCCGCCGCGCTCGCCCTTTGTCTCGTTCCTGCACGCGAACGTGGACCGGCTTGTCGGCGCCGAGTCCGCCGCCGAGGTCGCGGTGCTGTACGGGTATCCCAGCCTGTGCTACGCGTGCGTGGAGCCGCACCGCGAGCTCGTGCTCGCCGAGCAGGTGCTCATCGAACACCGCATCCCGTACGACGTGCTCTACGACGACGACCTGGACCGGCTCGACCAATACCGCGTCCTGGTTCTGCCCGGCACGCAGCTTTTGGCCGAGGCCCAGGCGCGCACCATCTCGGCCTGGACCCGCGCGGGCGGGGGGCTGGTGCTCACCGAACAGGCCGGCTGGTTCACGGACGCGAGCACGCGCCGGCCCCGGCCCGTGTTCGACCCGCTCTTCGACGAACCCCTGCCCGAGCGCGGCGCGCCGCCCGGGGCCCTGTTGCGCGCGGCGCCCGACGAGGGCCGGGCGGTGTGGCTCTCCGGGCTTGCCCCCACAGTCGAGCCGCCGGCCGAAGAGCCCTCGACCTTCAGTCGCGCGCCCGCGTTCCGCGCGCCGTGGTGGGTGCTCCCGCGCAACCACGCCCAGCTCGCCCAGGCCGTGCGCTGGACCGCCCGCGGCCTGGGCCTCCAGGTGCGCGGGCCCGGCACGCTGGCCGCGGAGGTGCGCGTCCAGCCCGCGCGGGCGCGGCTCCTTGTGCACCTTGTGCATTACGACGAGGACCCGGCCCGAGGGCTGGCGTGCCGCGTGCGCCACTATGCGTTCGGCCCGGGCCCGGCGCAGGTGTTCACCCCGACCGCGCCGGAGGGCACGACGGTGGACCTGGACCAAGATGGAGACTGGGCGGCCTGCGATCTGCCCCCGGTCGAGCGCTACGCGCTCGTCGAGTTCCCGCTCGCTTCGGGGTGAGGCCGGATTGCCTGCATAGGTAGGGAACGCACGGCTGCGCGCCGAGGGAAGGCGCGTGCATGGTGTGCAGGGAGGTCGGGCCGGCTACTCGGACGACGCGTTCGTGCGCGAGAGGACCTCCAGCACCTCGGCCAGGGCCTCCATCTGCTTGTCCGCGTCCTCGAGCAAGGCGCTGACCTCTTCCAGGTCCCCGTCCGCGGCCGCGGCCCGGAGGGCGCCCAGGTTCTCCTGAAGGCGCGAGACCGGGTTCACAAGCCCCTCGCCCACCTCCACAAGCGCCCGCGTCTGGGCGCGCGAGGACCGCTCCAGCAAGGTGCCCCGCAGCAACAGCCGCTGGCGCTCGCGCGCCTGCTGGATGGTCAGCGGCACCACGCTCAGGTCGCTCAGGGGCTTGAGCAGGTACCCGTCGCACCCGGTGGCGAGCATATCCACGGCCGAGTCCAGGCTGCCGTGCCCGGTCATCACGATCGCCACCGTGGCCGGCGACTCGGCCTTGATTTGGCGCACCACCTCCTCGCCGCGCATCCCGGGCATGCGCAGGTCCACGATCACCACGGGCGGGCGCTCCTTGTTCCACAGGTCCAGGCAGGCCTGCCCGTCCGCCGCGGTGAGGACCCGGTAGCCCTCCTGCTCCAGCTTGCGCTGCACGAGCGACCGGATGGCGTCCTCGTCGTCGGCCACGAGCGCCACGCCAGGTCCCTTCGGTTCAGACGATGCCTCGGACAATGATCTCCCCTTTCTCGGTATCCCACTGGACGCGTACCCCGCTCTGCTCGCGCTCGTTGTGGTACGTGCGTCCGCCCATCTCCACGTCCACGTGCCCGTACAGGGTCCGCCGCACCGCGAGCGTCCCGTACCCCGTGCGCGCCGCGCTCCCTTCCATGGACCGCCGTGTCTCTTCGAGCCGATTGCGCTTGACCCGCATGACCACGGTCTGCTTCTTGAGCAGGATGAACTCCTCGCGCTTGGCAAGCGGCAACGACGCCGGGTCGCGGGCCACGCCCTCGATCTCCTTGAGCAGGCCCTCGATCTTGCCCACGGCCTGCTCCAGGAGCGCGATCTGGTGCTCGATGGCCTCGATGCGTCGGCAGTCCTCCAGGCTCGTGCCCAGGACGATCCGGGTGTGCGGCTCGCTGACATTGCCCACGTCGCGCGCGTCCACGAGCTCGCCGGCGTGCACCTCTCCGCCCGCGATCATGCCCTTGCCCACCTGCACGCGCACGGTCTTGCCCGCGACCACCTTGCTGTTGAGGATGGCCCGGTCGGCCACGACCTCTTCGCCCGCGTAGATGGTGGCGTTCTCCACGTAGCGCACGGTCACGGTGTGCGCCGCGGAGATGAAGCACCGCCCGCGCCCGGCCACGCCCTTCTTCACGGTGACGCTGCCCTCGGTGCTCACGACCTCGGCGCCCTCCACCTGGCCGTGGATGAGCACGTCCCCGGTGGCGCGCACCGCGAAGTTGTCGAGCACCGACCCGCGCACCTCCACCTCGCCGTCGAACTCGACGTTGCCGGTCTTCATGCCCACGTCGTCCTCCACGAGCACGCGCGGGCGCACCAGCACCTCGGTGCCGTCGAACTCGGCCACGCCGTCCATGGCCGCCCGGATCTCGGAGGCCTCCTCGTCGTAGTAGGTGCCCTCTCCGGCCTTCACCTGCACGGACTTGCCGCTCGGCGCGGGGATCGGCTCGCCGTACACGTTCGTGCCCGCGCGGCCCTCGGTGGCCTTCAGGATCTTCACGAGCGGCTGGTCCTTTTCCACCTGGGCGATCTGGGCCTTGCCGCGATAGTCCGCGCGGCCGGCCTCGTCGATGAGCACCTCCTTCGCCCCCGGAGTGAACAGGACCTGCGCGGCGCCGTCGCGACCCCGCGTGGGAAGCGTCCCCTCGGCGATGAGCACATCGCGGATCGGCTCGCCCAGCTTCTGGCACTCCTCCAGGACCCGGCCGATCTTCACGTGGTCCACGCCCTGGACGATGTTCTGCTGGCCGAGATAGCTCATCACGTCCTTGAGGGCTACCGGCTTGCCGCTGGCCTTGGGCGGGGTGATGGCCAGGACCGCCTTCTGCTTGTCCTCCGAGACCGTGACCGTGAACTCGCCGCTCCGGCTGACCGCCTCGACCACGCGGCGCGCGTCCTCGGACTTGGTGCCGGACATCAGGCCCGCGAGCTCCACAAGCTCCTTCTTGGACCCCTCGTCCAGGTCCTCGTAGCTTTCCAGGAGCTCGTCGAAGGACAGGTTCAGCCCGCTCTGGTCCAGCGCCTCGACCCGGTCGAGGTCGCGCTTGACGAGGTCCATGTACTGGTCCACGCGCTCGGACAGTCCGCCCTTGCCCTTGCGCTCTTTGGCCGCGTCCTTGCGCGTGAACCGGACCCGGAACGGGGTGGAGGAGAACCATCCCTTGCGGCCGTACTGCTGGATCTCGTAGGAGAGCTGGTCCTCGGATGCGCCCAGCTTTTCGGCTGCGGTCTTCCTGCACACCCGCAGGGTGGGGCCTTCCAGGGTGATGGTGCTGCGCCTTGCCATGCCCGTGTCCGCCTGCGCCCGCTCCGCCGCGCGATTCGGTCCGCGCCGCGGGGTCGATCCTTGGAACGCATTATAACCCTGGGCCCAGCCGTGGCAAGGGAACGCCGGGCAGCCCGAACTGCGAAGGCTCGGTTTCCCCTTGCCCGACGTGCGGCTGCCGGATAGAGTACGCGGCGCGAGCCGTAGTCGCTTCGACCTGCGAGGAGAACATCATGCCGGCCGCCGACCTCGTGGTCCAGGGCGCCCAGGTGCGCACCCTGGACCCGGCCCGGCCCCGGGCCGAGGGGTTCGCCGTGCTCCACGGCCGGTTCGTGGCCGTGGGCGACGCTCGGGAGGCCGCAGCCTGGCGCGGCCCGCGCACGCGCGTCCTGGACCTCGCGGGCCGCACCGTGGTGCCCGGGTTCATCGACGCACACCTGCACGTGCTCGCCAGCGGCATCCGCCACGTGCTGGGCGTGGACTGCTCGGCCGGGTCGGTCGCCGAGATCCAGGCGGCCCTGCGCGCCCGCGCGCGCGAGACCCCGTCCGGCGAGTGGATCTGGGGCGTGCTCTTCGACGACACCAAGATCCGCGAACAGCGCATGCTCACGCGCGACGACCTGGACGCGGTGAGCGCCGCCCACCCCATCTTCGTGAGCCACCGCGGGTTCCACTCCCACATGTGCAACTCCCAGGCCCTCCAGGCTGCGGGCGTGCGCGAGGACGCCGGTCCCCCCGCCGGAGAGCGCTGGGGCCGCGATCCGGATACGGGGCGGCTGGACGGGGTCATCCACTCGCGCGCGCAGCGGATCCGCGACGAGCTGTTGCCCAAGCCCACGCCAAGCCAGCGCCGCGAGGGCCTCGCGCGCATCAGCCGGATGCTCCACGCCGCGGGCATCACCAGCGTACACGACGCGATCGTGTCTGCCGAGGACCTGGCCACCTACCAGCAGGCCCGCCGCGACGGCGACCTGACCCTGCGCGTGGCCGCGCTCCTGTGGCACGAGCACACCGAGGCCCTGGCCTCCTGCGGCGTGCGCGCCGGGTTCGGCGACGAGTGGCTGCGGCTCGGAGGCATGAAGCTCGTCGCCGACGGGGCCATCGCCGGGCGCACTGCGTGGCTGACCGAGCCGTACGTGGGCACGGACGACCGCGGCATCTGCGCCATGGACCCGCGGGAGCTCGCCGACCGCGTGGCTTTGATCCACCGCGCGGGGCTGCGTCCGTGCGTACACGCGAACGGCGACGCGGCCATCCGGGTTACGCTCGACGCGTTCGAGCGCGCCCTGGCCGCGCGCCCGGACCCGGACGCGCGCCTGCGCGTGGAGCACTGCACGGTGGTGGACGACCGGATCGTGGCGCGCTTGAAGCGCCTCGGGTGCGTGGTCACCCCGTTCTGCACATACGTGTACCACCACGGCGACAAGATGCGCTTCTACGGCCCGCGGCGCCTGGAGCGCATGTTCGCCATGCGCAGCTTCCTGGACGCCGGGGTGCCGGCCACGGGCGCGAGCGACTACATGCCCGGGCCGTTCGAGCCCCTCTTGGGCATCCAGTCGTGCGTCACCCGCACGGACGCCGAGGGCCGCACCTGGGGCCCGAGCCAGCGCATCACCGTGGACGAGGCCCTGGCCGCGTACACGCGCCACGGCGCGTACGCGAGCTTCGAGGAGCGCGACAAGGGCGCCATCGAGCCGGGCAAGCTCGCCGACTTCGCGGTCCTGGCCGCGGACCCCGGGGCGGTGGACCCGTCCGAGATCAAGGACATCCCCGTGGACCTGACCGTGGTCGGCGGCCGCGTGGTCCACGGCGAGTAGCCCGGCCGGGGCGGGTTTGCGCGCGGGCGGAGTTGACTTGCCTTGCCCGGATTCTACAAGAGAAGCGTGCGCGCTGGGGAGGACGCAACCCATGATGACCATTGAACAGAAGGCGCAGGCCCTGGGGCGGGGGCTCTTCGCGGACCTGGACGAGGGCGTGCGCAGCGCGGTGGCCGCCCGCACGGGCGAGCGCCGCCTCCAGCACGGCGAGGTCCTGTTCCTGGAGGGCGAGCCGGGCAGCGAGATTTTCTTCGTCATCTCCGGCGAGGTGGAGGTGCACCGCCACCACACCACGCTGGCGGTTGTCGGCCCGGGCGAGGTGCTCGGCGAGATGGCTGTGCTCGGCGGCCAGGTCCGCTCGGCCTCCGGGCGAGCCCGGGGCGAGACGCATCTCCTGTTTCTGAAGGACAAGGCCGCGCGCGTTCTCGTGCAGCAGACCCCGGCCTTTGCGCTGGCGCTCTTGGGCGTGCTCGTGGACCGGCTCACCGCCGCGGACGAGCTGGCGGTGCTCCTCTCCGAACGGCCCCGGCCCCTGGGCGAGGTGGTGGTCACGGCCGGCGACGCGGCGGGCGAACAGGTGCCCATCCTGCGTGCGGTGTCCGTGCTCGGACGCAAGCGCGGCGCGATCATGGCCGACGGGCTGCGCGTGGCCCTGCCCTCGGACGACCCCGCGCTTCGGGAGCGCCACGCGGAGATTCGGCTGCGCGACGCGGGCGTGTACCTCGCGCCCCTGGAGGGCCAGGTGGCCGTTGCGGGGCAGCCGGTGGCCGAGCCCATCGCCCTGGGCCCGGACGACGAGGTGGCCATCGGCGAGCTGCGCCTGCGCGTGCGCGTGCACCCCGGCGCGCCCGCTGACGAGGACCACCCATGAGCCCCGTGGCCGCCGAGACGTGCCGGCTTCAGTGCCCGTATTGCCTGGAGGTCTGTACGCTCAACGCCCGGTTCGCGGGTCGGCGGATCCTGTGTCCCATGTGCGACACCGCGATGAAGGTCCCCCCGCCGGGCCAAGAGCCCGACGTCGTGGGCCAGGACTTCGAGGAGGCGCTTCAGAAGTACAAGCTCTCGCCCTGGGACCGCGTCTGTGCGCAGAAGGCCTATGACCTGGAGATGGTCGACGCCCAGACCCTGCGCTCGGCCATCCGCACCGTGCGCCGCGACGCGCGCAAGCGCAACCCCGCGACCGTGCTCGAGCACCTGCGCGAGACCGGCGCCCTGGGCAAGCCGCAGGCGCTGGCCATCGCGGAGCTCGCCAAGGGCCGCGGCACCGACCAGCCGGAGGACTTGGTCGAGTGTCCGGCCTGCTTTGCCGCCATTCCCCAGACGAGCAAGACCTGTCCCTACTGCGGCCACGCGTTCGCGGACCTGGTGCTCCAGGCCATGTGCCCGAACTGCCACAGCGAGCAGCCCCCGGGGCGCAACTTCTGCGGCGCGTGCGGCGCGGACATGGAGACCGGGCTCAGGCCCGGCACGGAGACCGGCCCCCGGTGCCCCCGGTGCAGCGCGCCCATCCTCGCGCACGCGCGCACGTGCCCTCGGTGCCGCGCGAAGCTGGACCTGTACCGCGAGCGCCCCGCCGCCCTGCGCGCGCTGTCGGCCACCAAGGAATGGACCACGCAGCACGCGTTCGCGCTCTTCTTCGCCGCGGGCCTCGTGTTCCTGCTCTACGCGGCCTCGAACTGGTCCACCGTGCGCCGGACCGTGAACACGTGGCTCTCGTCCCCCCTGCGCGCGGACCTGTACGAGCGCGTTCGCGGCCTGGACCGGGCCCTGGAGTACAGCGACCTGGACGGCCTGTCCGAGCTCATCGACCCAGAGCTCGATTACGGCGAGCCGACCGAGGCCGCGCGCACGCGCCTGCTGGGCGGCGAGCAGCCCGACGCCGTGGTGCAGGAGGTCTACAAGCTCGCGCACCGCGAGTACGACGTGGACGAGGACGCGGGCAAGGCCACGGTGTATACCGTGGTCTCGGGCAGGTTCGACCCCGACACCGTGGACGCGCCCGCCGCCGAGGGCGAGGGGGTGCCGCTTCTGGACGCCGCGGAACTGATGACCGGAGAGAACCCGCGGCTCCTGGACACCGAGGTGGCATGGAAGTGGGTGCTGCGCGAGGGCACGTGGTACCTGGCCGGCCCCCTGCCCACGGCCGCCGAGGCCCCGGGGCAGACGCCTGCGTCCGTGCAGCCGCCCGACGCGGCCGCGGCGCAGCCGACAAGCCCGGTCGCGCCCGCCGTGCCCGCGCTCCCCGGCATGGAAGAGATGAGCCCGAGCGGCGAAGCGGTCAAGCGGCTCACGGACCTTCTGCGCACCGCGCCCCGAGAACAGGGAGAGGAGTAGCGCGCGCCCCTCCGGCCGGAGCTACTCCTCGGCCGCGGGCGCGGGTTGCGTCTCCGCCTCGTCGGCTGGCTCCGCTTCAGCGGGCGGCTCGGGCGCGGGCGCATCCTCGAACACGGCCAGCGGATAGAGGTGGTAGTTCAGGTTGTTCCCATAGGTCGGCCAGATGGACCCGCTCTCCGAGGCCGGCCCGATGCGCGTGCGCAGCACCAAGATGCCCCACAGGCTCTCGGAGGTGAGCGTGCGGTCATGCAGCTCGCTCACCGGCAGGGCGAACTCCAACGCCCAATAGCCGCGGTCCGGGAACATCTTGGCCACGTGTTCGCACAGGAAGTCCTCATCCTGGCCCCGCCTGCCCCGGTCATACCGGTCCGCAAGCACTCCGGCGGCATTGATATTGAACTTGTACACGTTGCGTTCGGTGTTGTCCGGATCGAACACGATCTCCACGCAGTCGTCGCGGTGGACCGGCCCGTCGGGCTGCATGTGCTTGATGCTGAGCTTCGAGAGGTCCTTCTCGTACCCCCACACCGCGATGTAGACCGTGTTGTCCCGATGCCCGATGGCGATCCGCGACCGTCCGTCCGCGGGCTGGGCCACCCATTGGCTGGTGTTCTTGTAGGTCTTCTCCGTGGTCCAGGCCTCGTCCCACACCGCGTCGGTGGGGTCGCCGTCCGCAATGGGCGCGGTCGACAGCCTCGGCACCCGCACGAGCGCACCGTATTCGTCGGCCGCCTCCAGGGCCTGTTCGCGCCGGCCCGTGGCCAGCAGATACCGCACCCGGCGGATGCGCGCGTAGTGGCTGTCCGGATCGAGGGTGAGCGCTTCGGTGAGGAGCTCCTCGGCCTGGACCGGGTCCCCGCTCTGCAAGGCCTGGCTTGCGTCGTCGGCGCGGTCGGCCACCTCCCGGCCGATCACCCCGCGGGCCAGAAACGCGACTGTCTCGTTCTGCGCGTCCATATCCCGCTGGGCGTCTTCGAGCACCGCGGCGTGCTGCTCCTCGGAGATCCGCCGCCACAGCCACCGGCCCCGGCGCCGGTCGTTGAGCATGCGGTAGATGTGCTCGCGCACCACCAGGTCCTCGTCGTCGAGCCGGTCCAGGAGTTCGACTTGGTGCTCCGACTCGCCGAACAGGATCCAGTTGTACACCGCGCGGCGGCGGATCTCGGGCAGGGGGTCGGTGCGGGCCTGCTTGAGCACCTCTTCCAGTTCGGGATCGGGTTCGCGGTGGTAGCGCTTGAACAGCACGTCCAGCACCTTCAGGCGGAACTCCCCGGACGCAGTCTCGTCCTGGAACGCCTTGGTCAGGGGCGTGACCACGTCGCCCCGGGCCAGGTTGATGGCCCGCAGCGCGTCCTCGGCCTCCTCGCCCTCGGCTCGGCGCAGGTTGGCGACCAGCACCTCGGGGTCGGAGGCGTGCATCTTGATCCACACCGCGCCCGCGAACAACACAAGCACGGCCACCACCACCCCCGCGACAATCAGGATCCGTCTCATGGCCTCACCTCACGTCATAGCGCAGGAACGTCACGTACCCCATCAGGAAGAAGGCAATGGTCAGCGCCATGAGCAGCCCCGCGTCCACGATCACCGCGCGCATGTACTCCCGGCCGGCCGGCGCCTGATAGGTGAAGCTGGGCACCGGTTCGTCGTCTTCGCCCCGGGGGGGGCGTTCCCCGGTCTCCAACTCCACGCGCAGGGGCTCGATCCACTGGTCGAACGCGTACTCGGTCACCCCTTCCTGATAGGCGCGCACGCGATCACGGAAATGGCGCTGGGTCAACAGCCCCGCGTCGGCCAGCTCCGCCGTGGCCATCACGTACGAGGCGAACGGGCTCAAGCGCGCAATCCATCGGCTGATCGCAATCTGCTCGTCGAGCTCGGCGCGGAAGTTCTCTTCCAGGCGCGAGAGCTCCTGCATGGCCGACAGGGACGCGTCACGCTGGAGCTCCAACCGCCCCGCGCGCAGCGCCAGGCTGCGATCGCGGCCCTGCAGGTCGGTCCACGGGCCTGGTTGACTGGACAGGTTGCGCCGCTTCTGTTCGAACTCCTCGCGGGCCTGGCGCACCGCGAGCTGCCGGGCGCTCTCCATCTCGTGCGAGTCCCGGGTGGGCCGCCAGGCCTGGGCCAGGTGCGGGGCGAGGTTGGGCACGGCCAGCACCACGACCATCCAGAGCATGAGCAGCACCATGATGCTCGTGGACCCGCGCCGCGTGAGGCCCGAGACCCAGATCGCCGCGGAGTACACCGCCGCGATGTACACGAGCGTGAGCCCGGCCACCACGGTCAGCCGAGTCCACTCGCTGGGCGTGAACTCGATCTCCGGCTGCAACTGCAACAGGGCCCCGCCCGAGAGCACCGACAGGAGGAACGGGATGATCAAGGCCAGATAGCCCCCGACCCACTTGCCCAGGAGCACCCGGTCCCGCGGCACGGCGTAAGAGAGCATCAACCGCAGCGTGCCGCGCTCCTTCTCTCCGCAGATCGCGTCGTACCCGAACACAATGGCCAACAGCGACATGATGATCCCGCCGAAGCTCACCAAGTCCATGGCCGGGAACACCACCGCGTGGGGATTCTGCAGCTCGGCGCTCACAAAGGTGGGCCGATGCATTGCGTCCACTCGCACCCCGGAGGTGCCCACCCGGTGGCCCTCCACGAAAATGCGCAGGGGCGTGGGCCGCCGGTGCACGTTCACGCCCCGCCACACCAGCTGCCAGGGCGCATACATCCGTTCGCGCTCGGCCTCCTCCGCGGCCACGGCCTGGTGGTAGTCCTGCATGGCCATGGCGTGCTCCTGAGACCGCACGAACAGGCTGGCCAGGATCACCACGAAGCACAAGACGCATGCCACCGCGAATCGCAGGCTCATGAGGTGTTCGAGCAGCTCTTTCTTGACGATGTGCAGGAACATGGGCGTGGGGTCTCCGGTGGGCCCTATCGCACGTCGTAGCGCAGGAAGAAGACGAACGCCAACATGAAGAAGAGCACGTTCACGATCACCAGGATCAGGATGTCGTTGAGCGCGTGTTGCAGCGAGCCCTGCAGCGTCGGGTAGCGCATGTGGAAGCTGGGCAGGTTCTGGGCGGTCACGTCCGGCCATTCGCTCCCGCGCGACCGGCGCATCAGCCGGCCGATCTCCTCACGCTTCTGGTCAAAGGCCTCGGCCAGTTGCCGGCGGGCCTTCTCGAAGGCCTCGTAAGACTCCAGGCCCGTGTTCGTGATGCTGGTGGCCGCGTACACCCAGCACGCCGACGGGGTGAGCCGCCCCAGGGTGGCGGCCAGGTCCGTCTGCTTCGCGCGGCGCTGGAGGTAGTACTGGTCCCACTTGCGCTTGCGCTGCGCGCCCTCGCGGTCGAGCTCCTCCATCTCCTCCTCCACGGCCTCGCCGTATTGGAGATCGCCCGAGATCTGGGTCACGCGATCCTTCTTCAGCTCGATCTCGTTGTCCACGGCCTCCTTCTCGGCCTGGATGCTCTGCGGGGTGGGGGTGGGTTCCAGGATCTTGGCGGTCACCGGCGCCAGGTTGGGCACCACCAGCACGAAGACCACCCACAGGAACAGGCACACCAGCAGGCTGGTGGACGCGCGCTGCGTAGTCGCGGACACGAACAGGCTCAGGTTGAAAAACGCGGCGATGTAGAGCGCCGCCACCCCCATGAGCAGCCCCACCCGCAGCAGGCTCTCCCGGTCGGGTTGAAAGACCCCCTGCGTGTACGCGTACAAGAGTCCCCCGCCCACCGCCACCAGGAACGGAAGCTGGAGCACCAGGTACCCGCCGATCCACTTCCCCAGCAGCACGTCGTGGCGAGGCACGGCGTTCGAGAGCATCAGCCGCAGGGTGCCGTCTTCCTTTTCCCCGCAGACCGCGTCGAACATGAACAGGATCGCCAACAGCGACAGCATCACGTTCACGACGTACACGAAGTCCAGCGTGCGCAACAGCTCCAACAGCGGACTGCGCACGAGGGCGGCCTCGAAGTTCTCGGTGCGCCCATACCCCTTGGTGTTCACCGTGGCGGGCAACGCGCCCTGCAGGCCCTCGCCCAGCCAGGCGTAGGGCGAGCCGCGCACCGCGTCGTTCTTGCCCTCGTCGTAGAACAGCCGCCGGTACCGGTCCCAGCTGCGGTCCTCGGCGAGGACCTGCTCCAGGGCCTCTTCGTTGGCGCGCACGCGGTCGGCGTAGGAGTCGACGTCGTTGCGATGCTTGTTGACCGCCACGTACATGCTGGCGAACACGAGCACCAGGAACAGGGCAAAGGTCACCCCGAACCGCAGGGACAGGATATGTCCGAGGATCTCTTTGCGCAGGAGCGTAAGGAACATGGTCCGACGCCTTTCGGCAACAGCTAATCTACAACCGCGGAGGTCGCCCCCGCCTGCGTATCGCGCATGCACTCGAGGTAGATCTGTTCCAGGTCCACCTGCTGAATGCGCTCCTTGTCGATGACCTCCAGCAGGATGCCGCTGCGCATGATGCCCACCCGGTCCGCGATGGCGCGCGCGCGGAAGATGTCGTGGCTGGACATGAGCACCGCCTTGCCCTCGGCGCGCAGGCCCTGGACCAGGTCCAGGAACTCGAACCCGCCCTTCGGGTCCAGGCCGCTGGTGGGCTCGTCGAGCACGATCAGCTCCGCGTTCTTCAGGATGGCGATGGCGATGCCCAGGCGCTGGCGCATGCCCTTGCTGAACCCGCGCACCCGGCGGCGATAGGCGTTCTCGGTCAGGCCCACCCGCTTGAACGCGTCGAGATACTCCTCCTCGGTCACGCCTCGGCGGCCCGCGAGCTCGGTGAAAAACTGCAGGTTCTGCCGCGCGGTGAAGTTGCCGTACAGGGTCACGTTCTCGGACACGTAGGCCACGTGCCGCTTGGCCTGGAGCGGGTTCTTCTGCACGTCGATGCCCTGGATCTCCACCTTGCCCGCCGTGGGCTCGGTGAATCCGAGGATGAGCATGATCGTGCTCGTCTTGCCCGCGCCGTTGGCGCCCAGGAGCACGAAGATCTCGCCCGCGGCGACCTCCAGGCACAGGTCGTCCACGGCCACGGTCCCGTCCTCGTAGACCTTGCGCAGGTTCTGGATCGACAGCATGCGTTCCTCCTCTCGTCCGGGCGCGGCCCGCGGGCTACCGGCGGCTGATCTTGATGCTGGCGATGGCGATGAAGAGCACGAGTGCGACCAGCACCCCCACCAGGATCAGGGTGCCGGTGATGTTGCTCTCCGCGACCACCCGCACGGTGAAGTCCTTGTCCTCGGCCTCCACGGTCTCGATGCCCGAGTACCCCTCGCACTCCGCGGTCACGGTGTACTCGCCCACGGGCACGTCCTGGGGCGGGGTGATGTCCGCGGTGATGAGCACCTTGTCTCCCGGTTCGAGCAGCTCCACGCTCTTGGGCGTGAGGGCGCCCTCCCACTCCAGGGGCAGCACCAGCTCCGGGCTCACCCGGCGCAGGGCCAGGGTGCCCGCGTTGAGCGCGTTGAACTTGAGCTGCACCGGCTCGTTCTGCAGCACCTCGCGAAACGCGTTGCCCACCACCATCTCCAGCTTGCCGGTCCCCTTGGGGATGAGAATGAGGGTGGTGCGGTTGCCCTTCAGCTTCGCGACCTCCTGCGCGGGCACGCGCTCGTCCTTGTGCTTCGTGCGCAGCTCGTACACCTCGGGCAGGTCCTCGTGGCGCACCACCAGGATCGTGAACCGGATCTCGGTGTCCACCATGGACTGGTCCAGCTTCTCGGGCACGCTGACCTCGAAGTTCAGGTTCTGCTTGGTGATGCGTCGGTTGAACCGAAGCTGGGTAATGCGCGCGCCGCTGCCCGGGTCCAGGAACGCAAAGGGGATCTCCTGCGGCAGATTGAGGACCACGAGCGAGAAGCTCTGCTCGGTCTTGGCCAGGCGCTCGAGCTCCAGGTCGTAGGTGACCTTGCTGCCCAGCTCGCCCTGCTGCGCGTATTGGTTGGACCGAATCGTGGGCAGATCCTGCACGGCCTCCTTCTTGAGGACCACGGTGTATTCCTGCTCCGTGCCCAGGAACTCGATGGACACGGTGACCTCTTCCTGCTCGGGGTCGAGCAGCCGGAAGGTCAGCTGCTTCTCCTCGCCGTAGTGCAGCTCCGGGACGATCTGCTGGTACGGATCGCTGATGATCGCGTTCCCCTTGCGCAGGCTCACGAGCACGTTGTCGATGTCCAGGAGCGCCTTGAGGTCCGTCGCGGCGAAGTCCTCGCTCTCCTCCATCACCACGCGCGCCTTGTTCATGTCGCTGTCGTTCTTCAACATGATGCGGGCGAAGACTTCGTCCTCTTCGCCGCGGTACTTCTTGGCGTCGACCACGGTGATCAAGGTCGCGTCGGTGAGAAACTCGAGCCGGGTGCGCTGCAGGTCGATCTGAGCCTGGGCGTGTTCGAGCACGGCCTGCTCCATTTCCTGCTCGGCCTTGTTGAGCTGCTCGACGGTGTAGACCTTCTCGTTGAACAAGGACAGGGCCTCGTCGTACTCGACTTTCGCGCGCTCCATGTCCGCACGCGCCTGCTCCAGGGTGAGCTGCGCCTGGCGGATGCGAAGCTGGTCCAGAAGCTCGTCTTTGCTCAGCGCCTGCCCCCCGGGCCCGACCCCGGCCTCCGGGATCACGGTCGTCGTCTCGGCCGCGCCCTCGGCCGCAGCGGCGGGCTCGCCCGCCTCCGGCGCAGCCTGGGCCTCGACGTCAGGTTCCGACTCGGCGGCAGGCTCCTCGACGTCGGCGTCCGGTTCGGGCGCGGCCTGGGCCTGGGGCTCGTCGGCCGCGGCCTCCTGCGCGTTCGCCGGTCTGCCGGCGGCGATCAAGAGCGCGGCGGTCACGCCCGCCGCAAGGGTCCGGATGGCAACACTGCGGGTCCAGCCCATAGGATCACTCGGCCTCCTGTGTCTCGTCCGTCGCATCCGCCGCGTCCGCCGGCGGCGACTCTGTCGGCAGGGACTCGACCTCTGCGGGGTTGCGCTCCATGGCGGGCACGTCGGAGACGGTCACGGGCGCGGGCTCGAAGTAGCGCATCTGCGCCCGCAGGGACTCCTGCGCCTCCATCACCACGATCTGCTGGCTGAAGAAGCTGTCCTGATCGCGGAAATAGCGCTCACGGAACGTCTCCAGTTCATTGTCGCTGATCCTGCCCAGTTCCTTCAACTTCTCCTGCACCCGCAGCCGCTCGCGGCTGATGTTCACGGTCTCCTCTTGGATCTCCAATCGCTTGCGCCGTTCGAGCAGCGTCTGGTACGCCTTGCGCACACCGATCTCGACCAGGTTGATCCGGTTGCGCAGGTCGTGGCGCTCTTCGTCCAGCTTCGCGCGCTCCTGCAGGTAGTCCGCGTGCCGCTCCAGTCCGGCGAACAGGGGCAGCTCCAGGCTGAGGTTGAGGTACTTCTCGTCCTCGGTGTACTCGGTGCCGGGCGGCTCGCTGGGGATCTTGCGCTCCGCGAATCCGGCCAGACCGAACGTTCCGTCGTCCGCGCCGAACTGCACGCCCGCCGACTCGCCGCGCAGGTTGCGCCCGGCCTCCAGCGAGAAGTCCGGCGCGTACGCCCACAGGGCCTGGCGCGCGCTCCGCAACTGCTCGGCCACGACGTCGCGCTGCTGGGCGATATCCGTGCTGCGGCGCAGGGCCAGGCGGATGGCCTCCTCCAGCTGCATGGCGAAGGGCCTCCACGCGCCCGCGAGCGGCGCGTCGAGCATCTCCAGCGGCAGCCCGGTGTAGTGCAAAAGGTCCGTCTTCTGGCGCAGCATCTCGCGCTGCAGGGCGTTGATGCGCTCCTCTTCGTTGAGGACGTTGAGCCGCGCGGTGAGCACGTCCACCTCCAGCACCCGGCGGTCCTGCTCCAGGCGCTGCACCCGCTTGTATCGGGCCTGGAACTCCTTGAGAAGCTCGTGGCGCTGGGCGATCTGACGCTGGCGCATGAGCACGGTGAAAAACTTCGTGCGCACCGTGCTCAGGACGTCCTCCACCTCGTTCTCGTAGCTGAACAGGGCCTGGCGCTGGTCCGCGCGCAGCGCCACGTCGTCGGCGTCTTCCTTGCCGAACTCCAGGAACAGCTGGTCCGCGCGCAGGGTGTGCTCGCGCTCGTGGGTCCAGCCCTCCGCGCCGGTGGCGTGCAGGCTCTCGTTCTCCAGGCTGTAGACGATCTGGGGCAGGAACCGCGAGTGCTCCAGCAGCGCCTGCGCGCCCACGCCCTCGATGGCCGACCGCCGGGCCTGGATCTCGTCGTTGTACTGCAGGCTGAAGGCCAGGCAGTCGTCCAGGCTGAAGGCCCCGTCCTCGAGCAGCATCCGGGCGACCTCGTGTCGGCGGCTCACCCGGTCGGGCGCGGTGCGGTGGCGCTCGATCATCTCGTCGGACTGGTAGGTGTCCTCCTTGAAGCGCTGCCACCGGCGCGCGCCCGAGGCCTCGCGGCGCTGGTCTTCGAGACGCTCCTCGATGACCGAATGCACCCGGTCCGGACCCAGGTCGACCGGGGTGAGCTTGAACGGGTGGTGCAGGCCGCAGCCGACCGTCGCGCCGACCGCCGCCACCAGGACCCCCAGGCCAGTGGTTCGAACTCGCATACCGCCTCACCTTTCACCACCGGGCGCAGGGCGGACCTGCACCCGGCAAGCCAGCAACGATGAAAACGTACATCCGGTTGCGCGACCGGCTCGCGCCCTGCCCTCCCCGACAGGAAAAGGACAAGGACGAGGCGGGCTTGCGCCCGATCGCTCAGAACTCAAGCTCGCCGAACTGGTCCGGCGTATGCCAGCTGTCCGGCGTATACGACCAGGAGACCGGGGGCAACAGGTTCCCCCGGAACCCCCGGTGCACGTTGAAGCCCCAGACCTTGTCTCGCGCGATGGTCCCGTCCAGGCTCTCGGCCGGGAGCTTCACCTCCACCTGCCAGCCCTGGTCGGTCTTGCGGCCGGCCACCGTCCAGGGCGGCGCGAACTCGTAGTCGCGCGATCCGCCGACCACGCGCTGGTCGAACTTCACGCCCAGGGGGTTGACCGCCATCTGGTAGTAGGTGGGCATGTCGCGGTCCGGCTGCAGGAACATGGCCAGGCAGTCGTCCCGGAACACGGTGCCCTCCTCCTCGCGCTTCGCGTCGCCCTTCACCTGTTCGGGCGAGCCGTCCAGGCAGCGCGCGGCCAGGTACAGGTTCTCCCCGTCCGTGGCCGCGTACAGCGTGGTCTCGGCCATGGCCGGCATCTGGTCTGCGCTCATGAAGCCCGTGAGCTTTACGGCCTCGGCCCACACCGCGTCGTCGAGCTGCGCGTCGATGGTGGGCGGCTCGTCGATCCAGGGCACCTCGGCCGACTTGGGCTCGGTCTGCAGCGCCGTGGGGTGCTCGGTCCGGGTGCCGTACTTGGCGCCGACCTCCATGTACTCGTTGACGAGCATCCAGTACTTCGTGGAGCTCGTGGCATACAGGGCCGCGGCCGCGCGGCCCTCGTCCAGGGCCTGTTCCGCGCCGGACACGGTCTGTTCCATGTACGCGAGGTCGTCCAGGGTGAGCACGGTGCGCGCCGACTGCGTGCCCAGGAGCTCGCGCGCGCGCGCGACCTGCGCCTCCAGATGGCCGAGCCCGTCGCTCTCCTGGGCCTGCGCCTCCCAGTCGGTGATGCGCGCCTGGTCCGTGGGCACGGAGAAGGACGCCACCCCCAGCGGGTCCAGCGCCACCGGCACGCGCAGGCCGCCGTCGATCGCTTCGGCGTCCGCGGCCTCGCCGGTCACGAGGTTGGCCACTGACTCGGCCCCCTCCAGGTCGATCGTGCCGGCCACCGGCCAAGTGCCGGGGTTGGCCACGTAGAAGAGGAGCCGCCCGTTGCGGCGAAGCTCCCGGATGGCCAGGTTCGTGTCGAACCCGGTCTCCAGCACGGGCGCGAACGTCTGCGCGGGCAGGGTGCGCAAGACCTGGTTGAACTCGCGCAGCGGCTGTTCGTTGCCCTCGAACAGGGTGGCGTCGCTGAATCCGTAGAAGTACAGGCGCGGGTCCAGGCCGATCAGCGCCCGCACCCACACCTCGCGCGTGAACGTGCCCGCGGGCTGCGGGGCCAGGGTGGCCTGGAACGGACGCGGCCAGCCCTCGCGCGGGGGCAGGGCCCAGGCGTAGTTTTCCATCTCGCGCCAGTTGTGCTTCACCTGCACGGACCGGTTGGCCTGGTCGTCGAAAGTGTCGAACCACTGCGGGTGGCCGGACATGTCCAGGCCGCGGCCCGACCGGCGCGCATTGACCACATCGTTGAGCACACCCTTCATCGTGTGGGTGAGCCAGATCGTCTTGTCCTCTCCGAACAGTTCCACGTCCCAGCCCCACGAGCGCAGGAACTCGTTCACGGTCTTGCCGCTCTGGTGCCACTCCTGCTCGTGGATCGCGTTCATGTACAGGTCGGCCACGCACACGAGGTCCGCGCGCCGGCCCTGGGTGAGGTCCGCGACCTTGGAGAAGAACCCGGCCAGCGACTCGGCCCGCCACTGCACCCACCGCTCGCGCATGGCCTCGGAGGTGAGCAGGGCGTGGCGCTTCTCGAACCGGTTCGGGTCGGACAGGCTGATGGGAAGCTGCCACCCGGTCTCCCGCTCGAACTTGGCCACGGTTGCGTCGCTGTAGTCCAGGCCCAGGGGATCGGGGATGTCGCGCACCCGATACAGCGGGATCCAATCCCCGCCGAAGTACGGGGTCCAGTTGATCCCCCGGAAGTTCGACAGGTGCGCGAACTTCTTGGCCAGCACCCGCGGGATGGCGAGCATCTCGCTGCGCACGAACGGATGGTTGAAGTTCCACCCGTACAGCCCGCCCAGGAGCTCCGCCTCCCCGCCCTGGGCGTCCACCATGAACATGGTGTCCCAGTATCCCTCGTCGGGCATGCCGCCCATCTCGCGGGCCCGGTCGCGGATGCGGGTGTTGTAGCAGAACTCGACGCTGGCGAAGAAGTCTATGTTGTTGGCCTCCAGCACGCGCGCGAACACGTCCCGGACGCCCTCCACCAGCCGCGGACTGCCGTCGCCGGGCGGAGGCACGAACGGCGTGTTGCGGTTCGAGTACTGGTAACAGCCCATCATGTGCACGTTCTGGCCCGCGAACCGCATGTACCGCGCGTAGGCCTCGGAGCTGTCCAGGAAGAACGCGAGCGAATCGCACATGTACAGCACCGGGTCCAGGCCCGGCTCGGCGCGATCGGCCACCTCGGCCACGGTGCCCGGGACCTCCTCGTCACGCTCGTACACGGGCACGAGCCGCTTGCAGAACCGCCGCGGCACGGTGCGTTCGGTCAACAGCCCGTTCCATCGCTCGTGCTTGTCCGTGGCGTGCAGCTCGGGCAGGCCGTTCTGGATGTGGTAGATCTTGAGCTTGCTCGCGGCCGCGGGCACGCGCGCCTCGGTGTTGTGCAGGTTGATGACCGCCAGCGAATGCGCGCCCGGGTCCGGCCGGTACACCCACTTGAGCGTCTCGATCTCCCCGCTCAACGGATACCGGCCCCCGCAATAGGCCGAAGGCCCGCTCTTCGTGTACTGGTGGTTGAGGCCCCAGTACCGGGGCGCGCAATACACGCCCTGCCACCGCTGCGCGTCCTGCGGGTACTCGAGCACCATGAGGTAGAAGTCGCCCGGATGCTCGAACGTGTACAGGGTGGCGAACTGCGAGCCGAAGGCCCCGCGCGTCTCGCGATAGGTCAGGTCCCCGGCGGTCACGATGCTGGGCTCGGTCACCGCCAGGCTGTCGTCGGTCGCCGGGCCGTCCTCGTCGGTGGGCCGGTCGTCCCCGTCGCACTCGACCCACGGATAGGTGTCCGGCTGGGTGAAGTCGACCTCGTGCTCGAGCTCCAGGTCCATGCCGGCCTCGTACGTCTCGCCCAGGGTCTTGTCCATGGCGATGCGGCCGGTCACCACAAAGGGCTCGGGCACGCGGTTGTCGAGCTCGGTGCCGTCCGCGGCCACAAGCCGCGTGTGCAGGGTGTACACGCCGCGGTCCAGCCTGCCCGGGCGGACCTTGTACAAGAGCGAGGCGCCCCGGTACTCGAACGCCTCCATGGTGCCGCTGTCCACCTCGGACAACGTGCCCAGGGGCACGCCGCGCGCGTACCGGCGCACAGTCCACTCCACCACGGGCTCCTGCGCGGCCAGGCCGTTGGGCGCCCGCACGTACACCTCCACGGGCGCCTCTTCGCGGTAGTAGAGAAGCAGGTCCTGCGGGTTCTCCAGGGTGATGTACCCGTCGTGCACGGGCCGCGCGGTGGTCTCTTTGTAGTTGAGCATCCATCGCGCGCGCACCTGCACGGGCTCGCCGCAGCGCGGGTCCTCGGTGCCCATCGGCTGCCAGGCGGACGCGTCGTGCCCGGGCTCGCTCCAGGCTCCGGCCGCCTCGGGCGTCCAGGTCCAGGTCTCGTCGCTGTCCAGCAAGACCCGCTCGCCGTTGCTCAGGATCACGCTCCCCTGAAGCATCACGTACGGCGCGTAGCCCTGGCGCCACCCGTACAGGCCCACGCAGTTCGTGGCCCCGGGGCGCAGGTACTCGGTGATGTCCAGATCCTCGCACCAGTACATACTTGCGCCGAAAAAGTTGGGCCGCATGGTGATGATGTTCTGGCAGGGCACCTTCTGGCCGTTGATGTACAGGTGCGCCTGGTTGCCCACGGTCACCACGGCCTTCCAGATCTTGCCTTCGGGCAGGTCGAATTCCTTGCGGAAGTACCCGTCCGCGATGCCGCGAACGATGCGCAGGTTGCGAAGCTGGACCTCGGTGCCCTCAGGCGCGCTGAGGTGGATGTCCCAGCCGTCGCGCCGGGGCAGCTCCCTGGGCACCAGGATCGAGACTTCCTGCCAGTCGCCACCCTCCACAGCGCCCTCGCGCAGGTTGCGGTCCCGGCGTCCGGGGCCGTCGCGTTCGCCGTTGGCCCAGAACCGCGCCTCCCACTCGAAGGTGCCCTCCGCGTCCACGCGCAGGTCGAAGATCACCTGCGACCCGGACCACAGCTTGACCTGCTCGGTCTTGGGCACCTTGCCCGCGTAGTTGCCCCACCCCAGGGTGGCGCCGTCCTCGGCCACGGCGAAGGCCAGGGTGTCCGCGTTGGGCGCGCTCAGGTCTTCGACGCCGGCCAGGAACGTGAAGTTGCCCCGGTCCGGCTGGGTGAAGTCCCAGGTGCGGCCCAGGTGGTCGGGACCGAAGCGCTCCTGATGCTCGGGCAGCACGAAGTTCTGGCCCCGGGAGAAGAGCTCCCCGATGGTGAACGGGGCCTCCTGCGCCTCGCCGGCGGCAAGCGCCCCGGCCGCCAGGACCCCGGCCACCAGCCACATGACCCCCAATCGTTGGCTGCGCATCGCGGCTCTCCCTGTGCAAGCGTCCACGCGTCGCGCGCCTGCGGACCGGCCCATACGGCCTCGCAGCAGCGGCGCCCCTTCGGTCGGGGGTCTCTCTAATACAAACTGTGCATGTTCGCAACCCTTTTCTTCCATCCGCTCGAAGCGCGCCGTTCCACCGCGTCGAGCAAGCCCGCAGCGGATTCCGGGCGATCCGCGGGCCGCACCGTGGCACGCGCCCGGGATGTAGGAAATGTCCTCGCCCATCGGCCTGCCGCCGCACCGAAAATCCCTTGCGCAAATCCGTCGGCTGCGCTAAGCACCGGGACACGAGCCAGCCTTCGCTGGCCCACGTCGCCGGATCAAGAAAGGACCGACCATGCCCCGCCCGCCGCTTCCGATTCCTTCGTTCATGCATCAGGCAGGCCGCACCGACCGCGTGCCCGAGCCCTGGACGCCCGTGCGCGTCACGGGCGAGACCCTCGCATGCTGGGGGCGCACGCACGCGCTCGACGGCCATCCCCTGCCCGCCCGGATCACCAGCCAATCCCAGGAGCTCCTGGCCCGGCCGATCGGCTTGTCGGCCACGGTGGACGGCCACGCGCTGCGGTGGCGCAAGTGCGAGTCCTCGCCGGTCGCGCGCCACCCCCACGGCCGCTGGGCCAGCCGCACGGCCACGGGCCGGTGTGGCAAGCTTCTCTTCACGAGCCGCGTAACCCTGTACTATGACGGAGTCCTGCGCGTACAGGTCGAGGCCATGCCGCTCGAGCCGGTCGACCTGGACGGGCTCGCGGTGGACATCCCGATCAAACGCAGTCAGGCCCGGTTCCTGTTCGCGCCGTTCGCGGGCGCGGTGCGCGTGGACGACCTGCCCGCCCGGGGCGCGCACGGCGAGTTCACCCCGCTCGTCTGGACGGGCACGGACGAGGTCGGCCTCGGGTGGGGCGGGGCCTCGGACGAGATGTGGGACCGCGGCGACCGGGCGCTTGCCCTCCTTCCCCGAGGCAATGCGCTCGTGTTGCGCATGCAGGTCGTGCAGGCGCGCCGGCGGCTAACCGCGCCGCTGCGGTTCGAGTTCGGGCTTCAGGCCAACCCCTGGCGCCCGCCGGCCCCGGGCGCGCACCGGTATCGCAACGTGCACCTGCAGCGCGCCTACGACCTGTCGGAAGCCGACCTGCGCGCCTGGTACGCCAAGGGCGCGCGCACGATCATCTATCACTCCGACTGGTCCGACCTGCACGCCTATCCGGAGACCAGGGACAAGGCCCGTCTCCACGCCCTGGTGCGCCGCTGCCACAACGTGGGGCTGGAGCTGCTCGTGTACTTCGGCAAGGAGCTCTCTTCCGGCGCGCCCGAGTGGCCCGTGTGGGGCGAAAACTGGCGCCTGATGGTCGACGGCCGCCGCCAGGAGCACGGGTATGTGCCCTACCGGCCGCCGCACGATCCCGCGTTCCACATGTGCCCGGTCTCGGGATGGCAGGACTTCATCGTGGCCGGCATCGAGCACGTCATGCGCACCTACGGCCTGGACGGGGTGTACCTGGACGGTTTCCCGTCCTGGACCGGCCCCTGCGGCAACGCCCTGCACGGGTGCGGGTACACGCTCGCCGACGGCACGCGCCGCGCCGCGGCGCCCCTGTGGGCCGATCGCGAGCTCATGGAGCGCGTGTACGTGGCCGTGCGGTCCGTGAAGCCCGGCGCACGTGTGAGCATCCATGCGAACCCCGGGCCGTGCTGCTTCTCCGCGCACTTCGCCACCGACTGCTTCGGCGGCGAGCAGTACGGCGGCGACTTCCGCAAGGCGGGGCTCGACTCCGTGCGGGCCTTCCACATAGGCACGCCCCAGTGGGGGGTTGCCAGCGACATCATCTCCTACGCGAGCTTCGAGTTCGCCCTGGCCGTGGGCCTGCTGCACGGGGTCCTGCCCCGGCCGGGCACGCAGAGCGCGTATCACAACTCGCTCCTGACGAGCGTCTGGGCCGTGCAGGACGCGTTCGGTTGTCTGCGCGCGGACTGGCGCCCGTATTGGACCAATGCCTCGCTCGTGCGCGCTGCGCCCGAGTGCGTGCGCGCCAGTCTGTGGAATCGGCCGGGCAAGGGCATGCTCCTCGTGCTCGCCAATCTGGCAAGCGACGAGACCCGAGCCACCGTCTCGCTCTCGCGCAAGCGGCTCGGATGCGGACCCGGCCGGCTCGAGGCCCTGGACATGTTGCCCTGCGACGCGCCCCTGTCCGTGAACGGAAGCCGCATCGAAGCCTTGGTTCCCGCCGAGCGGGCCCGGCTCCTCTTTGTCGCGCCCGCCGGTGAGCGCGCCGCGCGCGGCCGATCCCGGCGCAAGGGGGCAACGCTGTGGCCGCGCATGCGCCGGTGCGCAAACGCGATTTCCCTGAGCGAAGACCTTCAGGTGGCGGTCGACGAATGGCTGGTGCTCGGGCCCTTCGCCCCGGCCTATGGGGACGAGCGCACGGACCTGAAAGGCCACGCCGACGTGCCCGCCGACTACCGGGGCATGGAGACCGCGCACGTGGACGAGTCCGCACCTCTGGACCCGCCCGCGCCGCCCGCGGGCGCGGGCCCGTGGCGAAAGCTGCGCGCCACCGAACACCAGGCCAACATCCGCCCGGACGTGGCCGCGGACCACTGGTGCGTGGTGTACGCGTACACGCGCTTGCAGTTCCCGCACCTCGTGCCGCTCACCGAAGAGAACCCGGTGGACCTGCATATCCCCGTGTTCCACGCGATCCGCGTGTGGGTCAACGGCGAGCCGGTCTTCGCCCACGGCGGCGCGGGCGCGCCCCGGTACGGGCAGGGCCGCGCCGAGCCCGCGCGCGTGCGCGCGATCCTGCACCCGGGGTGGAACCCGGTGCTCATCAAAATGGTCACGCGCCGCAGCGCCAGGTTCCGGTTCCTGGTCACCGAGCCGGAGGCCGACGAGCCCCATCCTTTGGTGAAGATCCAGGCGGCCGACGAGCCGGGCGGGTAGGCGGACAGGCACGAAGGCACGCGCCGGCACCCGGTCGCGGCTCACCCGGTGGCGGTTCTGGAGTCTCGTGCAGGCCTTCGCCGACGAGCATCCCGATTCGCAAGGCGACGCGCAACGCGAGCGATAGCCGGGCGCCCTTGAGACACGCCCCGCCGCGCCGCCAGCTGCTCTCTTCCGGTCAGTACCTGCCACCGTCTTGCGGATTCGCGCGGCCGAGCCGGGCCGGCCGGACCCTGCTGCGCGGTCTAGGCTGGCCCCGCCACACGGGACATCATCCCCATCAGCGGCAGGTACGCGAGCAGCGTCACTCCCACCAGGAGGAGGAGCTCCAGGATCAGCACGCCCGCAAAATACCAGCGCGCAGCCGCCCTGCCCGCTCGTCGCGACAGCACGGCGCTCGCGGTTCCACTGGCGAAGGCGAAAAGCACCAGCGCCAGCAGCGTCATCAACGGATGCTCGTGCCCGATCCTGCCCAGATTGAGCACAACTACCAGGGGCTCCGGCACCTGCGCCTGCACATCACGAAAGAGCGCCTCGCATTGAGGCACCTCCAGCCAGATCACGGCAGCGGGCACAAGCGCGTGGATGAGTCCCGTGATGACCGAGGGCCTTGTCGTGAGGAACGCCGCGCCTCGAAGAGCCTGCGCCAGCACTAGGAGCACAAGCACGCCGATAAAGACGAACGCCGCCCATTCCAGCCCGAGCTACTGCGCCGCCATGACCCGCAGCAGCACAACCAGCAGGCCGGCCACCACGCCGGCTAGGGCGGCGGCTCGGCGTACGGACCCGCGCGCGCGAGCGCGCAAGAGCAGTACAACCGCGATGCCAACGACCACACCGGCCAGGGCCGTGACGGCCATTTCCGCGCTCATCACCGGACCCCGTCACGCATGCGCATTGGCCCCCTCAGGCAAGGATCGCCCCAGATCCCCACATCACGCTCGAATGTACCCCTGCACAGAACCGGTGTCAATCGAGCACGGACGCTTGCACTTAGGCGGCCCTTCCCCTAGGGCCCCTTCCCCTAGGGCCGCCGAAGCCTCGGCGAAGACGAATCCCTCGTCCCTCCGGGCTCGAACTTCCAGCCTCGGCCGACACATCTCAGCGGACTTGGGTTGTCCGTGCCTGGAACGCCCCATGCCAGATGAGGACGGCCCTGCTCAAGAACCATAGGCGGCCCGAACATCCCCGGTTCGTTTTGGAGTCTGCGACAGCACAACGGCGCTGTACGGGCCAATGTCTAAGGTCCCCTTCGCGGGGAGTCCGTCGTGCCCCGGTCCCGAGGCCGGAACGGTTGCGGGGCCGCAGTCGCCGAATTCGCTGTCGTAGTCCCTGCTGTCACTGTTGAATCGCGCTACCCATTCGCCCTCGGCGGGAAACCCGATGGTGTAGTCGTGCTGAGGCTGAGTCGAGAAATTCGCTACCGCGAGGACGCTGTCTCCCGGCCCTCCCTTGTGCCAGCGATGGTAGGCCATGACCTTGCGTTCGTTGTCCAGATGATAGACGCTGACCTCCTGTCCGCACAGTCCCCCGCAATGGCCGTCACGATTCGTTCTCAGACGCACCAGGTCTTGATACAAGCGGAAGATGCCGGCGAATCGCCGCTTCTTCGACCAATCCAAGGGGTCCTGATCGTGGAACCAGTCGTCTTCAAGGAACTCCTGGCCCTGGAAAATCATCGGGATGCCCGGCGCGGTGAAGACAAGCGCCGCTCCCAGGGCAGACTTCTTCTTCGCCGCCCACGAGGCGGCCTTGCCGGGATCGACCTCCTCGGGCACGCGCGCTTTCCCGTTAGCGACCTCGTCGTGGGACTCCGTGTAGATGACGCGCTCGAAAGCATTCAGGAAGTAGCGGTGAAGCATGGCCTCGCGCACCGCGCTCATGTCTCGCGATGCGTCTTCGGGTGCGCCGAGGGCGGCTCGCACGGGATGGACGAACCGGCCGTCCCATTGGGCACTGAAATTGGCGCCGCCATCCTTCCCCGCCTTCGTCAGCATGGGGTTGCCGCGCAAGTCCTCGGCAATGCTGAAGACGCTGTTGGGCGCTTCGCGCACCTCGCCGTTGATCCACTGCATCAACGTCCAGCCGTCCGGCAAGTCGCTGCCGGGATCGCTGTCATTCCCGTAGACGTTGCGCACATAAGCCGTCGCATCCCAACGCAAACCGTCAACGCCGTAGTCGCGAACCCACATCAACGCGTTGTCTCGGAGGTATTCGCGGACCTCCTTGCGCCCGTAGTCGGGTCGCGTATCTCCCCAGGGCGTCTGTGATCGCCAGTCGTTATAGAAGTAGATGCCGCCCTTGCCGGCTTCATTCCAGCCGTCGAACTGCCACAGTCCCAGGTCTCCCGGCCCCAAGTGATTGTAGACCACGTCCACAATGACCGCGATACCGCGCTTGTGCGCCTCGTCCACGAACTCCTCGAACGTGCGCGGCGTGCCGTAGTCGCTCTCCACCGCGAAGAGTTGAGAAGGGTTGTACCCCCACGAGAACCCGCCGGGGAATTCCGCCATGGGCATGACTTCTACGGCGTTGACCCCCAGTTCCTTCAGGTGATCGAGCCGTTCAATCGCGCCCTCCAGGTTGCCGGGGCCGTGTTCGCTGGTCTTCTTGCCGAACGTCCCGATATGCAACTCATAGATGACCATCTGATTGAGCGGCGGAGGCGTGAACGAGCTGCGCCCCCTGCGGGACATTGGGCGAATGATGACCCCATTGCCGACTGAAGTCGTTACCCTTCGCGCGTAGGGGTCGATTCGGAAAAGCTCTCGTCCGTGGGTCAGGATGCGGAATCGGTACTCGTCGCCTGGTTTGGCGAGCGGCACATCGGCGGACCAGACGCCGTCGGGGGCCTTTGCGAGCGGATGCGCATCCTTGCTCCATTCGTTGAACGAGCCGGTCACAAAGACTTCATCCGCGTGCGGCGCCCACACCGCAAACCTGCAACCGCTCTTGTACGGCGTCGCGCCTTTTCGGATCCCGGGCCTCGTCATGGCCCCTCCTCTGCCGGCCTATTCTGCCTGCGAATGCCCTCACGGCATGCCGATGAGGGGCGCGCCAGGACCGCGTCGCTGAATCCTGCACCGGTAGCACACCGTCAACTTCTCAACCGAGTTCTGCGTGTTGCCGCCCTCCGGGCGATAGTACGTCGGCACTCTACTCCAGGTACAATGCAATGTCAAACGCCGTATCCGCCGCCTGGCGCGCCCCTGCCGCACGGTGTCGATGTCGCGCATGGACTCGTCGGGCAGTCGGCGGGTCACGGCACCTGCGTCCCGCCCCCCTAAGCCCCTTCCCCTCATCGGCCCACCACCGACTTGCGGATTCGGGGGACGTGGTGTATATACGAGGGTCCGGGCGGCGCTGTCCACGAAGCCCGGGCGCCCGGCGGACCCGGCATCCGCGCCACGGACCCTGCGAGGAGCGCACCCATGGGAGCATCCACCGAATCGCGCATGTCCACGGCCATTGTGGACGCGTATCACCGCAAGCTCACCGACCGGCTGGAAAGCGACGTGGTCATCGTGGGCGCGGGCCCGTCCGGGCTCGTGGCCGCCTGGCACCTCGCGCGCCAGGGGGTCAAGGTCGCGGTACTCGAGAAGCGCCTCGCCCCGGGCGGGGGCATCTGGGGCGGGGCCGCGGGCATGAACGAGGTGGTCGTCCAACAGGCGGCCGCGCCCATCCTGGACGAGCTTGATCTTTCCACCCAGCCTGCCGGAGACGACCTGTGCACCCTGGACGCCATGGCGCTCGCGTGCGCGCTGTGCCTGCGCGCGGTGCAGGCGGGCGCTGTGCTCTTCAACCTGATGATGGCCGAGGACCTGTGCGTGCGCGAGGGCCGCGTGCGCGGGGTGGTGGCCAACCGCACGGCCTTGACGGGGTCGCTACCCATCGACCCGGTGGTCTTCTCGGCGCAGGCGGTCCTGGACGCCACGGGCCATGACGCGTTCCTGGTGCACGCGCTCGCGCGCCGGGGGCTCTTCGGCGAGGGCGGCAAAGGGTTGCAGGGCGAAGGGGCGCTGGACGTCGAGGCGGGCGAGGCCTTTGTGGTCGACCGCGCGGACCGGGTCTTTCCGGGCCTGTGGATCTCGGGCATGGCTGTGTGCGCCACGTTCGGCGGCCCGCGCATGGGGCCCATTTTCGGCGGCATGCTGCGCTCGGGCGAGAAGGTCGCGCGCCTCATCGCCGCGGACCTCGCCGAGTCGGGGGGCACAAAGGCCGCGAAGGATTAGAAGATCGTACGGTAGGCCGCGCCGCGCGCGTGACGCGGCGCGTGTTCGCGAACAGTGAGGACGCACGATGGATAGGAATCGAGGGCACGCACCGGGCAATGAGGCAAGAGCGCTGGGCCTGTTGATCGGCGCCTGCATGGTCATCCTGGGTCTTTCGACCGCAACCCGAGCACAGGAGGCGCGTCCCGTGATCGCCGATTACACCGTGGCCAAGGAGGCGGTGCTGCGCAGCATCCCGGAACAATACATCCGCGCGGCCAAGGAGAGGCTGCACATCATGTACTGCGGCACCTCGCACTCCTCGCAGGTCGTGGACGGGCTGCGGGGCCTGATGGAGTACAAGCCGGGCGACGCAGAGCTGTACAAGGTCTCCTTCGACGGGCGCGCGCAGCCCAAGGAGCTCGACATCGACTACCGGCCCAACCATCCGGTCAAGGTGTACTCCGAGGCCAGGGACCTGAGCCACGACAGCATGGACGCCGAGGGCCACACCCAGTACTACCGCAAGACCATCGAGTACCTCGACCACCCGGACCACGCGCACGTGAACGTGGTCATGTGGTCCTGGTGCAGCATCGAGGGCCATGACGTGCAGCGGTACCTGGACGACTTCGGCGAGCTGGCGGCCCTGTACAGGCCCGGGGGCGCCAAGGGCCGCACCCGGGCGAACGCGGTGGTCTTCGTGTTCATGACCGGGTACGCGCGCGGCGACGACGCGGACACGCCCGAGCCGCCCTACATCAAGTCTCCCTTCCAGAACCGCCAGCGCATCGTGGACTACTGCCGCCGGCGCGGGCACCTGTGCCTGGACTACTGGAGCCAGGACTGCTACGACTACGGCACGGACGCCTACCACCCCGACGTGAACGGCAACAGCAACCGGATCCACCTCGCGTACCAGCAGGCCCACGAACAGGGCCAGGACTGGTTCGTGAACCGCAACTTCCGCTCGGGCGAGCCGAAGCTGCCCGCGCACGCGAACAATCACATCACCGGCAACCGGCGCGCGTACGCCGCGTGGTGGATCTGGGCGCGCCTGGCCGGCTGGCCGGGCCGAGGCGCAGAGTAGCCTCGCGCCGCGCGCGCGAAGACTCCCTGAACCACGGCCTCTCGGCTCGGCTTCGTGCGGCCGGGAGGGGGGCGTTGGCGTCTCTCACTCCCGCCATTGGCGCGAGCGCATGACCGTGCGCGCGGTCTGCGCCGCCCGTCTCACGCCTTCGCGCCCCGCGACACAACCTCTTGCGCGCGCACGCGCGAGCGCGTAGTCTGCCGGCACGCGCGGCCCGCAGCGGCCCGCAAGGCACACCGAACGGGGACAGGGAGGGCATGCGATGGCTCGGCAAAGGCTTGGTGCACGGACGAGGGCGGCGGCGGTCGGACTCCTGTGGGCGGCGATGGGGGTCGCCGTTGCGGCCCGGGGCGCGGACAGCCCCTTTGACCGGGCCAAGGTGTTCCTGCTCCCGCCCACCGAGGAGCACCTCTCCGAGACGACCGGCCGCACCTGGGACCTGGCCGCGCCCGGGCACGGGAACTTCACCACGTTCCACGGCGTGCGCGAGCTGGGCGCTACGGACGACGGCGCGCTTCGGTTCGTGCTCGACGGCGAGGAGGCGCTGTTGGGCTGGGGCAACTACG
>CAZOBJ010000009.1:0-56470 GCA_964577825.1 uncultured Planctomycetales bacterium
CCGCGCCCGTGCGCAGGTCCACCGGCCCTCCGGCCAGGCGCACCATCCCGTCCTGGCGCTCGTACCGGTAGCCCATGCCGCCGACCCGCTCGGCGCTGAGCAATTGGTCGTCGGCCCCGTCGCACAGCGGCCAGCCCGTGTAATTGTGGAACGGGGTGCGCCACGCGCAGGAGAGAAGCTCCAGGATCTCCTCCACGGCCGCGGCCTCGCCCTGGCCGTAGATCGCCTGCGTATACCTGCGCCGATGCGCGATCTCGCTGAACGCGTCGGGGTCCCAGGCGATGTCGCCAAACGCGTCGATGGTGTACTCGCCACTGAACATGCTCACGTGGTGCGCTTCGAAGCCGACCACGTAGGGCTGGAAGTTCCGCGCGCGGTCGAGCATCTCGGGCAGGTTCGGGCTGATCGTGGTCGCGTTGGACACGTCCCAGTTCGCCACGCAGGCCTGGTGGATCACGGGCTTGTTGTGGCGGACCTCGTCCACGAGCATGCGATCCATGTGTACGTTCAGGAACGTCATGTCCTCCGGGATCTCGTCGCCGTACCGGTCCAGGAAGTCCTTGGTCGGGAAGTGCCAGTCCAGGAGGTACACTGCCTTGTCCGGGTAACGCTCGCGGATGTACTGGTAGGCCTCCAGCACCAGAGACAGGTACGCGCGCCCGTCCGCGCAGTCCGGGCACTTGCACCCGCCCTCATGCGGCCAGATCGTGAACGCGTCCGCGTCCGCGTACGTGTCCACCGTCTCGCGCGCGACGGCGGCCAGGTGGTCGCGGGCCTTGGTCCAGCACAGATACCCCTGGTAGAAGCTCGTGGACGTGGTCATGTGGTCCGGATGGTGCTTCTGGTACTCGAAGGTCGAGGCGTTCGTGCAGTACCCGATCCACGCCTCCAGCCCGTATTCGTGGCACCGCTCGATGACCGCGTGCAGCATCCGGATGCGCTCGTCCGTGGACATGTACGGGTCGGGCACGCCCCGGGCCTCGGGCGCGCAGTCGTAACGCAGGAAGTTCATCTGCGCGAACAGGAGCACATGCACCGCGTTGTACCGCTGGCGCACGCACCAGTCCACGCACTGCATCCAGCGCTCGGTGTCCCAGGCCCAGGGGCTGTGCAGGTCCGAGTAGTTGCCCAGAACCTGGGGCTTGTAGCTGCGCACCGCATTGCGCGAGACCTCGGTCAGCGCGAGCTCCTCCGGGATCGGCGCGCACGCGGCCGGACGGTCCGGGCGCACGTCGCCGTGGAACCCGTGGTACATGCCGTGGGCCTCGCGCAGGAAATGAAACACCCCGAAGTACACGCACCGCTTGCGGTTGCCCAAGACGAGCAATCGGCGCGTGCCGTCTTCGGCCTCCCAGGCGTGCGCGAGGTACGCGTCCGCCTCCGCCGCGCGCACGGTCTCGGCGGCCTTGCGCACCGCGTCGGGCGTGTCCGCGGGCGGCTCCAGGGCCAGGAGCACCTGCCACGGGCCTGCCTGCGGTCCGTCCTCCGCGACCGGGAACTCGGCCTCCGGGAACAGGGCCCCGAGCTCCCGGGCGAGCGTGCGCGCCGCGGGCTCCAGGGCCTCGTCGCCCACCGTGATGCGTACCGGTTCCGTTTTCATATACCTCCTCCTTTCTGCGGGCATGTTCGGGTCAACCAAGGCGCAACGTTCCGTACAGCCCGGGGTCCTTGGTCCCCTGGATTCCGTCATGGACCTTCACCGCTTCCGTCCGCTTGCGTATGAACGCGAGCGAGTAGCGCACCGTGCGCCCCGGCTTGGGCTTCAGTCCGGACCGCACCGCGCCCCACGGAACCACGGCCCGGTACGCGACCGCGCGGCCCGCGGGCCCGGGCACGGCGTCCAGACGCACGCCGTGGCGTTCCGGGCGATCCGCCTTGCGCCGGCCGCGCACACACCGCAGCGCGGCCTCCGTGCGCCCGCCGCGGCGCAGACCCACGACCGCCTCGAACCCCGGCTCCTCGCCCGCGGCGAGGGCCAGCTCCAGGGACGTGCCGAAGTACACGGGCTCGTGCCCGGGCGCAAGGTGCACGCGCTCACCGAGGACCAGCGCATCGATCCGGAGCGCCTCGGCCGAGTAATGAAAAAAGACCAGCGCCTCGGGCCGCGCCCCGCCGAGGAAGCGAACGGGCGGGCTGGGCGAGTCTTCGTCGATGCGGTACCCCTGCGCGGTCGTCAGGCGCGCGCGTCCTGCCTGGCCCACGGGCCGGGCCACCGGCGGCTCGGTGCCCAGGGGCGTGGCGTGCAGGCGCTTGAGGAACCGGGAGGCGCCGCCCGGCAGCCACAGGCGCGTGGCCTCCTGCGCGCCCTCCGGGCCGCTCGCCTCGGCCTCCACGGACCAGGGAAGCGCCGACTTGCCCACGCGCCAGGCCATTCGGGTCTCGGCTCCGGGCGCAAGGGTGCGGACAGGCGACCGGCGCTCGCGCAGGCCCTGGCGCGCGTCCTCCCAGCGCGCGGCCAGGACCACGGGCCGGAGTTCGGTCTCGGACCGGTTGCGCGCGGTCAGGGTCAGGCTGCGTGCATCCGAGTCGACCTCCAGGGCCAGGGGCGGGCCGACCGCGCACGGGATGCGCATGCGCTCGGCGCCCTGCGAACCGCTCAACTCCACGCACAGGTGCGCGGTCTCCTGCATCCTCGCGGCGGCCAGCGGCGCGTGCACGCGCACGGGCACGGTCGCACTTGCGCCCGCGTCCAAGGTCCGCTCGACTCCCGCGGGCTCGCACCGCCAGCTGTCCGGCGCGCGCGCCTCCAGCCGGTAGACTTGCTCCCGGTCCGTGGGGTTGAAGAGGTCGAAGCGCGTCCGCGCGCTCGCGCCGGCGACCACGCGCAACTCGTCGTCGGCCGCCCGCAAAGCGGCGCTGGGGCGCCCCGGCCGGTTCTGCCAGTCCACCGAAACCGAGCCCGCGCGCACGGGCGGGTCGATGCGCACGGTCTTGGTCCGGCCCGGGAACAGGTCGAACCAGTTCTCCGCGAGGTGCAGGTCCCGGTCCGTGCAGGTCAGGGCCACGTTGCGCGCATAGGTGTCCGCGCGCAGCGTGACGGCTCGCACCTGCCCGTTCCGCTTGTGCTCCCGCACGCGCACCTCTGCCTGCGGGAGCTTGAGCCGGCACAGCCGGTCGAGAAACTTGCGGTTCTCGCTCACCAAGCGCCCCCGCTCGTAATAGCCCAGCCGCAGCGCCACGGCGGACCGGTCCACGCCCCGCAGCGCGCGCGGGCCCAGGCGGCCGACCGCGACCGCGCTGTTCGCCTCCGCACGCACGGACCATCGAGACTCGTGCACGGTCTCGCCCGTAAAGGTGACGAGCTGGGCGCGCACCTCGCCTCGCGTCGAGCGCAGGGGGTCGGTGACGAGGCGCACCTCGACCTCGCGGCCCCGGTCCAGGGCCACGGGCAGGACCGGTTGCGAGGCCCGTTTCATCGCGTAGTACGAAGGCTTTTCCCGGCCGTAGTAGTCGACCAGGGACCATGCGTGCGAGGGCCACGCATCGTCGAACATCCAGAAGCAGGAGCCGCTGTTCTCCCACCGGTGCGCGCGCTGAAGCTCCAGCTGTTCGCGCACGGTTTCGGCCTGCTGGACGCGCCAGAAGTAGCACGCCTCGTCGAACCCCAGCGCCCGCGGACCGGCCACCCGCTGGACAAAGGCCTGTTCGAAGCCGCGGTTGAGATTGCGGAAGTCGTGCACCCGCCACACCGGATTCTCCCACGCGCGCGCCCCGTCCGGCAGGAAGGCCTGCATGGACTTGTCCACCGGCGGGGCGCCGGGCACGTACCACTCGTTCAGGAAGCTGGGCATGCGCTTGACCCACGACGTGTCGCCCAGGTGCCCGAGTTGCAGATGGGTGGCCCCGTGCAGCGGATTGAGATACCCCTCCGGATCGCGGGCGTGCGCGCCCACGCACCCGGAGCTGGGCCGATACGGCGCCGATGCGCCCAGTTTGTCGAGCACCTCCGGGATAACCTCGTAGAAGAGCCGCTCTCCATAGAACCGGCCGTTGGGCCGCCCGGCACGCGCGCCCGCGCTGCGGCGCTGCTGGTCGATCTCGTTGTTTCCGCACCAGGTCAGGATGCAGGGGTGGTTGCAGAGCGCCAGGACCGCCTCCACGGCCTCGCGGCGGACCTCTTCCACGAAGCCTTCGTCGAAGTCCGGGTACTCCGCGCACGAGAACATGAAGTCCTGCCACACCGCGATGCCCAGCTCGTCGCACAGCCGGTAGAAGACCGGATCCTCGTAGAAGCCTCCGCCCCACACGCGCAGGTAGTTCATGTGCCCGTCCACCAGGCGCGACAGGAGATGCCGGTAGTGCGACGGCGTGACGCGCGAAGGGATGATGTTCGCTGGCACCCAGTTGGCGCCGTTGAGGTACACGGGCCGGCCGTTGACCCGGTAGGTGAACCGGTACGCGCCCCGCGCGCGGCGCGGGCGCTCGTCGATCTCCACCGCGCGCACGCCGAACGTGGTGCGCGCCTCGTCCACGACCCGGCCTTCCACGGACAGGGCGCACCGGGCCTCGTACAGGTTCTGCGGGCCGTACCCGGCCGGCCACCACAGACGCGGATGGGAGAGCACGCCGCTGACCGCATGCTCGGTCGCACCCGGGGCCAGGAGCACCGCGCGCTCGAACTCGGCCGCCGGCGCCTCGCTCCCTTGCGGATACAGCCCGACGCGCATGCGGCCCTCCTGTTGCCGGCTTAGGAAGTTGCGCGCGCGCCACCGCACGGTCAGCGCCGCCTCGTCGCGCTTGAGCGCGTCGGTGCGCACCTGCACCCGGTCCACGCACCCCCGGTCGTAGACGCGCAGCTCCACGCCCCGCCACAGGCCGCAGGTGCACAGGTCCTGGGTCCAGTCCCACCCGAAGCTGCACTGCATCTTGCGCATGTACGGCCGCAGCGCGGTGAGATCCGGCGACATGGTCGCCCGCGCGCCGTGGAACCCGCAATGGATCGCGTGGGGGGAAGGCAAGCGCGCGAGCAGGGCCCGCGGCAGATGCGAGTGCACGCGCACAAGCAGCGTGTTTTCGTCGGCCAAGCGGCCGGTCACGTCGACGCGCAGGGGGCGAAACATGTTCGCGTGGCGCGCCAGGTGGCGACCGTTGAGCCACACGTCCGCGAAGTAGTCGAGCCCATGAAACACGAGCTCCGCGGCGCGGGCGCGTCCCTTGGGGCGGGTGAACGTTCGCTCGTACCACCAGGCCTGTTGCCTGATCCATCCAAGCCGGGTTACGTTGTCGGCCGCGGTGGGCTCCTCGATGCGCCCGGCCGACAGCAGCGCCTCGTGCACGTCGCCGGGCACGGGCGCGTCGATCCGCCCCCGGCGCGGCCGGGCGCGGGGGTCGGTGTCCGGGTCGGGGTCTGCCTCGTGCCAGGCGAGACGCCAGGTGCCGTTCAAGTCGAGCGTGCGGTTGGGCATGTCTACTCCTGTGCGTGCACAAGGCGCGGCGGCGCAGAGCCGCGAGCATAGGTCGCGCCGCGCGCCTGTCAAGCCGAACGGACGCGCTTTGCTCTGGACATGCCCGCGGCCCGGGGATAACGTATACGGCTCATGCGCCCGGGCGCGCGGTGCTGCGTCCGGCCCCACAACCGACCCGATGAGGAGAGGCCGACATGACCGAGTTTGGACAGAACGCCCAGGGAGAAGAGCTCGCCAAGCTCGCCGCGGACACGATTCGCCTGCTCGCCGCCGACGGGGTGCAGGCGGCCAAGAGCGGCCACCCGGGCATGCCCATGGGCGCGGCGGACGTGGCGCACGTCTTGTGGACCCAGTTCCTGCGCCTCGACCCCGCCGACCCGAGCTGGATCGACCGGGACCGGTTCGTGCTCTCGGCCGGGCACGCCAGCATGCTCCTGTACGCGCTCGTGCACCTGGCCGGGTTCGACCTGCCCATGGACGAGCTCAAGCGTTTCCGCCAGCTCGGAAGCCGCACGCCCGGCCACCCCGAGTACGGCCACACGCCGGGCGTGGAGGCCACGGGCGGGCCCCTGGGCGCGGGGTTCGCCATGGCGGTGGGGCTCGCCCTGGCCGAGCGCATGCTGGCCGCGCGGTTCAACCGGCCCGGCCACGAGATCCTGGACCACTTCACCTACGCGCTCTCCAGCGACGGGTGCATGATGGAGGGAATCACCCACGAGGCGGCCAGCCTCGCCGGGCACCTGGGCCTGGGGCGGCTCATCGTGTTCTACGACGACAACGAGATCACCATCGAGGGCGACACCGGGTTCACCTTCACCGAGGACGTCAACCGCCGCTACGAGGCCTACCACTGGCACGTGCAGGACATCGACGGCCACGACCACGGCGCCATCGCCGAGGCGATCCGCGCCGCCCAGGCCGAGGCCGAGCGGCCGAGCCTGATCGTGTGCCACACCACGATCGGCCGCGGCGCGCCGCACAAGGCGGGCCAGGCCGGCACCCACGGCGAGCCTCTGGGCGACGAGGAGCTCGCGGCCACCAAGCAGCAGCTCGGGTGGCCGCAGGACCGGTTCTTCTTCGTGCCCGAGTCCGTGCGCGACCTGTGGCATCGTCGCCAGCAGGCCTGGCAGCGCGAGCGCGCCCAGTGGAACGAACGGTTCGCCGCCTACGCTGCGGCGCACAAGGGCCTCGCGCGCGCGCTCCAGGACGAGGTCGCGGGCAAGCTGCCCCGCAACCTGCGCAAGACGCTCAAGCCCGTGCCCGCCGGCGAGGTGGACGCCACGCGGTCGAGCGGTGGTGCCGCGCTCAACCACCTGGCCGCCGCCGTGCCGCAGCTCGTGGGCGGGGCCGCGGACCTGGCCCCGAGCACCAAGACGGTGCTCAAGGAGTTCGACTTCGTCTCTCCCGGGCACTTCGAGGGACGCAACCTGCACTTCGGGGTGCGCGAGCACGCCATGGGCAACATCACCAACGGCCTGGCCCTGCACGGCGGGCTGCGTCCGTTCTGCGCCACGTTCCTGGTGTTCGCAGACTACATGCGCGCGTCCATCCGCCTGGCCGCGCTCCAGGGGGTGCCGGTGCTCTTCTACTTCACGCACGACAGCATCTTCGTGGGCGAGGACGGGCCCACGCACCAGCCCGTGGAGCAGATCGAGAGCCTGCGGTGCATCCCGAACCTGCTGGTCATGCGCCCCTGCGACGCGAACGAAACGGGCGAGGCCCTGTGCATGGCACTGGAGCACACCGACGGCCCGGTGGCCCTGTGCCTGACCCGGCAGAAGCTGCCGGCCCTGGACCGCATGCAGTGCGCCCCGGCCGAGGGGGCCCGGCGCGGCGCGTATGTGCTGCGCGAGGCGCCGGCGGGCAAGCCGGACCTACTGCTGATTGCTTCGGGCAGCGAAGTACACCTCGCGCTCGAGCTGTACGACAGGCTCGTGGACCTGGGCCGCCAACCGCGCGTGGTGAGCATGGTGTCGATGGAGGTGTTCGACGCACAGTCGGCCCGCTACCGGGGCCGGGTCCTACCCAAGCGGGTGCGCACGCGCGTGACCCTGGAGGCCTCGCGCGACGCCCACTGGCACAAGTACGCGGGCGATCGTGGGCTGGTCGTTGGCTTGCAGGGGTTCGGGGCCTCGGCGCCGTACCAGGACCTGGCCGAGCACTTCGGGTTCACCGCAGACGCGGTGCTCGACCGCATGCGCGCGCGCAACATGCTCTGAGCGCCGTCGCGCCGCGCGCGATCCGGGGCATGGAAACGAAAGAACGGTATCGCCTGGGCGATACCGTTCTTTCGCTGTTCCTCGCGAGGAATCGAGGAATTCAGATGTCCTGGGCCTTCACCGTGGCGCGCTTGTTCATCTTGGTCCGCTCGACTGCCTCATCGAGCAACTCGGCCACCTTGCCGTTGAGCGCCTCGATCGCGTCGGCCGAGGTCATGCAACCCTTCTTCTTCACGTAGTCCTTGACCTTGCTTTGGACCACGAGCGGGTCGCCCCCCTTGCCCATCTTCTTCGCCATGTTTCGTCTCCTTGCTCCCCCTCTCCTGGAACGAAACCCCACGTAGGGCCCCGTCAATCGCGTCCTATTGTAGAATCGCTCGCAGGGGTGTCAAGCCGATTCCTCCGGGAAAAGTTGACCTCGCTGCGCGGACAGGTAGGCCTGGAGGATCATCTGCGCGGCCACGGCGTCGACCCGGTCCGCGCGCTTGCCGCGGCTGAGGCCCTGGTCCTGGAGGCTGCGCTCTGCGGCCACGGTGGTCAGCCGCTCGTCGAACAGATCCACGGTCAGGCCCTGCGCGCGCAGCTTGTCGGCGAATGCTTCGCACGCGCGCGCCTTGGCGCCCATGCGCCCGCGCAATGTGCGGGCCAGGCCCACGACTACCCGGCCGCACCCCTGTTCGCGCGCCGCCGCGGCCACCTGGGCGCACGCGTCCTCGTCCGAGCGCACCCGCAGCGTGCGCAGGGGGCTGGCGATGCGCCCTTCGGGGTCCGACACGGCCAGGCCCACGCGCTTCTCGCCGTAATCCACGCCCAGGACACGCATTACAAAAGCTCCGTGCGCCCCTGCGCCTCCAGGGCGCGCACGAGCTCGCGCACCTGTTCGGCCCGGTCGCGCCGACACACGAGCACCGCGTCCCGGGTCTGCACGACCACGAGGTCCTGGACGCCGACCAGGGCCACCAGCTTGTCCGCAAGCACGGTATTGCTCGAAGCGTCTACGCTCACCGCCGGGCCCAGGCACACGTTCCCCTGCGCGTCCGCGGCGTGATGGTCCGCCACCGCGGCCCAGGAGCCCACGTCGTCCCACGCGAACTCGGCCCGGACCACCCGCACCTTTCGAGCGTGCTCCATGACGGCCACGTCAAAGCTGGCAGTCGGCATCCCCGCATAGGCCTCGCGCAGCGCCTCGGCCTCGTCGGCCGCGTCCACCCGGCCGCGAAAAATTTCCAGCCGCGCGTGGATCCGTGGGGCCTGGCGCGCGAGCTCGTCCAGGACCACGGACGCACGGAACAGGAACATGCCCGCGTTCCACAGGTACCCGCCCTCGACCAACAGGTCGCGGGCGGTGTGCAGGTCGGGCTTCTCCACGAACCGATCCACATCGAACGCGGGCGGCTGCGTGTCGCCTGCTCGCGCGCCCTGCTTCACGTATCCGTATCCCGTAGCCGGGAACGTGGGCGGCACGCCGATCGTCACGATGGCGGGCTCGGCTGCCGCGAGCTCCACGGCCGCGGCCACCGTGCGCGCCAGACCCTCGGCCGGGTCGATCCACGCGTCGGCCGGAAACACGCCCACCACCGGGTCCGCGCCGCTTCGCACTTGCGCGAGATGGGCGGCCAGGCCCACGCAGGCCGCGGTGTTGCGCCCCTCGGGCTCGGCCACCAGGTTCTCGCCGGAAAGGTCGGGCAGATGCTCCCGGGTGCCGGCGGCTTGGTCGGCGTTGGTCACCACCAGGATCCGCGCAGGATCGCCGTGCGCGGCCAGCCGGTCCCAGGTCTGGCGCAGAAGCGACCGGTCGCCCACCACGGCCAGGAACTGCTTGGGCCGGTCCCTGCGGCTCAGGGGCCAGAAGCGCGTGCCCGCGCCGCCGGCCATGATGACCGGCCAGTAGTCGATCACCGCGCCTCCTCCTCGCCCGCCTCGACGTGCCCGCGCAGCACCGGCCCCCACACCGCCTCGATGGCCGCAAGCACCCGGTCGCGCGCCGCGGCCAAGGGCTCCGGTACGCTGCATCCGGCCGCGCGGCGGTGTCCGCCCCCGCCGAACCGGGCCGCCAGTTCGGTGGCCTCCAGCGGGTGGGCCGCGCGGATGCTCACCTTGGTCTCGCCCGCGGCCGGCACCTCGTAGAAGAAGAGGCCCGCCCGAACGCTCTGCAGGCTGCGGGGAATGTTCACCGTCTCGCTCGCGTCTGCGGGCCCGCACCCGGTGGCCGCGAAGTCCTCCGGCCCCAGGCTCACCCAGGCCACCCGGCCGGCCCACCCGGTCTCCAGGGTCTGCATGGCGCGCGCGGTCAGGCGCAGCTCGCGCAGGGTGCGGCTCTCGTACACGGATTCGTTGAGCCGAGCGGGCGAGGCGCCCAGCTCGACGAGCCGCGCGCCCGCGCGCAGGGCCGCGGCGGTGGCGTTCTCGTAGCTGAACCGTCCGGTGTCGGTGACCAGGCCCACCCACAGGGCCTCGGCCGCCGCGCGCGGGACCGGCCACCCGGCCGCTTCGGCCAGGTCCAGGATCATCTCCGAGACCGAGCTCGCCTCGGATTCGACCCAGTTCGCGTCCCCGAATCCGGTGTTGGAGTGGTGATGGTCGATGTTGAGGATCGGCGCGGCGGACCGGTCCCAGGCCTCCAGGCCCGCCACGCGCTCACAGGCCCCGCAGTCGAGGACCGCCAGCACCGCCCCGGGCGCAGATGGACGGCAGGCCCCCAGCGGGCGCACCTCCTCGCCGCGCAGCAGGAAGGCGTATCGGTCGGGGATCGGATCATTGCACGCCAGGCACGCCTCCTGGCCTCGGCCGCGCAGGATGCGCGCCAGCCCGAGGAGCGCGCCCGCCGCGTCGCCGTCGGGCCGGTCGTGGGTGACGATCACCACCTGGCGCGCCCGGGCGAGACGGTGCTCTACAGTCCGGCCATCGGTACGGATCACGGGCTGGACTCCGCATGCGCGGGCACCAGGCCCGCCGCGAGCAGGGCCTCGGCCAGGCGAAGGTCCTGCGGGGTGGTGATCTTCAGGTTGTACGGCTCTCCGGGAACGGCGCGCAGGGCCAGTCCCGCGGCCTCGGCCAGGCGCGCGTCGTCCGTGGCCCGGGCGTCCAGCTCTTCTGCGCGCGCGTACAGGTGCTCAATCCGCGCGCGGCCGAAGACCTGCGGCGTCTGCACTCCGTACAGCCCGTCGCGGTCCACCGTGCCCTGCACCCGGCCGTCGCGCACGCGCTTGAGCGTGTCGACCACCGGGATCACGGGCACGGCGCCGTCGGCCGTAGCCGCGGCCGCGCACACGGCCCGGATGAGCGCCGCGCTCGCAAACGGACGCACCGCGTCGTGGATGGCCACGAGCGGCGCGTCGCCGCAGAGCGCCGCGAGCCCCCGGGCCACCGAGTCCTGGCGCCGGGGTCCGCCCGAGACGAGCGCGGTCATGCCCGCCGCGCGCAGGGCCGCGCCGTAGGTGCGTTCGAGCCAGGCGCGGTCGGCCTCCGGCACCACCACGACCGCCTCGTCGGCCACGCCCGCCTCGGCCACGCGTTCGAGCACATGGACCAGGATCGGCCGGCCGGCCAGGGGCAAGAACGGCTTCAAAGTCGAGGCGCCCATGCGCCGGCCACGGCCCGCGGCGGGCAGCACGAAGGCGGCGCGCACGGCCGGGGCGCTCATCCCCGGGCCTGTTCCGCGGCCGGCTCGTGCGCCTCCACGGTGTAGCGGTCGCTGAGCTTGCCGAAGACCATGCGTCCCGCGCTCGTCTGGATGGACCCGGTGATGACGATCTCCACGGACTGGTTGATGTACTCGCGTCCCTGCTCGACCACGACCATGGTCCCGTCGTCGAGGTACCCCACGCCCTGGCCGGCCTCCTCGCCGGGGCGCAGGATCGTGACCGTCAGGGTTTCGCCCGGCAGCACCACGGGCTTGAGGGCATTGGCCAGGTCGTTGATGTTGACCACCTTCATGCCCTCGATCTGGGCGACCTTGTTCAGGTTGAAGTCATTGGTGATGATCCGGCCGTTCGTGCGCTTGGCCAGGGCCACGAGCTCCATGTCCACCTCGCAGCGTTCGGGGACGTCGGTCTGCAACAGGATCACCCGCACCTGGTCGTCCTTTTGGAGGTTGCGCACCACGTCCAGCCCGCGGCGGCCCCGCTTGCGGCGCAGCCGATCCGGGCTGTCGGCGATCTGCTGGAGCTCGCGCAGCACGAAGTCCGGGATGGTCAGCGCCCGGCTGATCACGTTCGTGGAGCAGATGTCCAGGATCCGCCCGTCGATAATGGCCGAGGTGTCCAGGATATACCCGCCCTCTTCCTGGCCGCGGTGCGAGAAATCGATGTAGGGAACCAGGAACCGGAAATCATCCTTGGTCTGCAGCACCAGGGTCACGGACAGGTAACAGAGCGCGGTCATGATCAGGGGCACGTACATCTGGATGCTGCGGAACGCCGCGTAGGCGCCCCCGGCACTGGGCATCACGAATACGACGACAATGGCGATAACCAAACAGGTGACCATCAGCCCGGCCGCCAGCCCAAAGGCGATGGCCACGATCCCGCGGGCCAGGTCGTGCTGGAACCGGGCCTCGAAAAACACGATTCCGGCCGCGGTCACCGCGGCGAGGGCCGCGTAGATGGCCGCGATCTGCATGTCCCACGGGTCGCTGCCGCGCACCGCGTCATAGGCGAGCAGCGCGAACACCGTGGCGAACGTCACGAACAGCATGCGCAATAGCCAACGCATCGACATGCCGGCCCCTCCTTCCTTCGGTGCGCGAGGCGGGCCTGAACAAGGCCCTGCATGAAGGGTCCCGCGCCATGATCACCGGGGATACCCCCGGCCTTCGAACCCTGTCCGGTCCCTGCGGCCGGACCCAATGCCGCGATCAGGCGTCCTCGCGGCCCGAAAGGCGCGCGAAGCTGCGCCGCATCCTATCATCGTATCCGGCGCGATCCGCACGGTCAAGCGCATGAAACCTTCGCGGGCGCGGCTGGCGGATCCGGCTCAGCGGCCCGCCGCGGCCGCGCTCTCGGCCGAATCGCCCTCGTCGCCGGGCGCCGCCGGCTCGCCCTCGGGCGTGAACCCGCGCTTCTCCAGGCGCCGGCGCTGCTCGCGGTATTCCTCCTCCAGAACCTCCGAGGTGCTCGTGAATCCCATGCGCACGAGCTCCTGCTGGCGCTGACGCGCGAGGTGCGAGCCCTGGACGTACCGCATCAGGATCTCGAGCTTCGTGGTCCCGGCGAACAGGGCGTTCAGGTTCTTGGCCAGGCCGTCGATGCGCGCGAGGGTCTCGTCGATCTGGTCGTTGAGCTCGTCCGTGGTGAAGTATCGAAGCACTCCCTCCTCGGTGTCGATGGCCGCAAGCTTGGTGCGCAGGTCGCCGGTGATGGCCTCTACGTTCTGCATGGTCTGGCGAATCCGGGGCTCCTGATCCGTGAACAGGCGGTCGCCCCGGGCGAGGATCCCGTCCACCCGGCCGGCGATCCGGTCGGCCTTCTCGCTGGTATTGCGCAGGTTGGCCAGGGTTTCCTCCAGATTCCGGATGTTCTCCTCGTTCTTCACGGTCTCGTCCACCGCGGTGCGTACGTCCTCGGAGACCTGCCGCACGGTGGTGGCGGTCTCGCGGATGTCTTCGCTCGCGGCGTAGATGTTCTCGCTCGTGCGGCGCAGGTCGTTGACCAGTTCCTCGGCCGCGGCCGTGGTGCGGGCCATGTGACGGACTGTGTCGTCGATGTTGCGCTTGAACTCCGGGTCCAGCACCTCGTTGATCCCCTCCATGAGGATCTGCACCTCGTCGCCGATCTCGCTCACCTTGATGAAGAGCTCGTCGGTGGACACGCTGCCGCGTCCCTCGACCACGAGGGGATCGTCCTTGGGCCGGTTCTTCGGCAGAGGATGGCCCACGTCGCCGCGGGTGAACTCCACGAACGTGTCGCCCACGATCCCCTCGGTGGCCGTGCGCGCGTAGGTGCCCTGGTACATGGTCACCTCCTCGTCGATGTTGCACCACACCTCCAGCTTGCCGGCCTCCGGGGGCGTGATCTTGCTCACCCGGCCGATCTCGTAGCCGCCCAGCTTGACCGGTGCGCCGCGCTGCAGCGCCCCGATCTTGTCGAATTCGGCGACCACGGTATAGGTTTCGCGGAAGGGGTTGAACATGTCGCCGAGCAGGATGATGAGCGCACCGACCACCACCACGCTCGCGAGCACGAACGCCCCGATCATGATCTCCATGCGCTTGGTTTCCGACATCCCGCGGTCTCCTTACATCACGGCCTTGATGGGGCCTTCGGCCTGCCCTTCGATGAACTGTCGAATCATGGGATCGGTGGTGTTGCGGATCTCTTCGGGCGTCCCCTCGCCCACTACGCGTCCCTCGTGCAGCATGATCATGCGGTCCGAGATCTTGTAGGCGCTCGTGAGGTCGTGGGTCACCGCAATGCTGGTGACCTGGTAGGCGCGCTGCATGGACAGGATCAGGTTGTTGATCGCGTCCGCCATGATCGGGTCCAGCCCCGTGGTCGGCTCGTCGTAGAGCAGCACGTCCGGCTCCATGGCCACCGCACGCGCCAGGGCCACGCGCTTCTTCATGCCGCCGGACAGCTCGGCGGGCATCTTCTCCTGAATGCCGGGCAGGCCCACCGCGCGCAGCGTGCGCTCCACGACGTCGCGGGTCTCCTCCTCGTCCTTGCCGCCGCGCGCGCGCAGGCCGAAGGCCACGTTGTCGCCGACGTTGAGGCTGTCGAACAGGGCCGAGCCCTGGAAGAGCATTCCGAAGTGGCTCCGCAGCTCCACGAGCTCCTGCTCGTCCATCTCGGCCACGCATCGGCCCTCGTACAGCACGCGGCCCTCGTCCGGAGTCAACAGGCCCAGAAGGCAGCGCAGGGTCACGCTCTTGCCCGTGCCCGACTGCCCGATGATCGTCAAGGTCTCGCCGCGGCGCACCTCGAAGCTCAGGCCGCCCAGCACGTGCAGCGACCCGAAGCTCTTGTGCACGTCCTCGAATACGATGAAGCCGTCTTCGTTCATTCGGGCGCCCAGATTCCCAGAAGCATGGTCAGGAACAGGTTTGCCACCAGAATCGTAATGCAGCTGGCCACGTTCGCCTCGGTCGTGGCCTTGCCCACGCCCTGCGCGCCGCCGGTGGCGTTGAGCCCCTTGTAGCAGCAGATGAGCGCGGTCGTCAGTCCGAACACGAGGCCCTTGCTCATGCCTCGGAAGAAGTCGTAGGTGTACATCCACTCCTGGGTCTCGTTCCACATGTAGTGCCACTCCGCGCCCAGGACGAACACGCACAGCCCGATGCCGCCCGTGATGCCGATAAGCATCGCGAATCCGGTCAGCAAAGGCGTCATGGTCGTGAACGCGAACACCCGGGGCACCACGAGGTAGCGCACCGGGTTCGTGCCCATGGTCTTGAGCGCGTCGATCTGCTCGGAGACGGCCATATACCCGAGCTCCGCAGCCATGGCGCAGCCCACCCGGCCCGCAAGCATGATGCCGGCCAGAGTGGGCGCCAGCTGCTGGGTGAGCCCCTTGGCCACGAGCGGCCCCACCCAGGAGCCGACCCCCAATCCGCTGAGCTCGGCGTAGCTCGAGTAGGCGAGCACCATGCCGGTGAACGCGCCGGTGGTGATGATCACCGGCAGGCTCTCCACCCCGATGAAGGACAGCTGCTGCACGAGCACCCGCCGGTCGGGGCTGCCGCGCACGGACCAGCGCAGGACCTCGTAGAACAACAAGACCACCCGCCCGACCCCGCGGATGCCCTCTTCGACCTGGGCACCGAGGCGGGCCATGCAGTCGCACAAGAACCGGATCATGCGCCGCTCTCGTCTCGCGCCCGCGCGCGGGCGCCCCCCTGATGGAAGCCGGCCGGGCCCGGGCGCCGCCCGCGCCCTAGGCTCCGGACTCGTCCTCCCCGGTGCCGGCCGGCACCGGATGATCCGCATCGGCCGCGGACTCGACCTCGAATGCCAGGCGATCCTCGGCCACGTCGGCGCGCAGCACGCCCTGCGCGGGCACGCGCCGCTGGAGGATGTCCTCGGCCAGCGGATCCTCGATGTACCGCTCGATCGTGCGCCGCAGCGGACGCGCCCCGTAGTCGGGGTTGTATCCGCGCGAGATCAGGAACTCGATGGCCTCCTGGCTCAGGTGCAGGGTGATCCCCTGCTCGGCCAGGCGGTTGCGCACGTGGGCCATCTCGATGTCCACGATCCGCTTCAGGTCGTCCTTGGACAGGTTGCGGAACACGATCACCTCGTCGAGGCGGTTGAGAAACTCGGGGCGGAATTCGGTCTCCATGGCCTCGGTGAGCACCTTCTTCATGTGCTCGTAGTTGGCGTTGTCCGAGGGCGGAGCGAAGCCCAGCGTGCCCTGTCGCTTGATGAGATCCGCGCCCACGTTCGAGGTCAGGATCAGGATGATGTTGCGCATGTCCACGGTGCGCCCGTAGGCGTCGGTCACCTTGCCCTCCTCCATGATCTGGAGCAGGATGTTGAAGATGTCCGGATGCGCCTTCTCGATCTCGTCCATGAGCACCACCGCGTAGGGCCGGCGGCGGATCTTCTCGGTGAGTTGTCCGCCTTCCTCGTAGCCCACGTAGCCGGGCGGCGCGCCCACCAGGCGGCTGACGGTGTGCTTCTCCATGTACTCGCTCATGTCCACCTGGATGAGGGCCTCTTCCTCGCCGAACATGAACTCGGCCAGGGCCTTCGCGAGCAGGGTCTTGCCCACGCCCGTGGGGCCCAGGAACACGAAGCTGCCCATGGGCCGGCGCGGATCCTTCAGCCCCGCGCGGCTGCGGCGCACCGCGCGCGCGATGGCGTGGATGGCCTCGTCTTGGCTCACCACGCGCTTGTGCAGCTCCTCCTCCATGGTAAGCAGCCGCTCGGTCTCCTTGGCCTCGAGCCGGGACAGGGGCACGCCGGTCATGAGGCTCACGACCTCGGCGACTACCTCCTCGTCGACCAGGCCGCCGGTCTCGGTGGCCTGTTCCTGCCAGGCCTCGCGGCGGCCCTTCATCTCCGCCTTGATCTTGTCCGCCTGGTCGCGGCACTGAGCGGCCTTCTCGAAGTCCTGGTTGGCCACGGCCTCGTTCTTCTCGCGTTCGAGGTCCGCGAGCCGGCCCTCCAGGTCGCGCAGGTCCGGCGGGCGGGTCAGGTTCGAGAGGCGCACCCGGCTGCCGGCCTCGTCGATAACGTCGATGGCCTTGTCGGGCAGGAACCGGCCCGAGATGTACCGGTCCGACAGCTTGGCCGCCTCGTCCAGGGCCCCGTCGGAGATCTGCACGCGGTGGTGGGCCTCGTACCGGTCGCGCAGGCCGTGCAGGATGGCCACGGTCTCCATGCGCGTGGGCGGGTTCACGTGGATGATCTGGAACCGCCGCTCCAGGGCGGGGTCCTTCTCCACGTACTTGCGGTACTCGTCCATGGTGGTCGCGCCGATGCACTGCACCTCGCCGCGCGCGAGCGCGGGCTTCATCACGTTCGACGCGTCGATGGACCCCTCGGCCCCGCCCGCGCCGACCAGGGTGTGCAGCTCGTCGATGAACAGGATCACGTTCTGCGCGCGGCGCACCTCGTTGAGCACGGCCTTGATCCGCTCCTCGAACTGGCCGCGATACTTGGTGCCGGCCACCATCATGGCCAAGTCCAGGACCACGATCCGCTTGTCCTTGAGGATCTCGGGCACGTTGCCGCCGACCACCTCCTGGGCGAAGCCCTCCACGATGGCGGTCTTGCCCACGCCCGCCTCGCCCAGCAGCACGGGGTTGTTCTTCGTGCGGCGGGCCAGGATCTGCTGGAGGCGCTCGATCTCCTTCTGCCGGCCGATCACCGGGTCGAGCTTGCCCTCGCGGGCGAGCACGGTGAGGTCCCGGCCGAAGCTGTCGAGCGCCGGCGTGGCGCTCTCGCCGGAGCTGGGGGCCTGCTCGCCGGTCTGGGCCTCGGCCTGCGACTCGGCCGCGCCCAACAGGTCCATGACCTCGGCGCGCACGTCCTCGAGCTTCACGTTCAGGTTCAGGAGCACCTGGGCGGCCATGCCCTCCTGCTCGCGCAACAGGCCCAAGAGCAGGTGCTCGGTGCCGATGTAGTTGTGTTCCAGGCTGCGCGCCTCGTCCATGGCGAGCTCAAGCACCTTCTTCGCCCGGGGCGTGAAGGGAAGCGTCGAGCTGGAGGTCATGGTGCCCGAGCTCGCGGACACGTACTTCTCCACCTCCACGCGCACCTTCTCCAGGTCGACGTTGAGGTTCTCCAGCACGTTCGCCGCCACACCGGAGCCTTCCTTGACCAGGCCCAGGAGGATGTGCTCGGTGCCGATGAACTCGTGCCCCAGGCGCTCGGCCTCGCCGCGGGCCAGGTGAACGACCTTGCGCGCGCGATCCGTGAATCGTTCAAACATAAGCGGTGCGTCCTTCCTTGCTCAGGCGCGGCGGCGCAATGGCGCGCCGCGCCGACTCGGTCAATTGTGCGCGCCGCGGCCGGTCATGCGGTCCCGGAGCAGGGTCGCCCGCACGATGTCTCGCTCCGCGGCGACGAGCTCGCGGCCCTCCAGCTTCTGCAGGTGGGCCGGCTGGCTGAAAATGAACATCTCGTTGAGGGTGCGCAGCTGCACGTCGGAGAGAATCCCCAGGTGCAGGCCCAGGCGGATGCTGGACAGGTGGCGCATGGCCTCTTCGCTGGAGAGGATCCGCGCGTTCTGCAAAATCGCGTGGCTGCGCCATACGCGGTCCTGCACCTTGGCCGGCTGCCTCTCCAAGAGCGTGCGCCGCGCGGAGTCCTCGTAGTCGACAATCTGGTCGATGACCGCGCGCAAGTCGTCGAGGATCTCCTGCTCGCTGCGGCCGATGGTGATCTGGTTGCTGATCTGGTAGAAGTCCCCGTGCGCCTCGGTCCCCTCGCCGTACAGGCCGCGCACCGCGAGGTTGAGCTTGGCGATGGCCCGGAAGGCCTTTTCAATGTGCCGGGTCATGGCCAGGGCCGGCAGATGCACCATCACCGAGACCCGCAGCCCGGTGCCCACGTTCGTGGGACACGAGGTGAGGTACCCCAGCTTCTCGTCGAAGGCGAACTGCACCATGCCGTCCAGCTCGTCCTCAATCTCCTCCAAGAGCCCGTAGGCGCTGTTGAGCTGCAGTCCGCTCTTGAGCGCCTGAAGGCGCAGGTGGTCCTCTTCGTTGATCATGATCGAGATCGTCTCGTCGTCGCGGATCAGCACGCTGCGCGCGCCCTCGGCCTCCTCGTGCTCCCGGCTGATCAGGTGACGCTCCACCAGGAACCGCCGGTCCAGGGCAGGCAAACCCACCATGTCCAGATAGCTGAGCTCGTCGCCCACCCGGGTGCGCGCCACAGACTGCGAGACGAGCTGGGTGATTTCCGAGCGCTCTTCCTCGGACGCGGAGAGCGGAAACCGGTGCCCGGCCAGGTTGCGGGCCAGGCGTGCGCGGCTGGAGATCACGATCTCGCCCGTGGGGCCGCCGCCCTTGAGCCATTCGCCGGTGGTGCGGACCATGTCGTCAACGTTCATCGCCCGATTCCTCGTCCGCTTCCTGCGCGTCGCTCTGCTCCGCTTGGGGCTCTTCCCGCGCGGGCGCCTGCGCCTGCGCGCGCTCTTGGGCCTGTTTGTCCCCTTCGGCCTGCGCATCCCGCTTGAGGTCGCCGATCCGGTCGCGCAGCTCGGCCGCGCGCTCGTAGTCCTCACTCTCCACGGCCTGGCGCATCTGCCGGGTCAGGGCGGCCACTTCCTGCTGTTGCTCGCCCGCGGTGCCCGGTCCGCCCGGGGCCTTGCCCACGTGCTGCACCTTGCCGTGGATGCGCTCGAGCATGGGCTCGAGCTGCTCGGCGAACGCGCGGTAGTCGTTGGGGCAGCCCAGCCGGCCGCGGCTCTGGAACGTGCGGTACGAGAGCCCGCACTGCGGGCAGACCACGTCCGCGGCCTGGCGGTCCTCCTGCTTCTTGCTCAGGCCCTTGAGCAGGTCCTGGAGCGAAAAGCTGTGCTGAAAGCTGATGCCCTTCTTCTCCGCGCAGCTCTGGCAGATGTGCAGCTCCTTCTTCTCGTTGTTATGAATATCGGTCAAATGGACCGTGGCCGGGTTCTTTTTGCAGATCTCGCAGATGAACATGGCGGTTCTCCCACCCCTCTATTGGTTGATCAGCGGCCGCGCGCCGGGCTACTTGCGCTCCCACCGCAACAATTGGGCCACTTGGCCGAGCGTACTGCCCCGGCCGATCTCTCCGTGGATGCGATTCTCCGTCTCGTACACGTCCTGCGCGCGGTTGGCGTACTCCACCGCGCGCGTGCGTTCGATGCTCACGACCCCGCACCCGTCGCCCAGGATCCAGTCGCCGGGCGCCACCCGGCGCCCGCCCATGACCACGGGCACGTCCAGCTCGCCCAGGCCCCGCGGCTCGCCCGCGTGCGGCACCACGTGCGTGGCGAACACCGGCAGGTCCATCTCCAGGACCTCGTCGATGTCGCGCACGGCCCCGTGGATGACCACGCCCGCGAGCTTGCGGCCGACCGCGCTCTGCGTGGCGCACGAGCCCCACACCGCCGGGGGCACGCCGCCCGCGTCGATCACCAGGACGTCCCCGGGCTCGGCCGCGTCGATGGCCTCCACGGGCTTGGCCCAGTCGCCGGGCGCGGTGCGCGCGGTGTACGCGGGTCCCACGAGCTTCCTGCCCGGGGTCAGGCACCGGACTCCCCCAAGCACGCCGCCGCGATGCAGCGCGTCCGAGAGGTTCGAGGCGCTCACCCGCATGAGAATGTCACGAATCTCGGTCTCGCCCCCTCGCTTATACAGGTCCGTGGCCACGGACACGCCCTCGTCGAGCGCACGGCGAATCGCCGCGGCCGCCGCCCGGGAGTCCGGGGCCTTGTGGATCGCGCCGCCCACGATCACGATCTGCGCGCCGGCCTGCACGGTGCTGGCCGCGGTCTCGGAGTTCACGCCCCCGGCCACGGCCACGGGCACGTCCACCGCACCGCTCAGGTCGCGCAGCACCTGCAGAGCGTCCTGGCCCTGCATCTGCAGGTCCACGGGCAGGTGCACGCCCACGTAATCGGCCCCCCAGTCGGCGACCTCCCGCGCGCGGGCGGCCCGGTCCTCGACGCCCATCAGATCCACGAGGATCCGGCACCCGTAGTTGCGGCCCGCCTCGATGCACTCGCGGATCGTGGCGTCCGAGGCCACGCCCAGCACGGCCACGATGCCCGCGCCCGACTTGGCCGCGGCCTCCACCTCGATGCGGCCGGTGTCGATGACCTTCATGTCCGCGACCACCACCCGGTCGGGATAGCGCTCGCGCAGGGCGCGCACCGCGTCCAGGCCCTCGCTCTTGATCAGCGGCGTGCCCGCCTCCAGCCAGTCCACGCCCCCGGCCACGGCCTCCTCGGCCACCTGCAGCGCGCGGCGCAGCTCCACGAAGTCGAGCGCGACCTGCAACACGGGAAACGGCCCGTCGGGCCCTCGCGTCTCCATTGCCTCCCTCTCTCTAGCGTCGCCGGGCGGCCTCGCGCGCCAGGTACGTGGCGTACGAGCCCTGCGATTCCCATACCTGCACGCGGTCCACCGCCACGGGCCCGGTCAGCCGCTCGGCCAGCGCCTCGGCCACGTGCCGCGCGATGCGCTCCGTCGTAGGGTTCTGTTCGTCAAACGGCGGCACCTCGTTGAGGTACGTATGGTCCAGGCGATCCAGGACCGCCTCCACGTGCGCGCGCAGGTCCTTGAAGTCCAGGACCATGCCCAGGTCGTTGAGCTCGGTGCTGCGCACCACGGCCACGACCCGCCAGTTGTGGCCGTGCAGGCGCTCGCACGCGCCCTTGTATCCGTTCAAACGATGGGCCGCAGCGAACTCGGCCTCCACGGCCAGCTCGTACATTCGGTTCCCATCCGGCAAGACCGGGCATCCATGCGGGCGCCCCTCGCCACCCGCGGCGAAGCTGGGCAATTCCTCTGTCCTCTAACCTATCCGCCCGCCCGCGCGTGTCAATGGGAGAACCGCGATTCCCGGCCCGCCTCGGCACGCTGCCCGGGCGAGGGCCGAAGCGGCGCGGTGCCCCGGTCCGGGTACAGGACCCGCGCCACGAAGGCGCGGATGTGGTCGGCGTCGTACGCGTCGCGAGGCACGAACCGCAGCCCCACCCGCACGTCGTGCGGCTCGGCGCGCTGTAGGCTGTGCACCTCGCACACCGTGACCAAGCGCTGCGAGCCCTCGTCGGCGCGGTCTTGGGCCGCGATCTCCAGGCTGCAGAGCCGGTCTTCCGAGAGGGCCCGGGCGAACACCGCGCGCGCCCCGGCCGGAACCTGTAGGCGTGCCCCTTCGGGGCCGAGCTCGTGCAGGCGGCCCTCGCCCGCCCCGCCCTGCGCCTCCAGACCGGGCATGAACCAGCGCGCGCACAGCGGCGCGGGCCGGGGTGGGGCGCGCCTGCGCGCGCCCGTTGTCTCGATCACCATCAGGGCCCCGTACAGCGCGCCCACGTGCAGGAGCACCACCGCGGTCTCCCACGGGCGGGCCCACACAAGGAGCATCGCGCTCAGGCCCGTGGCCAGGGTCAAGAGGTACAAGACGCCCACCACCTGGCGCACGGACAGGCCCAGGCGCTCCAGCCGGTGGAACACGTGGTTGTGGTCCGGGCGCAACGGGCTGCGCCCGTGCCGGGCGCGGATGGCCATCACGCTCAAGGTGTCGTAGAGCGGGACGCTCAGGATCACCAGGGGCATGGCCATGGCCGCCTTGGAGCTGCCCCACTGCATGAACCCCACGACCAGGGGGATCGTGGCGAGCATGTAGCCCACGAACAGGGACCCGCTGCTTCCCAGGTACACGCGCGCGGGCGCCCAGTTGTACCGCAGGAATCCGGCAGCCGCGCCGCACAGGATGGCCAGCAACAGCGCCACCATCACCTGGTCGGTGAGATAACAGAACACGGCCATGCACCCGCCCGCGATGAGCGCCACCCCGGCGGCCAGGCCATCCATGCCGTCGAGCAGGTTGAAGGCATTGGTCACGCCCACGATCCACAGCACGGTCACCGGCCACGACACCACGGCCGGCACGCCCCGGAGCTCGGGCCGCACCCCGAGCGCGCACACGGCCACGGCCACGAGCGTCTCCGCGCCCAGGCGCCACTTCATGTCGAAGAACGTGCAGTCGTCGAGCAGGCCCACCACGAACACGGCCACCCCGCCCGCGCCGATGACCAAGAGCTGACGCAGGCCCCGGGGGTCGACCTCCAGCAACAGGATCGCGGGCCGGGGCAGGAGCCCGCGCCACGCTGGCGCGTCCGAGATGAGTGCGTGCGCGGCCAGGTGCAGGCCCACGGTCCCATACACCGCGGCGAACATGCCCAATCCGCCCAAGAGCGGCACGGGCGCGGCTTGCCGCTTGTTGCCGATCGGACGGTCGAGCACGCCCCAGCGAAGCGAGAGCCGACGCGCGAGCTCCACGAACAGGAGGGATGCAAGTGCCGAGAAGGCAAGGAAATAGACATGCACGGCGACCATGTCGGCCCCTGTGCGCGCACCGGTGGGGGTGCGCGTCGGTCCCACGGTCCGGATGTACTCTACGCGGGCCGCCGTCCTCTGTCAAGCGCGGCTGCGCCGTCTGCGCGCCCGTAAGGGGCATGGTTTCGCCATTTTGCCCTTGACAGTCCGCGCCCATACAGCTATACGAAGAGGCCGCTTGGGCTTGCGCCGCGCGCGCAAGGCCGGGGCGCGAACCGGCTACCCGGTGGTGTAATCGGCAACACGGCAGATTTTGGGTCTGCATTTCCAGGTTCGAGTCCTGGCCGGGTAACCACTTGTGCGACGAGGGGATACGATACCGGGCCCACGGCGCCTTGTCCGGGCCTGACACAGCAGACGACATGACGCCCCGGGCCGGTCAGCGGGCCGGCTCCAGTGGACCGAGGGGAGTACATGCACGCCGCAACGCACGCTTTGGTCCTCGCCGCGGGCAAGGGCACGCGGATGGACAGCCCGCTTGCCAAGGTCCTCCACCGGGCCGCCGGACGGCCTCTGTTGGCCTGGGTGCTCGACCACCTGGCCGACGCGGGGCTGGACCGGATCACCGTGGTCGTGGGCGCGGATGCCGAGGCCGTACGGGAGCTCCTGCCCCAGGGCGTAGGGGCCGTGGTCCAGGCCGAGCAACTGGGCACCGGCCACGCGGTGCGCTGCGCGCGCAAGGCCCTGGGCGGACTCGAGGGGACGGTTTTGGTGACCTGCGGGGACATGCCGCTCGTCTCCGGGGCGACCTATCGCGCGCTTATGGCGCATCACGGCCGCACGCGCTCCGCGTGCACGCTGCTCGCCGCCCGACCCTCTGACCCGGGCGCGTACGGACGCGTGGTGCGGGCGCCCGACGGGGCGGTGCGGCGCATCGTGGAGGCGGCCGACGCCACGGACGACGAGCGCGCCCTGCGCGAGGTGAACACCGGCGTATACGCGTTCGAGGCACAGGCCCTGTCCGAAGTGCTGGGGCGCATCGGCCGGGCCAACCGCCAGGGCGAGTACTACCTCACCGACGCGATGGGGCTCCTGTGCGACCAGGGCGAACGGGTGGAGGCCCTCACCTGCGAGGACCCGGACGAGGCCCAGGGCGTGAACACCCCCGAGGACCTGGCCCGGGTGGCGGACCTTCTCGGCGCGCGGGAGCCGTCCGCGCGCGCGGGACTATAGCGAGGTCGAGGCGAAGGCTCATGCGCATTTTCTCCGGCAGCGCCCATCCCGAGCTTGCGCGCAACATCTGCGCGTATCTGGGCACGGACCTCGTACGCATGGAGCTGGGGCGATTCCCGGACAGCGAGACGCGCGTGCAGGTCCTCGACAACGTGCGCGGCCGGCACGCGTTCGTGGTCCAGAGCCTGTGCCGTCCGGTCAACGAAACCCTGATGGAGCTTCTGATCATCGCGGACTGCCTGCGCCGTGCGTCGGCGGCGAGCATCTGCGCGGTGATTCCCTACTTCTGCTACGCGCGCCAGGACCGCAAGCACGCCGGCCGCGTGCCCATCACCGCCAAGCTCGTGGCCAACCTCCTGGTCACCAGCGGCGTGGACCGGGTCTTGACCATGGACCTGCACGCCACGCAGATCCAGGGCTTCTTCGACATCCCGGTCGACCACTTGTTCGCCGCGCCGGTGCTGACCGACTACCTGCGCCGCAGCGGCATCGAGCGGCCCGTGGTCATGAGCTCGGACATCGGCGGCATCAAGATGGCCGACAGCTTCGCCCGCCGCCTGGACGGCGCCCTGGCGGTCATCGAGAAGCGCCGCCTCAACGCCCAGGAGGTGGAGACCGGCCACGTGATCGGCGACATCGATGACCGGGACGTGGTGATCGTCGACGACATGATCACCACCGCGGGCACGATCAGCGAGGCGATCCAGGTCGCCCGCGAGCACGGCGCGCGCAAGGTCGTGGCCATGGCCACCCACGGGGTGCTGGTGGGCCCGGCCTTCGACCGGCTGCGCGACGCGGCCCCGGACGAGGTCATTGTCACCGACACGATCCCCTTGCCCCATCGACCGGAAGGCATGAATCTGACCGTGCTCTCGGTGGCCGAGCTCCTGGGCGAGGCCGTGACCCGCATTCACCGTCACCTGTCCGTGAGCAGTCTGTTCGTTTGACCGGAGGACGAGAACCAACATGCCCGAGACGCAGACCCCATCGACCCAGAAGACCCTGGAGGCGCGCCGCCGCACCGAGCGCGGCAGCCGCGCGTGCGCGCGCATCCGCGCCCGCGGCGACATCCCCGCGGTCGCGTACGCCAAGGGCAAGGAAAACGTGCACCTGACCGTGCCCCTGCTTGAGTTCGCCCATCACCTGGCCGAGGGCGAGCGCGTGTTCCACCTCGCCTTCGACGGCGGGGACCACACCGTGCTCGTCAAGGAGGTGCAGCACGGCACCTACGATCACGAAATCATTCACGCGGACTTCGAGATCGTGTCGCTGACCACCACGGTGCACGTGCCCGTGGAGATCCATCTCGTGGGCACCGCGAAGGGCACAAAGGTCGGCGGCGTGGTGGAGCAGGAACTCTACGAGATGGACGTCGAGTGCCTGGCCGGAAACATCCCGCAGCGGATCGAGGTGGAGATCACGGACCTGGACGTGGAGGACATCATCCACGTGCGTGAGGTGCCCACCCTGCCCGAGGTGAAGTACCTCAACGGCCCGGACACCCCGGTGGTGCTCTGCCACATGCCCGCCGGCGAGGAAGAGGAAGAGGCCGAGGAAGAGGCCGCCGAAGAGGCCGCGGCCGGCGAGCCCGAGGTGATCGGCGAGCGTGCCGAAGGGCAAGAGGCGTCCGAAGGAGACCAGACATAGCCGCCCCCGTCATCGCGGACTCGGGGGCCGCGCGCGCGCAGCGCCTGATCGTGGGCTTGGGCAATCCCGGCCCCGAGTACGCGCCCACGCGGCACAACGTGGGCTGGCGCGTGGTCGCAGAGCTCGCCCGCCGCGGAGGCGGACACTTGCGCGCGGTCGCCGAACAGGCGCGGGTCGCATGCGTGGCGGTGGTCGGTCCGGACGAGGAGGACCGGGAGATTCCGGTTGCGCTGGCGCAGCCGACGACCTATATGAACCGGTCCGCACATGCGGTCGAAGCCTTGTTGGCCGCGCTGGGCCTGGAGCTCGGGGACCTGTTGGTGGTGGTCGACGACTTCCAGCTCTCGGTGGGCCGGCTGCGCATCCGGGGCAAGGGGTCCGACGGCGGGCACAATGGGCTCGCCTCGATCATCGCCCGGATGCAGACCCGGGTCTGGGCCCGGCTGCGGGTGGGCGTGGGTGCGCCGCCCGTGGGCGTGGACCCCATCGACTGGGTCCTCGGCCCGTTCGACCCGGCAGAGGCGCCCGCCGTGGACCGCGCGATCCGCCGGGCCGCGGACGCGGCCGCCGACTGGGTCGCGCACGGCACCGCGTGGTGCCAGAACGTGTATAACGCGCAGGAGGGCGCGGATACCGAACCGGCTCGAACGCCGTCCGGCGCCCGTGACCAAGAGGCGACGCGCCCGGCGCGCGAGCAACCGACGCCTGATCAGGACACGCAAAGGGAGGACCTATCTTGAGGCTGTACGAGGCCATGTTCGTGGTCAACCAGAACGCCGCCAAGGAGAACTACGAGAAGGTCGAGGCCGAGGCCCTCGACTGCATCACCCGCCACGGCGGCGAGATCGTCAATAGCCTGCGGTGGGACGACCGCCGCCTGGCCTATGACATGAACCGGCAGCGGCGGGCCACGTTCATCCTGGTGCATTTCAACGCGCCCACCGAGAGCATCGACCGCATCGAGCGCCAGGCCCGGCTCTGCGAGGTGGTGCTGCGGGTGCTCATCGTGGTCGACGAGGACGGCCCCGTGGCCGAACCCGCGCCCAAGGGCCGCGACAGCGAGTTCGAGGAGACCCGCGGCCGGGGCCGGCGGCGAGAGCGCCGCGGCCGCGAGCGGGAGCGCTCGCGCCCCCGCGAGGAGTCGCGCGCCGAGGAAGGCTCGCAACCGGCCCAGGCGCAGCCCCCCCGGCAGTCCGAGGCCCCGGCCCCGGACGCGCAGGGCGGGGCCACGCAGGCCCAGTGACCCCGTCCCGCGCACAAGGAGGCCGCCATGGCTGGTCCTGAGTTCAACCGCGTGATGCTGATCGGCAACCTGGTCCGCGATCCGGAGCTGCGCTACACGCCCTCCGGGACCGCGGTCGCCGACCTGCGCGTGGCCGTCAATTCCACGTTCGGCCGCGGCGAGGAGCGCCGCGAGGAGACCACGTTCGTGGACGTGACCGTGTGGGCGCGCATGGCCGAGGTGTGCAGCGAGTACCTGGCCAAGGGGCGCTCGGTGCTCGTGGAGGGGTCGCTGCGCCAGGACGAGTGGCAGGACCGCGAGACGGGCAAGAAGCGCTCGCGCCTGTACGTGCGCGCGCAGAACGTGCAGTTCCTCGGCGGAGGCGGCGACGGCGGCGGGCGGCGCGGCGGGCCGTCCCGCGGGCGCGAGAGCGCCCCGTCCGAGCCCAGCCAGTCCGAGGAGAAGCTCGAACAGGACTTCCAGGCGAACGACGACGTACCGTTCTGAATGTCGGCCGCGGCGCGCCGGCGAGGCGCCGGACCCGCGCGCGGCCCGTGGACATAGACGAAGGATAATGCATCGCCATGGCCAAGCAATACGATCCCACGCGCAAGGTGCGCTGCAAGTTCTGCGGCAAGGACGCCCCGCGCGTGGACTACAAGAACGTGCCCATGCTCCAGAAGTTCTCCAGCGCGCAGGGCAAGATGTACGGCCGCAAGCGCCTGGGCACCTGCGCCCGCCACCAGCGCCAGATCAAGAAGGCGGTCAAGCGCGCGCGGTTCCTGGGCCTGCTTCGCTACGTGGGCCGCTAGGCCGCGCCCGGACCTGGAGTGGGACCGAATCCGACAGAGAGGAACGCACACGGTGAAGGCAAAGCTTTTGCTCAAGAACGACGTGCCCGGCCTGGGCATTACCGGGGACGTGGTGGAGGTCTCGCAGGGGTATGCGCGCAACTTCCTGCTGCCCAAGGGCCAGGCCCTGGAGATCAACCCCAGCACGCTCCAGCAGATCGAGGCGGCCAAGAAGCGCCGCGCCGCGCGGGAGCTCGAGCACAAGCGCGAGCTCGAGGCCCTGGCCGAGCGGATCAACGGGGTCACCCTGACCGTGGCCGCGCGCGTGGCCGAGAGCGGCACGTTGTACGGGTCGGTCAGCCCCGCGCAGATCGTCTCGGCCCTCGCCGCCGCGGGCATCCACATCGACGAGCACATGATCCATCTGGACGAGCACATCAAGGCCCTGGGCGAACACACCGTGCCCATCCACCTGCGGCCCGAGGTGGACGCCGAGTGCCGCGTGGTGGTCGTGCCCGACGAGACCGCGCCCCCGGTGCCCGAGGAAGAGGCCGCGTCCGAAGAGGCCCCCAGCGAAGACGAGGAGTGAGCCGTGGCCCTGTCCGCTCCGAGCCTGGACACCGCCGCCGGCGCCGAGCGCGAGATGCCCCACAGCCTGGAGGCCGAGGGCGGGGTGCTCGGGAGCCTGCTCCTGTATCCGGAGCGCACCGACCTCATCCGCGGCGTCATCGAGGCCGACGATTTCTTCTCCCAGCCCTACGGCAAGGTGTTCCAGGCGCTCCTGGACATGACCGACCAGGGCCAGCCCGTGGACGTGCTCACCCTGCGCGAAGAGCTCTCCCGCCGCGGCCAGCTGGACCTGGTGGGCGGCCCGGCGGCGCTGGCCGAGCTGACCAGCGGGGTGCCCAACAGCGCGAACCTCCTCTACTACGCCCAGCTCGTGCGCGACAAGGCCAAGCTGCGCCGGTTGGTCCGCACGGCCACCGAGGTGCTGGAGGCCGCGTACAAGGCCGAGCGCCCGGCCGACGAGGTCGCCGACTGGGCCGAGCACCTGATCTTCGAACTCGGCGAGCGGGGCAGCCTGCGCGAGGCCGCGCCCATCCAGGACGTGCTCAAGACCGCCTACCACGAGCTCGAGGTCCTCAGCCAGCGCGACGAGGGAGAGCTCACCACCGGGCTGGCCACCGACTACTACGAGCTCGACCGGCTGCTCTCGGGCCTGCAGAAGAGCGAGTTCATCGTGGTCGCGGGCCGCCCGTCCATGGGCAAGAGCACGCTCGCGCTGAACATCCTGCACCGCGTCGGAGTCCAGCAGAAGGTGCCCAGCGCGCTGTTCACCCTGGAGATGACCAAGGAGAGCATCGCCCGGAACATGCTCTGCGCCTCGAGCCGGGTGGACGGCGCGCGCATGCGCAACGGCCGCCTGAACGAAGAGGACTGGACGCGCCTGACCCGCGCGGCCGACCAGCTCTCCCAGGCGCCCATCTTCATCGACGACACCCCGTCGATCAGCCTGGGCGAGTTGCGCGGCAAGTGCCGGCGGCTGCACCGCCAGCACCAGGTGGGCCTGGTCATCATCGACTACCTCCAGCTCATGCAGGGGCCCCCGCAGGGGCGTGAGATCAACCGCCAGCAGGAGATCAGCGACATCAGCCGGGGGCTGAAGGCCATCGCCCGGGAGCTCGACGTGCCGCTCGTGGCACTCTCGCAGCTCAACCGCAGCGTGGAGGGGCGGGCCGACCACAAGCCCATCCTCTCGGACCTGCGCGAGAGCGGCGCGATCGAACAGGATGCAGATGTGGTCTTGCTTTTGCACAGGCCATCCTACTATAATCCGGATGATGAGCCGGGCATCGCCCACGTGGTGGTGGCCAAGCAGCGCAATGGCCCCACGGGCGAGATCCAGCTCCAGTTCCAGAACGAGCAGATGCGCTTCGAGAATTTGAGTGCGCATCAAGACGACGAGTAGCGCCCCGTGGGGGTAGGTTGCGCGTCCGCGACGGATGGGCGGGCGCGTCCGAACGCAGGGCGCTGGGGAAAACGGACGCACATGGTTGTGCGGAATGCGGTCCGCGAGACCGGGCCGTCCGCTCACGGGGAGGAGAAGGGGCAGACATGAGCGTGGTTGGACTCCACGACCATCGGTGCGCGCGGGGGGCGCGCGCGGTCCTCATCCTGGGGCTTCTGGTTGTCGCAAGCGCCTGCGCCGCGCGCGCCGCCGACGAGGGCCCCACCGTCCAGAAGATCACCGTGACCGGCAACACGCTTGTGCGCACCGAGGACATCCTCAACCGCATGCGCACCCGCGTGGGCGAGCCGCTGGAGCCGGACGTGCTCGAGGGCGACTTCCGCCGCATCCTGCAGATGAACTACTTCCAGGACGTGCAGTTCCAGCGCCAGGACCTGGACGGCGGCGTGCACCTGTGGGTGGTCGTGGACGAGAAGGACCTGATCCGCCGCGTGGTCTTCCGCGGCAACGAGCAGGTCTCCGAAAGCCAGCTCGAGAGCCTGGTCTCCAGCAAGGTGGGCATGAACTACGACGCCGGCGTGGTCAACCGCGACGTGCGCGCCATCCGGGACTGGTACCTGGACGAGTACTACTACTTCGCCGACGTGGAGGCCTACACGGAGCCGTTCGAGGACGGCGTGCGCCTGGTCTTTGACATCGACGAGGGCGGGCGCGTGGTGATCGACGACGTGGTCTTCCACGGGAACACAGTGTTCTCCAAGGACGAGCTCGTCGAGAACATGGCCACCAAGCCCTCCGGCTTCCTCAGCCGCGTGCGCTACGACCGGCGTGAGTTCGAGCGCGACCTCGAGCGCATCCGGATCATGTACCAGGGCGAGGGGTACCTCAACGTCGAGGTGCGCGAGATGCCCTTCGAGCTTACCGGCCGCGAGCCCACCTCGCGCTGGCAGCAGCGCCAGCTTGTGGTGCACATCGGCATCGACGAGGGCCGGCAGTACCAGGTCGGCCGCATCGACTTCCGCATCCATCCGCCCGAGGGCCAGGAGCGCCCCGTGCACACCGACGAAGAGCTGCGCGAGGTCGTGGAAATCATGCCCGGCGACCCCTACAGCCCCATCGAGGCCAACGAGGACGCCGACCACATCCGAGGCCTGTACGGCGGGTCGGGGCGCATCTTCACCAAGGTCTCCGCGCACCGGATCCTGCCCGAGGATCCGGACAGCACAGTGGTCGACCTCGTGTACGAAATCCAGGAGAGCGCGCCGGTGGTCGTGGAGGGCATCGAGATCGAGGGCCTGGTCAAGACTCAGGAGCGCGTGGTCCGGCGGGAGATGGAACTCTACCCCGGCGAGACGTTCGACTCCTCAAAGATGGAGGAGTCCATCCGCAACCTCAACCGGCTCGACTTCTTCGAGCGGCCCATCGCCTGGGACGTGAAGAAGGGCACCGACCCGGACCAGGCCAAGGTCGTGATCGACGTGAACGAGAAGCCCACCGGGCGACTCAGCCTCGGCGTGGGCCTCAGCTCCGCCGAGGGAGTGGTGGGCAGCTTCAACATCAAGCAGCGCAACTTCGACCGCACCGACCATCCCGACAACTTCCGGGACCTGCTCCTGGGCAAGGCCTACACCGGCGCCGGAGAGTACTTCTCCTTCAACTTGTCCTCCGGCAGCCGCAGTCAGGACGTGTCGGTGGACTTCCTCAACCCCTGGATCTGGAACCGGCCCATCCGGTTCGGGTTCGGCGGGTTCTACCGCTCGCGGGACTGGTCGAGCCACGACGAAGAGCGCACCGGCGGGTACGTGCTCGTGGGCCGGCACATCTTCGGCAAGAACTGGGACCTGTCCGCGCGTTACAGCCTCGAACGCATCAAGATGACCGATTTCGGTGACGACGTGAGCCGGGACCTGCGCGCCGAGGAGGGCGACAACCTGGTCAGCCGCGGCGCGTTGCGGCTCACGTACGACACCCGGGACGACGTCTTCGAGCCCACCGAGGGCTGGTACGCGTGGGTCAGCCAAGAGGTGGCCGGCGGCCCCTTCCTCGGGGACAAGGACTTCTGGCGCGCCCGCGCGCACGCCCAATACTTCTATACCATCTGGCGCGACGAGACCCGGTGGGAGCGCGCGCACGTCTTGGGCCTGCGCGCGGACCTGGCCAAGGCCGACGCGTACGGCGACAACGCCAAGGTGCCCACCTACGACCGGTGGTACGCGGGCGGCATCGGATCGCTGCGCGGGTTCGACTACCATGCGATCAGCCCTCAGAGCCTCAGCGGCGACCCCATCGGCGGCGAGTCCATGATCACCGGCTCGGCCGAGTACTTCTTCCCGCTGTTCGAGGACACGATCCGCGGCTCCCTGTACTACGACGTGGGCACGGTCCGCAAGGACGTGGGCGACTGGGGCGGAGACTGGCGCAGCGCCTGGGGCGTGGGCCTGCACATGCGCACGCCGCTCGGCCCGCTGCCCGTGCGCGTGTACTACTCCGTGCCGATTCAAGAAGAGGAAGGCGACGACACCGCCAATGTTCAGTTCACGTTCGGGGCCATCTTCTAGCGGCCCCTCACGGAGAGGAGACCTATGTTTCGGAGCTTTCAGCTGACAAGACGCCGGACGAGCCTGGGATTGATGATCGCGGCCGCGTGCCTGATGGCGACCTCGGCCGCGCGCGCCGCGCAGCCCGGTCTGCGGATTGCGGTCGTGCGCATCCAGGACGTCTTCGAGAAGTCCCTGCGCGCCCAGGCCATGAAAAAGAGCATCCAGGACGACTTCGACCAGCAGCGCCAGGCCATCGAGAAGTGGGAGAACGAAGTCAAGGTCATGGAGGACAACCTGCGCTCGGACAGCCTGCTCAAGCCCGGGACCTATGCCTGGTTCGAGAAGACCCAGGAGATCAAGACCAAGAATTACCTGATCAAGACCACCCAGGATAAGCTCCAGGCCGAGGTCAACCGCGCCATGGTCACGTACTACCGGACCATCTATCAGGACCTCCAGACCGCCATCAAGGACTACGCGCAGCGCAACGGCGTGGACCTGGTGCTGCGGGCCACGGACGAGGAGGTCGCCGCGGACAAGGTGTTCGCCATTCAGAACGAAATCTCGATCAAGATGCTCCATTACTACAATCCGGCGCTCGACTGCACCGACTCGGTCGTCGAGCTCATGAACGAGGCCTGGCGGCGCAATCCGGCTTCGGGGGCCGCCCCGGGCGGCGAGTAATCGCCGGACCGGACGCGCCGCGTATTGCGCAACTCGCAGAGGGAGACCCGGTCTCCCGCACCCCCACCGGCCCGTCGGCTTGGGCCCAGCCTCAGCGGGGAACTCCATGGCCCTCACGCCCAGGACCCTCGGCGAGATCGCCCGCGCGGTGGACGGCGCGCTTGAGGGCGATCCCGACCACACGGTCCGGGGCGTGGCCGGCCTGGACGAGGCCGGGCCCGAGGACCTGACCTTTCTGGCCCGGCCCGCGTACGCGCGTGCGCTCGCGCGCACGCGCGCGGCCTGCGCCGTGGTGGGCAAGGATGTGCGCGAGGCCCCGTGCGCGCTCATCCGCACCGCGGACCCGGACCTCGCCTTCGCCCGCGCGGTGGCCTTCATGGCGCCCCCGCTCGCGCGGCCCGACCCGGGCGTGCACCCCACCGCCGTGGTGGCCGCGGACGCGCGCCTGGGCGCGGACGTGGCGGTCGGCCCCCACGCGGTCGTGGAGCCCGGCGCCGAGGTCGGCGAGCGCACCGCGCTGTGGGCCGGGGTGTACGTGGGCCGGGACGCGCGCGTCGGCGCGGACTGCGACCTGCGCCCGCACGCGACCGTGTGCCACGAGTGCGTGCTCGGTGCGCGCGTGACCCTGCATCCGGGCGCGGTGGTCGGCTCGGACGGGTTCGGATACGCCTGGGACGGCGCCCGGCACGTGAAGATCCCCCAGGTGGGCCGCGTGGTCGTCGAGGACGAGGTGGAGATCGGCGCGAACACGACCATCGACCGCGCCCGGTTCGGCGAGACCCGCATCGGCGCGGGCACCAAGCTCGACAACCTGGTCCAGATCGCGCACAACGTACAGGTGGGCCCGTTGTGCGCGTTCGCCGCGCAGGTGGGCGTGAGCGGCTCCACGCGCATCGGCGCGGGCACCCTGATGGGCGGCCAGTCCGGGGCCGCGGGACACCTGTCCATCGGTCCGCAGAGCCGCATCGCGGGCAGGGCGGGCGTGACCAAGAGCCTGCCCGGCAAGGACCAGTACACCGGATACCCCGCCCGGCCCCACGACCAGCAGGTCGACGAGTGGCGCCACGTCAAGGCGCTGGGTCGGCTGCGGCGCACGGTTCGGGACCTGGAGCAGAGGATTCGCAACCTTGAGGCCTAACCAGACCACCATCGGCGCGCCCGCGCGCATCCAGGGCGCGGGACTGCACACCGGCGCGGCCTGCACGCTGGCGCTGCGCCCGGCCGACCCGGACACCGGCGTGGTGCTGCACCTGGCCACGGACAACGGCACGGTGGACATCCCGGTGACTCCGGACACCACGGGCGCGGGCCTGCACCGCACCGTGGCCGCGGTGGGACCGGCCGAGGTCCACACGGTCGAACACCTGCTCGCGGCCCTGTACGGCCGCGGGGTGGACAACGTGCACGTGGACCTGTCCGCGCCCGAACCCCCGGGCACGGACGGCTCCGCGCTTCCCTTTGTCCAGCTCCTGGACGAGGCCGGCATTGTGGAGCAGGACGCGCCCGCCCGGCCCTTCACGCTCCAGGAGCCGGTGACCGTGTACGACGACCAGGGCGGCGTGGTCACGGGCCTGCCGCACGCGGAGGGCCTGAAGCTCACCTATGTCGTCCACTACCCTCAGACCCGGCTCGCCCAGGGCGTCGTGAGCGTCGAGGTCTCGCCCCAGGCCTTTGCTGCCGAGGTCGCCCCGGCACGCACCTTCTGCCTGGAGGAGCAGGCCCAGGCCATGCGCAAGGCCGGATGCGGCCGGGGCGCGAGCACCGAGAACACCCTGGTGCTGCGCGGCGACGAGGTGGTGGACAACGAGCTGCGCTTCGAGGACGAGTGCGCCCGGCACAAGCTCCTGGACCTGCTCGGCGATCTGGCGGTCCTCGGCCGGCCGCTCGGGATGCACGTGGTGGCGGTGCGCAGCGGACACGCGCTCAACGCCCAGTTCGTGCAGGCGGTGGGCCGCGCCATGGCCCGCGAGGACCACCCGCGCGGCGTGCTCGACATCCGCGCCATCGAGGACACCCTGCCCCACCGGTACCCGTTCCTGCTCGTGGACCGGATCCTGGAGCTCGAGCCGGGCCGGCGCGTCGTGGGCCTCAAGAACGTGACGCGCAACGAGGAGTTCTTCCAGGGCCACTTCCCGGGCCAGCCCGTGATGCCGGGGGTGCTCCAGATCGAGGCCCTGGCCCAAACGGGCGGCGTGATGATGCTGCGCGAGGCCCGGGATGGCAAGCGCCAGCTCGCCGTGCTCATGGCCATCGACGACGTGAAGTGCCGCCGCCCGGTGTTCCCGGGCGACCAGCTCCATATGGAGGTGGACATGGAGCGCAAGCGCGGGCGCATGGGCACGGTGCGCGCGGTGGCGCGCGTGAACGGCGAGGTCACCACCCAGGCGCGGATCAAGTACGCCCTGGTCGACGCAGAGGACTATTTCTAAGGTCCCCGAGCCGTCCGAGGAACCCGGACATGGCTACACAGGTCCACCCCACCGCAATCGTCGAGCCCGGGGCCCAACTGGGTGCGGACGCGGCGGTGGGCCCGTACGCGTATGTGGGCGCGCAGGTGCGCCTCGGGCCCGGGTGCCGCCTCCTTCATCACGCCGCAGTCACCGGACGGACCACCCTGGGCGCGGGCAACACCGTCCACCCGGGCGCGGTGATCGGCGGTCCGCCCCAGGACCTCAAGTACACGGGCGAGGACACCGAGCTCGTGGTGGGCGAGCGCAACACGTTCCGCGAGTGCGTGACCGTGAACCTGGGCACCGCGGGCGGCGGCGGGCGCACCACCATCGGCAACGACTGCCTGCTCATGGCCTACGTGCACGTGGCCCACGACTGCGTGCTCGAGGACCGGGTGGTGCTGGCCAACAGCGTGCAGCTGGCCGGGCACATCCGCGTCGAGTACGGAGCCATCCTCTCGGGCCTGAGCGCCGCGCACCACTTCGTCACCATCGGGCGGCTGAGCTTCATAGGCGGCATGAGCGCGGTACGCACGGACGTGCCGCCCTTCATGCTCGTGGAGGGCAACCCCGCGCGCGTGCGCAACCTGAACCTGGTGGGCCTGCACCGCCACAAGGTGCCCGACCAGAGCATCGCGGCCCTGAAGAAGGTCTTCCGCCTGGCCTACCGGGACAACCTGCCCCGCGAGCAGGTGCTCGACCGGGTCGAGACCATGGACATTCGCTCCGTCGACGAGGTCCGGGCCCTGATCCAGAGCTTTCGCGCCACGCAGGCGGGCCGCCACGGGCGCGCGCTCGAGGCCACCCGCACCGACCGCAACGGCGGCGGGGTGTACCGCGACAACGACGGTCCCCAGCCGCCCGCTCGATGAACTTCCCTGCGCGAGGAGTCCGCCATGGCCGAACAGATCGACCCCGACCTGCTGAAGATTCTGGTCTGCCCGCTCACGCGCAAGCCGCTCGTGCAGGAAGGCGACTGGCTCGTATGCCGGGAGGCCGGCCGCCGATACCCCATCCGCGACGGAATTCCGGTGCTGCTTATCGAAGAGGCCGAGGTCCGTGACGAGGCCGGCCAGTGGGTCAAGCCCCAGGAACCGGAGGCCTGAGGGTGGACGGCGGCGACGACAGGCTGCTGTCGACCGGCGAGTTGCTCGCGCGCGCGGCCGTGTCGCGCGCGGCCCTGTACCGGTACATCAACGCGGGCCTCGTGCGCGAAGCGGAGCGCACCGACTCGGGCCGGCGCCGGTTCGCCCCGCGCATGGTCGAGCGGGTGCGGCTCGTCTCCGAGCTCAACGCCAGCGGGTACACCTTGCGCGACATTCGCGAGACCTTCAAGAGCGCGTTTTCCGATCTCTGAATCAACGCCCTCTCCTCCCGCCCGGCGTCGGCCTTTATCGCCACACGGCCTGCCACGCAGCCTCCGAAGCAAGGCACACGTCCGGGAACGTCCAGCCGCCCTGCGCGTCGGGCGCAATCTCACGGGACTCGCCGTTGACCTCCACACATCGCGTCACGCCCGCGTCGGCCGGGAGCTGGACCCGAAGCGCGCGCAGGCGCACGGCCGACGGCCCGGTCGGCGTGAGCGCGAGCGAGAGCCCGCTCGCTTCCCTCGCGAACGCCACCTGCCCGTGGAACAGGCGGCTGAACACCGGCGCGCGCACCGGCACCCGGGGCGGCGCGAGCGCGAGCGTCCGGTCCAGGGCGTTGACCTGCACGCCCGTGGCCGCGTGGAGCACCTGCCATACGATCAGGCAGTCGCTGTAGTGCTGGCCGTAGAACCACTCGCCCGTGTTCGCATTGAAGAAAAGCTGCCCGTCCCACGGCCCCTGCGCGCGGTCCATCACGAACCCGTAGGCGTCCTCCAACAACGCAAGCGCCCGGTCGTACATGCCGAAGCGCATGGCCATGCACGCCAGGGGCGCGGCCACGACCGGGGTGAACGAGTTCGCGTGCGTGTTCTCGCCGCGCTTCGGGTTGATCGTGGTCAGGTCCGGCGTCCCGTCCGGGTGCGCGCCCGTGCGCACGGGCAGGGGCGCGGGCTCCACGTTGATGCGCCAGATCGCTTCGAGCGACTTGCGGATGCGCTCCTCGGGGTGCAGAAGCCCCAATCCCAGCGGCGCGATGAGCGCCTGCCCGCAGAACATGTCCGCAAAGCACACGTCCGAGGTCCGGCCCGTGGCCGGGTCGTGGCTGAGGCGGTAGTACTCCCCGGTCCACAGCCGCTCCTCCACCGTGCCGCTCGCCCGTTCCTCCGCGGCGCGGCACCAGGCCGCGAACTGCGGGTCCGCGAACCGGTCGGCCAGGAACGCGCCCGCACGCAGCCCGGCCATCCACATGTCCGCCACGTAGCAGACCGCACCCTCCTGGGGCCAGGCGTCCCAGCCCTGGTTGACCCCGTGCGTGTCGGGCACGCCGTCGCCGTCCTCGTCGAGCGTGGCGCCCCATCGGAGCACGCGTTTGACCACAGGGTACAGGTCCGCGGCAAAGGCCTCGCCTCCCCCGCCCCACAGCATCTCCCAGCAGGCGCAGGCCGGGTACACGCCCACGTCATTCACGCTGAAGACCCGGTACCTGGGCTCGTCCGCCGCGTTGTGCCCGAGGAACGTGGGAATCTCGCCGCTGGCGAGCTGGTACTCGGCGGTGTTGCGCAGCTCCCTCGCGTTCTGGTCCGGAAAGAGCGCCGCGAACGCGGGCGTGATGTAGACCTGCAAGAGCACCGGGTTCATGAGGGGCAGCGTGGCCTCGTGCATCATGAACCGACCGTCCCCGAGCCACCACGAGATCCGGCTCGCCAGGTACGCGCTCTCCCCGATCATGGTGCGCGTCTTCTCCGGCAGTGTCGACGCGTCCAACAGGTCCCGCCACGACGCGCTGCGCGCGCGCAGGTCGCCGAACCGGTCGATCGCCCACTGCGCCGCCTCGCGCGCCCCGCCCGGGAACCGCTTGGCATACCAGTGGCCCCCGCGCTTGTACATCCTGGGCCGGTGATGCGGGAAGAACCAGGCGAGCGCGAGGCGCACCTCGCGCGTCTCGCCCGGGGCCAGGTCCACCGCGCCCGCGACCGCGCCCACGGGCTGGTGATAGGTGTACGGGCCCAGGCCGTCGTCGAGCTCCGGGCGTCGGTGCGCGGGCAGGTCTCCGGTGTCCAGGAACGTGCGCCAGTGGGCCAGGGCCTCTTCGTTCTTCGGGGCCTTGATCCACTCGCCGCCCTTGTGCTTGGTGGGCTCGGCCTGCCACCAGTCGGGCTGCGCGCTGTAGGTCACCCCCTCGGCGGGCGCGCACGCGAGCAGGTACTCCGAGCCCGGCAGGTCCGGGCAGTGCGTGCTCATGCGCACGGCCGGCAGGCCCGCCACCTCGGCCGCGGTGTTGTAGTTGCCCTGCATGAGGAACGTGGGCATGAACGTGGGGTTGATGGCGTTGCGCCACGACAGGGCGGCGGCCGCGCGGATCGGCCGCGGACCCGGGTTCGTCAGCCGCACCGTGAAGAAGACGATCGGCACCGAGCTCGCCTGCGCGTCCTGGGGCACGAACGGGCTGAACGCCTCGAGCGCGACCTCGCACGGCAGGTCCGCGTCTTGATACGCGATCCGGGTGAACGGGAACCGGCCCGTGTACGTCAGCCCCTCGATCGCGGGCAGGTCCGCCACGGGTTCGAGTTGCAGGACGCGCCCCACCGCGCGTTCCCCGTCCGTTGCGTGCGCGGACAGAAAGGTCCCCACCGGGGTAGGCCGATGCTTGTCCATCCAGTTGTTCTGCACCCGGATGCCCGCGAACCGGCCCGCCCGGTCGATCTCCAGCGTGCCCGTCCCAAGCCCGCCCATGGCCATGCCCAGATACCGCAGGCTCTTCGGGTCTTGCGGATCCGGGTCGTAGATGCTTCCCTCGTAGGTCACGCCGCCCGGTTGGGACATGGGACGATCCTTTCTCTGGTATTGGCGCAGTCTTGCGCGCCGCGTACTCAGCCCTCGGCCAGAGCCTGCGCAGCGGCCACCGTGTTGCGCAAGAGGATTGCGTTCGTCATGGGGCCCGCGCCGCCCTTGGGGTTGGTGATCGCGGCGGCCTTGTCGCGGATGCCCTCGACGTCCACGTCGCCCACCGTGACCATGCGCGGCTTGCCGGTCTTCGGGTCGCAGACCGGCTCGCCGTTCTCGTCGAGGGCCTCGGGGATGCGGTTGCCGCCCACGTCGATCACGACCGCGCCCGCGCGCACCATGGGCGGGGTGACCAGATACCCCAGGTCCACGGGTTCGGGCCGGGGTGCGCCGCCCCGCTTGTGCGCGGCCAGGGCCTTGCGATAAGCCCGGTACCGCGACCCGATGGCGCCCGTGGCCACGATCAGGACCTCGGCCTCGCGGGTCAGCCGCGCCAGGTCCTTGGTGTACACGTGCGCGACACTCACCGTGGCGTCGCGCGCGAGCAGCATCAGGGCCGCGGGCCGGCCCACGATCTGGCTGTGGCCGACCACCACCGCGTCGCGTCCCCGCATGTCGGGACAGGCCTCCAGGGCCAGGCGCACCGCGCCCGCGGCCGTGCACGGCGCGGGCACGGGGTCGGGGTCGGTCAACAGCCGGCCGAGGTTGCGCGGGTGCATGCCCTCGGCGTCCTTGGCCGGGTCGATGGCCGCCGTGAGCCGCGCGGCGTCCGCCTTCTTGGGCAGGGGCGTGTGCAGCAGGACCGCGCTTGTCTGCGGCGTGGCGTTATGACGCGCGATGCACGCGGCCAGGTCCGCCTCCGTGGCCTCGGGCCCGAGGTCTTCGAGCAGGTACGCCAGCCCGTTGCGGCCGCACCACTTCGCCTGGGCCCTGGCATACACCTCCGAGCCCCGGTCGTCGTTGGCTCGGATGGCCACGAGCCGCGGCGGATGCCCGTCATTGGCCAGGGCCTGCGCCTGCGCCCTCGCCTGCGCGGCGATCTCTTCGGCGAGCGGCGCCCCGTCCAGGATCCTCGCTGCCATGGATGCGCTCTCCTTCGCATGCTGCCGGTGGCGTTCCGGCCCCGCGCCGGTGGCAGGCGACTCTAAGAAGGAGCGTCGAATTGTGCAAGGAAAAGCCGCAGCAAACTATAGGAAGATGCGCACGTCCGCGGCCTCGCGCAGGTGCTGCAGGTATGTCTCGAAGTCCCGCAGACGCTGTTCTCGCATGAGCGCCTGCTCGATCTCGTCCTGCACCTCGTCCAGGGGCAGCGCCTGCCCCCCCCGGCACGCCTCCACGCGCACCAGGGCCTGCGCCGCGCCCAGGTCCACCGGGCCCACCAGGTCCCCGGCGCGGGCCGGGGCCTCGCCCTGTAGGGCCGCGCGCACCGGCCCGGCGAGCCCGCGCACGGGCACGAACTCCCTGCGCCCCACGCGGTACGCCCCGCCCCGGTCCGCGAACGGACCCTCGCCGTACTCCCGGGCGAGGTCCGCGAAGCCGCCGTCCTCGCGAAAGGCTTCTCTGGCTTGCGCGAGGATCAGGTCGGCCGGACGCTCGTCCGCCCGGCCCGTGCGATCCGTGTACACCACAATCGCGCGCAGCCGCACGGCCAGCGGCTCCACGAACGCGTCCTTGTTCGCCTCGTAGTATGCACGCACCTCCTCGGGCGCGGGCGGCGCAGGGTCGGTGTGCCGGTCCATCATGCGCTGGAGGATCACCTGCTTGCGCGCGCGGTCGAGCAAATCGGACGCGGGCGCGTCCCGCCCCTCCAGGAGCTGGAACCGGCGCACCACCTCCTCCACCTCGTCCGGGTCCGCGTCCACGCCCTCCTCGGCCGCCTGTTGCAGGACCAGCCGGTCGGCCACGAGCTCGTCGAGCGCCTTGCGCTGGAGCTGCGGGCGCAGGCGGCTGATCATCTCGCGGCCCTGGCGGGTGGCCGCGGCCGGGCCCATGCGCGCGCGCGCCGCGTCCACGATGTAGGAGAGGCGAAGCTCCACTTCGTGGCGCAGAATCGGCTCGCCGTTGACCAGGGCCGCGCGCTCCACAAAGGGCCGGGCCTGCGGCTCGGGCGCCTCGGGCGCCGCAGCGGGGGCGGCGCGCTCCACAGGCCGCGGCGCAGCGGACCGGGGACTCTGGTCCATGCGCGCGGGCGCGACCGTGGGCATGCCCTCGCGCTCTGTGGGCGTATCCTCCTCCGCGCGGGCTTCCTCGGCAGGCGGGCCCGGTCCCAGGGTGGCCGCGCGGATCACGGGCTGGACCTTGCCGCAAGTCCCGCAACGGATGCGTGTGCCGGGCGCGAGGCCGTGCACGTCCATGGCCGCGCCGCACACCGGGCAGATCTGGAACACGCGCACGGTCAGGTCCGCGTCGTCCAGGCGCTCCTGGAGCCTGCCGCAGGCCGGGCAGCGCACGGGCGCGCCCGGGTCCACGTGCGTCACCACCAGGGGCCGGCCGCACCCCGCGCAGGGTTGCAGGCGCCGCAGCTCCACGGACGGTCCGTCCAGGCTGAACTCGAGCGCCCCCGCAAGCGTGCACGCGAGCGCGAAGGCCACGGCCGCGGCCGTGATCCGAGCGGCCCGCACGGCGAACGCCTCAGCGCTCCGCATGAGCCGCCTCCTCGATCTCGGCCATGGCGCGGGCGCGCGTCTCGTCGCGCGCGGCCACGGTCCGCACCGCCCCGTCCCGGCCCAGCACGAACCCGCGCAGGCCTCGGTCCGCGTCGCGGGGTACGGCGCGCGCCTCCAGGCCCTCGGCGGCCTCGCGGATCTCGATCCTGTAGACCGAGGCCACCGCGCGGAAGAGCGCCGCGTCCCTCAGCTCGGGGAACGCGCGCGCCAGGTCCTGCGTACGGGCGGGCGTGCCCGCGGCCTCGGCCAGGCCGGCCAGGTGGCCGTGCATGGCCCGAAGCAGCCTTCGCGCGTCCGCCTCCATGGAGGCTCGGGGCCAGCGCGACAGGGTCACAAGGCGCCAGCTCCCGCCTTCCCGGACCATGGGAAGCTCCACCTCGGGCGCGGGCCCGTCCGGGGCCGCGGGCGCGGCCAGGTGCCAGAGCACCGCCTTGTCGCCCTGGAACCGCCACCGGGTGTTCACCGCGGGCGCGAGCACCGCCTCGCACACGGCCGACAGGGGGTGGAACTGGCCGCAGAACTCGTCGAAGGACAGGACCTCGCGCGACGCCGGCGCGAAGCAGGCGTACGCCTCGCGCATGCGGCCGGCGCGCAGGTGCCCGGTGAACCGAGTCCACAGCGCGCGCGCGGCCTCGCGCGTGTCGCGGTCCGTGGCCGGCGGCGCGAGCATGTCTTGGATCGGGGGCGGTGCCGACTCGCGCACTTGGGCTTCCGCGGCGCGCACCATCCCGATGCGCGCCCACGCGGCCGCGCCGAGCCCGATGCACAGCCCCAGCAGAACCAGACGCCTTTCCATACCGCCTCTGTTGTATCCAACCGCGCACCCCGGCGCAAGCGGTCCGCGCCCGGTGCGCCCCTTTGCGGGCAGGCAGAATTTCCAGAGGCGCGACGCACGTACGCGCACACAAGCGCCTGCTCCGCGTCGACCGCGACGACCCCGCGTGCAACGGCTTGTGCCATACCAGGTGACCGCTGTGCCCGGTCGAGCCTTCCGCGCGCGGCGCAGCCGCTGGGTGAAGTGCGAGCGCCCGGCCCCCGGCTGCCGGTCCCCGCAGGCCTGGCGCAGCCGTGGGTTGAAGCGCGCCTTCGGCAAGTGCCCGACGCCGGTCCCCGCGCGCGAGGCGCAGCGCGCCCCCTCTCGACGTAGGCGCTCGGCGCGTGGGCGTGGTTCCGATTTTCACTTGCACCGGCCCGCCGCGAAGCGCATGCTAGAGGCGGCATCCGGGGACCGCGCACGCACTCCCCACCCGGCACGCGCAAGGGGTGCGGGCCGTGCGAGGCCGCGCGGACCCGTTGGCATCGGGGCGTGGCGCAGCTTGGTAGCGCGCCTGCTTTGGGAGCAGGAGGTCGCCGGTTCAAATCCGGCCGCCCCGACCATCCTTTCATATAGGGGGTAAGTTTGAACCGTGGAGCAAGAATGTGGATGAAGGTCGATGAATGTGGACGAGAATTGATGAGGCCCACCTCCCCAAAGGTCAATTTCGGTTCAAATCCAGTCAGGTGTTTGCGGTGAGTGACGACACAGTGAATAGAACTCAAACCGAGGAGATCAGGGACATTTGCGATGCCTTCGTCCATGGTCTTCGACAAGTTCTCGTCAAGAAGCTGTATGCGGCATACATCTTTGGCGCGGCGGCGTTTCCTGATGCATTGCCGACAGGAGATATCGACTTTCATGTCATTCTCAATGACGAACTCACCGTTGCTGAGCGGTCTGCTTTGGAGGAACTCCACCGAACTCTCGCGGATCGTTTTCCTCCCTTGGGAGGTGAACTGGACGGCTACTATATCTTACTAGCGGACGCCCGGCGCGATTCACCACCCCAGAGTCAGATGTGGCGTCGAGCAACGGATGATTCCTGGGCTCTTCATTGTGAACATATCCGGGCGGGCCGTCATATTGTGCTTCATGGCCCTGATCCAAGAGAACTTTATCCTTCTGCAAACTGGGTGCAGACCGAGGCCGCGCTAAGAAACGAATTCGACTTTGTGCGGGAGCACCTTCAGGACTATCCGGACTACTGCATCCTCAACCTTTGCCGGCTCATCTACAGCTATGAAACAAAGGACGTCGTCATCTCCAAGGCGAAGGCGGCGGATTGGGCGCATGAGGCCCTCCCTAGCTGGAAGCGCCATATCGATTTGGCCCGAAAATCATACACACGGCAGATCACATCGGAAGAGCGGGGGTTCATTCTCGCGGAAGCTGCCAGCTTCTTCGAATTTGCGCGATCACGCATCGAGAAGGCACGGAGCAGGCGAGGCAAAGAGTGATTTCCCATTGCCATTTGGAACGGCATAGGATCCCCACGAGAATCATAACAGGTGGCCTGCGGCCAGCAGGTACGGCTCTGGGGGCTTCAGGAACAACGATACGAAAGGAATGATGACCTGGGAAGACGGTTCAAACGAACGCCAGTTCCCCCGATTCTCCGTAGCCCGGCGCGCAGCACAGGGCGAAGCAGGGCAACCCGCGATGAAATACGTCTAGCTTCTCACAAGCACTTCGGATCGAACCAAACGGTACGTCGGCAGTACCCGCGACTTCCAGGAACGCCTCAAACAGCACAACTCGGGCCGGTCCCCCCACACGGCGAAGCATCGTCCCTGGAAAACGGTTGCTGTTCTTCGTTTTGCTGACGACACAAAGGCGGACGCGTTCGAACGATACCTCAATCCCGGCTCCGGCCACGCCCTTGCCGCCAGGCATCTCTGGTAGTCCGAGCCGATACCGGGCAATCGGTTGCCCCCGCGCGCCGATGCGGTACAATGCAGGCAGTCCAGCAAGGAGACCAGGTTATGCGCATCCCTGCGGCGCCAGCGACGCGCGACCGGGCCCAGGGCGCGCACGTCTCCTTCCGAAAGGACAAGCCATGAAGAACGTAGTGCTCGATTGGGTGGGCCCGGCGGCCCAATGCCCCCATCGGGGACAATCCTGATGACGGACCCCACGGACTCGGCCAGCGGTCCGCGCAAAGGCCCGAGTCGAGCACACGTATGGTGTCGCAATGCCGCCTCGCGCTCAGGAGCGTGGACCCTCAAGCAGGCCATTCTGCGCGTCGGAGGGATCCTGGTTGTCTGGGCTGTCATCTGGACACTGGTCTTCTTCTTTATCGGCACGCAGTGCGGCGTGTCGGGCGTTGAGTTCTCGCCGGACAGGTTCGCACACCGCAAGTTTAGGTATCTTCAGCTCCCAGTTCTCGAGGTGCAAATCACCCCGAGGTTCACCGACGAGTTCCACACCCCACTGGAAAAATACCTACACGCGCACGGCTATGTGCCCCCGACGGACCGCGAACGATGGCACTTCATATGCGGCTCCGCTCCCGGGGTGCGCGGATGGAGGGGGCCAGCTCGATGGCTTTGCCACGGGCTGCGTTGCTGGGGCAACGAGAGCGATAAGTGGATCACGTGGTCGCAGGACCATCCAGAGTGCGCGCGTCTGCTCTGGCCCAGGGTGGTCGCCCTGGCGAGACGCGAGGAGTATTACTCGGCGCATGTTCTGTTGAAGCGCTTCTTTTACTTCGACGGCACGCCGGCACAGTTCCGAGAGGAGGTTCAGACCCTCAAGAAGGTCTATCCGGAGCTCGACTTCGACCTCGACACGCAGCCCTCGCCATCCGCAACCCCCGCCGCAGAGGAGTAGCCATGCAGCTCGCGCTCAAGATCGTGCTCAGCGTCCTCGTGATCCTGGCGGCCACGGAGGTCGGCAAGCGGGTGCCGTCCATGGGCGGCCTGATCGCCGTGATGCCGCTCACCGGCGCCCTGGCGCTCGTGTGGACGTATCTCGACAAGCAGGGCGACGCGGCCTTCATGCAGACTTTCACCAAGGGTGCGGTGTGGGGGATCCTGCCGAGCGTACTATTCTTCGTCGTGGCGCTCCTCTGCTTCCGGCGCCAGCTGGGCCTCTCCGCGGTCCTGGCCGCGAGCTTCGGCGCGTGGCTCGCCGCCGCGCTCGTGCACCAGTGGCTGCTGCGGTGAGGGTTGCCATGGGCTGGGCCAGCCCCGTGTGGGTGTCCGTCGAATAGGCAACCGCCGTACGAGCATTCGCCAAGGAGGCTTTGCCATGCCCGATCCCGACTTCGCGTACCGCACCTTCTACACCTGGGACCACAGCACGAACTGGGACCTCACGCAGCCGGTCTCTCGCGTGGGCGGGTGCCATGAGGCCTATCCCAAGCCGCCGGACGCCTTTCTGGCCGACTACAAGACCCTGGTGGACGCCATGCGCACACTGGGACTCAACCACCTGATTGTCTGGGGCGCGCTGCGCGATGCGCACGGTGGCGTGGACGCGCTGCGCAAGCTCATCGACTACGCCTCCGCCCGGAACGTGCGCGTGGCCCCGGGCGTGGGGCTGTATTCCTACGGTGGGGTGTACTACGAGGGGGACCATGAATACAGCCTCAACCGCCTGCTCAACGAACGCCGCGACCTCGCCGCGGTGGACGAGATCGGCAGGCCTCTTGTGTGCACGCATGGCAGGCCCCGGCGCAGCATCGCGTGCCCGCGCAGTGAGGAGGTCGCGGACTGGACGGTCCGGTCCATCGACTGGCTCATGCGCGAAGTCGCGCCCCCCGCCGTGCACCTGGAGACCGGCGACTACGGCACGTGCCACTGCGCCCGATGTAGAGACGCCGGCCCCAGGGAGAAGGCGCCCGGCGCGGATGAGATGGCCCGCATGCTGCTGCCCCCCGTGCAGGAGATCCGGCGCCACGCGCCCGATTGCTGGATCTCCTACAACTACTATTACGGGTACACGCGAGAGATGATGCGCAACAGGCCGGCCTTCGCCACGGCCCTCCCGGACGACGTCATCTGCAAGTGGGGTGTGAGCTGGATGCTCGAGCCCATGCTGCGGCCGCGCAGCTTGGCCCACGTGGCGAGCGCGGAGCCGGTGACGCCCCAGATCCACCCGCCCACGCGCACGAACATGGCCCACCTGCACTTCGGCACGGGCTGGTGGCAGTGCAGCCCGCGCGGAACCCTGGAGATCACGCGGTTCATGCGCTACGTGCCCTTGTTGCATCAGGTCGGTTTCCAGGGCCTGTGCACGCACGGGGAGGAGAGCAGCCTCAACCCTCCCAGCGAACTCAACTACCACGTGTACGCGGCCCTGGCCCAGGACGCCCGCGCCACGCCGCAGGCCATTGCCCAGCGGTCCGTAGGCGAGCTCTATGGCAGCGTGGACCTGGCCGCGGAAGTGCTGCGCGCGTACCGGGACGAACTGGCGTCCCCGGCCCTGTGCGCGCGCGTGGCCCGCGAGGCGCGTAAGGCCCGGGGCCAACGCAAGGTGCGGCTCAATTGGCTGACCTTTGCATTGCACCGTCTCGCGGAGTCATCGCACCACAAGAGAGGCTGAGACCATGGACTTGGAGATCGTATCGTACGAGGATGCACTGGCCGACGACGCGGTGCGTGTGTTCAACCGCGAGACCGAGTCCTTGGCGTTTGTCGCGCGGTTGACCCCGCAGATCTTTCGAGAACAGATCGCAGCCAAGCGCCTCTTCGAGCCGCAAGGCTGCTTTCTGGCGATGGAGCAGGATCGAGCCGTGGGCCTGGCCCTCACCTGTGGCGTGAATCCAGGCGAGCTGCGGCCCCAGAACAACGAGGCTTCCATCGACGGGCTCTTCTTTCCGCTCGCTCGATCGGACGTGGGGCATGCGCTCATCGACCGATGCATGGACCATCTTCGAAGCCAGGGCGCGCGCACGATTTGCGGATTCGCCAGCCGGGGGAGGTATCCCTTTTGGCGCGGGCTGTACGCGGGCACCGAGCCCGTGTGCATGACCGACTACCTGCAAGGCTGGGCGGAGCTCGTTGCCCACGGATTCGTGCACCACCAGCAGTCGGTCAACTACCTCGGCGAACCGCATGCCCTGCCCTATCGCAAGAACTTCACCTATGCGATCGAGGACGGGGACCTCTCCAACCCGTGGGTCAAGGAGTCCTGGCGCGGCCACCGCCCGCAGGCTCTCACGGCCAAGCTTGACGACCAGGACATTGCGCGCGTGGGGTTCGCGCATATGCCGTTTCTTTCCGCCTATCGCAACCGCGCAAGCTACGGCATCTACAGCTTCGGGGTCGACAGGGCCCTGCGCGGCCAGGGCATCGGGAGCTCGCTCTTGGCCAAGCTCTGGGAGGTCATCGGCGACCTTGGCGGGCAGGAGGTTCTGGTAGGCACGACGATCGAGAACGCCCCCGCAAGGCGCGCCTATCAAAAGGCAGGCATGCGGCTCGTGGCCATGCGAAGCGGCACGGTCTGGTCCGCGCCCGACGTCCGGGCTTGACCTTTCGCCGAATCCGGGTATCCGTTGGGCTGATGTGCGCGCGAGAAGGCCGCACGTCTGTTCCGCTCAAGGGGCCTGTATGCCGAAGCGCTCCGCAAAGTCGCTCGTGTTCGACTGGTGCGAGCTCACGCCCACGGACGAGGACTGGAACCGCGACCCGGCCGACCTCGCCTGGCAGGTGCTCGAGCTCCATACGATCCGCGCGTTCGAGGAGCGTCTGCTCGCGTTCAAGGGCTTGGGCCTTGTGCACGGGCCCGTGCACAGCTCCATCGGCCAGGAGGCCGTGGCCGTGGGCGCGACTGCCGCGTTGCATTCCGGCGACCGGATCGTGGCCACGCACCGCGCCCATCACGAGGTCCTGGCCCAGGCCATGACCTGGGCGCGTCCGTCAGGTTTCGACCCGCGCACGGATAAGATGCCCGACGCCGTGCAGGAGGTCGTCACCCGCACGCTCGCCGAGGTCATGGGGCTCGCCGCCGGGTGGTGCGGCGGGCGCGGGGGGTCCATGCACCTGCACGCGCCCGAGGTCGGTGTGCTCGGCACGAGCGCCATTGTCGCGGGCGGCGTGGCCGCGGCCACCGGCGCGGCCTGGGCGGGCCGGTACCTGGGCGCGGACGCGATCGTAGTCTGCTTCCTCGGGGACGGCGCGGTCAACCAGGGCGTGTTCCACGAAGCGGTCAACCTCGGCGCCCTGTGGAACGCGCCGGTCCTCTACCTCGTGGAGAACAACGGGTACGCGGTAGCCACGAGCAGCCGCGACGGCGCGCACCTGCACGCCGGGCTCCTGTCCCAGCGCGCCGCGGCCTACGACCTGCCCGCACGCGTGGTCGACGGCATGGACCCGGTGGCCGTGCGCGCGGCCGTCGAGGACGCGGCCGCCGATCTGCGCCGAGGCGGGCACCCGGTGCTTGTCGAGGCGCTCACCTACCGGTTCCTGCACCACGGCGGCGACCTGCCCGGCCATGCGTTCGGCTACCGGGACAAGGCCGAGGAGGACGCCTGGGCCCGGCGCGACCCGGTTGCGGGCTTCGGCCGCGCGCTCGCGGATCGCGGGCTCCTCTCCCCTCAGGAGCAGGACCCCCTGCGCGCCGAGGCGCAGGCGCTCGTGCGTCGCGCCGTGGACGCCTGCAGCGTGGACGGCCGCGAGGTGCGCGCGGACCGCTGGCCCGATCCGCGCACCGTGTCCCAGGGCGCGCAAAGCGACGGACGCGAGCTCGCAGGCGTCCGGTACGCGCCCGAGGCTCCCGCAGCGCCGACCCGCGAGCTCACCTACGTGCAGGCCATCGCGGCCGTGACCGCGCGCCGCATGGACGCCGACGACCGCGTGATCGTGCTCGGCGAGGAGGTCGGCCACATGGGCGGGGGCGCGTATCAGGCCACCCGGGGCCTGGCCGAGCGATTCCCGGGCCGGGTGCTCGACACCCCGATCTCGGAGGCCGGGTTCTGCGGGTTCGCGTGCGGCGCGGCGATGGCCGGCCTGCGCCCCGTGGTGGAGATCATGTTCCCGGACTTCGCCCTGGTCGCGGCGGACCAGCTCTTCAACCACATCGGCAACCTGCGCCACATGTACGGCGGCCGCATGCCCATGCCCATCATGTGCCGCACGCGCATCGCCATCGGGGTGGGCTACGGCGGGCAGCACTCCATGGACCCGGTGGGCCTGTTCGCTCTGTTCCCGGGCTGGCGCATCGTAGCGCCCGCGTCGGCCTACGAATACATCGGCCTGTTCAACGCCGCCCTGCGCTGCGAGGACCCGGTGCTGATCGTAGAGCACCAGGCCCTGTACGAGCGCGCCGGTCTCGTGCCCGACGAAGACGCCGACTACCTGCTGCCCCTGGACCGCGCGCGCGTGGTCACGCCCGGCGACAGGGTCACGGTCCTCGCGTACAGCGCCATGGTGCCGCGCATCGAGGCGCTCGCCGCGGACAACGACGCGGTGGAGCTCGTGGACCTGCGCGCGCTCGACCCCGCGCACGTGGACTACGCCACGATCGGCGCCTCGCTGCGCAAGACCGGTGCGCTCGTGATTGCGGACGAGTCCACGAGAAGCTGTTCGGTGGCCGCCACCATCGCGCACGAGTGTACGGCCCGCTTTTTCGACGACCTGGACGGCCCGGTGCTGCGCGTGTCCGGCGCCGACGCGCCCAAGCCCGTGTCGCGCGTGCTCGAGCAGGCGGCCATTCCCTCGGACGAGGAGATTCTGGCAACAATCCGCGCCGCGGCGCAGCGCGAGGCGTGAGCGCGCGACCAGTCGATCCCCAGCCCCGCGAGCGAGAGGAGAAATCCCGTGAAGCCCGGCCTGAACTATGTCAACGCCGCGTGGCGCCCGTCGCGTACCGGCAAGACCTTCGCCCAGCACAACCCGGCCGACCTGTCCGACCGGACCGGCCTGCACCAGGACTCGGACGTGGAGGACGTGCGCGAGGCCATCGCCGCGGCCCAGGCCGCGTATCCCGCGTGGCGCGCCACGCCCCCGCCCGAGCGCGCGCGGCTCTTGCGCCGGGTGCTGGCGGCCATGCAGGCCCGGGCCGACGAGGTGGCCGCGTGCATCACCCGCGAGAACGGCAAGACCCTCGACGAGTCGCACGCCGAAATCCAGAGCGCCGTGGCGGAGATGGACTTCCAGGTGAGCGAAGGCCTGCGCCTGTACGGGACCACGGTCCCGTCGGGCAAGCCCGGCGTCCTTGCGTATACCATCCGCCAGCCCCTGGGCGTGGCCGCGATCATCACCCCCTGGAACTTCCCCTGGAACGTGCCCACGCGCAAGGCCACGCCCGCGCTCATGGCCGGCAACACCGTCGTGCTCAAGCCCGCGTCGCTCACCCCGGGGGTCGGCCGGCTGTTCGCGGACCTGTTCGCCGAGGCCGAGTTCCCTCCGGGCGTGGTGAACTTCGTCACGGGCCGCGGCGGAGACATCGGCCGGGAGCTCGTGGACAACGCGGCGGTCCAGGCCGTGTCCTTCACCGGGTCCACGTCCGTGGGGCACGCCATCCAGCAGGCCGCCGCGCGCACGCTCACCCGCACCCAGCTCGAGATGGGCGGCAAGAACGCGGCCGTGGTGCTCGCGGACGCGGACGTCGACCTCGCCGCGCGCGCGTGCGCCCAGGCCGCGTTCGCCTGCGCCGGGCAGTGGTGCACGTCCACGAGCCGAGCCATCGTGGAGGCGCCGGTCTACGACGCCTTCGCGGACAAGATCACCGCCCACGCCCGGGCCCTGCGCCTGGGCGACGGGCGCAAGACGGCCACGGACATGGGCCCGGTGTGCGGCGAGCGCCAGCTCGAGGGCATCCTTTCGCATATCGAGGACGGCAAGTCCGCGGACGCGACCGTGCTGTGCGGCGGCGCGCGCGCGACCGACGGGCCGCTCGCGCGCGGGTGCTTTGTGGCGCCGACCGTGTTCGGCGACGTGGCCCCGGACATGTCCATCGCCCGGCACGAGATCTTCGGCCCGGTCCTGTGTCTTATGCGCGCGCAGTCCTTTGCGCACGCCATGGACCTGGCCAACGACGTAGCCTACGGCCTGTCCTCGTCCGTGTTCACCCGCGACGTATCGGCCGCGCTGCGGTTCGTGGAGGGGACCGAGGTCGGCCTCACCCATGTGAACGTCATGACCGCGTACAAGGAGCCGTCTCTGTGCTTCGGCGGGACCAAGGAGTCCGGCGCCGGGCTGCCCGAGGCCGGGCACACGGGGATCGAGTTCTTCACGCGCGAGAAGGCGGTGTACATCGGCTACGCGTAAGCGCGCGCCGCCCTCGCCGCTCGCCCTGCACCCCGGGCGTGCGCCACACCCGAGAATGGAAAAGAGGGGGCCCGCCGCGGGGCCATGACCGGCTACGGACCGGTATCGGCCTCGTCGGCGTCTTCGTCCGGTGACGGAGCGGACGCCGGGGCGGGCGGCGCGCCGCCGTGCACCCGCGCGGCGAGCGCGTGGTACAGGGTCTCGGCCTCCGGGTCCAGCTCGCGGGCGATGTCCAGGAACCGGGCGGCCTCGTCCTCGCGGCCCGTACGCAGGCACAACACCGACAGCCCCAGGACCACGTCCAGGCTCCCGGGCGCGGCCCGGTGGGCCCGGCGCAGGAAGGTCTCGGCACGCTCGAAGTTCCCGCGCAACAGGGACACCCGGCCCACGGTCGCGTGCGTGGCCGCGCCCTCGGGCGCGAGCCCCATGAGCACGGTCAGGTAGACCTCGGCCTGCTGCGGGTCCTTGAGGTGCTCGGCGTACAGGAGCGCCAGGTTCTGCGCCGCGCCCCGCTCCAAGGGCGGGGTGCCGTTCGTGAGCACGGTGCGGAAGGCGCGCGCGGCCTCCTGGTACGCGCCGCGCGCCCACAACAGGTTCCCCCGGGCGAACAGGGCCGCCGGGCTGCCCGTGCGCTTGACCAGGGCCTCGATCACGGGTTCGGCCTCGTCGTAGCGCTTCTGCACGAGCAAGAGATCCGCCTGCATCTGCGCGAGCGGATCGAACCCGGGGAACTCCTCCAGGCCCGCGGCAATGGTCTGGTGCGCGGCGTCGAGGTCGCCCAGGTAATACTGGGCCCAGGCCTTCTTCACGTACAGGTCGCGGCGCGCGGCCTCGTCCACGTCCTCGCGCGCCAGGAGCTCGTCGGCCAGGGCCAGGCTCTCGGCGAACTCCCTGCGGCGGTGGTGGGCCACGAGCTCGAGGTGCAGGCGCTGCGCCTCGGTCACGCCCCCCAGTCGCCCCTCGGCCTCCGCCGCCTGGGCCTGTGACGGATGCAGGCCCTCGCGTCCCGGGCGCAGGTACCGGGTGAACGCCTGCTGCACGAGTTCGGCCTGGCGCTTGGCCACGTCCACGGCGCGGCGGCGGGCCGCTTCCTTGGTGCGGACCTGTTGCAGGGCGTACCCGCCGGCCACGGCCGCGACAACGAGGCCCACGCCCAGCAGGACCAGGATCCCCGGCACGCTCACGAACAGGCCCGACTGCCTGCCCTTGGCCGCGTGCAGGTCTTCGGTCTCGATCACCACGCGCCGCAAAAACATTGGCTTGGCTCCTGTCGCCTGCCGCTAACCATAGGGGCGCCGTGCGCGGATTGCAACCGGGTTGTGCTTCTGGGAGAATGACCCCGCGCCCGCCCGAGCGCACGGGCGCGCGGCACGGAGTAGACCATGGCCCAGGCATGGATGCGCACCTTTCGGAACCCGGACGCCCGCTTCCGAGGCAAGCCCTTCTGGGCGTGGAACGGGAAGCTGGACTCGGCCGAGCTGCGCAGGCAGGTCCGGGTGATGCACCGCATGGGCCTGGGCGGGTTCTTTATGCACGCGCGCACGGGGCTGGCCACGGCCTACCTGTCCGACGAATGGTTCGCCTGCGTACGCGCCTGCATCGACGAAGCCCGGCGCCACGGCATGCAGGCCTGGCTCTACGACGAGGACGGCTGGCCCTCGGGCACGGCCGCGGGCAGGGTGACCCGCAATCCGGCCTTCCGCCGACGCCGCCTCGTGCTACAGGCCGCGCACAGGCCCGCAAACCTGCGCTGGAGGCCGGAGACGGTGGCCGCGTTCGTGGCGCGCCTCGACGGGCAGAACGCCTTCGACGTGCGCCGCGTCTCGCGCGGGCGCCGGCCCGGGCGCCTGGGCCGGGGCGAGGCGATCCTGGTGTTCACCCGGCAGGTCGAGGATCCCAAGACCCTGCGCAAGGGGTACGCGTACCTGGATACGCTCAACCCCGCGGCGGTGCGCGAGTTCATCCGCCTCACCCACGAGCCCTACCGCCGCCGCGTCGGCGAGCACTTCGGCGGGACCGTGCCCGGGATCTTTACCGACGAGCCCGGGCCCCCGCCCATGCTGCGCGGCACCACCGGCTGGGACAAGTCGCCCCTGCGCATCGAGCTTCCCTGGACGGACGGCCTGCCCGACGCGTTCCGCAGGCGCTACGGGTACGACGTGGTGGATCGTCTGCCCGCGCTCGTGTTCAACGTGGACGGCCGGGAGATCGACCCCGCCCGGGTCCACTACCACGACTGCGTCACGCATCTCTTTGTGGACGCGTTCTCCAGGCAAATCGGCGACTGGTGCGCCGAGCACGGCCTCGTGCACACCGGGCACGTGCTCGCCGAAGACCGACTCTCCTCCCAGACCGGGTCCTCGGGAAGCTGCATGCGGTTCTACGAGCACATGCAGGCCCCGGGCATGGACCTGTTGACCGAGTACGCGCGCGGCTACGACGCGGCCAAGCAGGTCAGCAGCGCCGCGCGGCAGTTCGGCCGCACCTGGCGGATGACCGAGACCTACGGAGTCACGGGCTGGGACTTCTCCCTGGCTGGGCACAAGGCCCTGGCCGACTGGCAGGTTGCCCTGGGCATGAACCTGCGCTGCCAGCACCTGTCGTGGTACACCATGCAGGGCGAGTCCAAGCGCGACTATCCCGCCTCCATCCTGCACCAGTCGCCCTGGTGGGAATTGTACGGCAAGGTGGAGGACTATTTCGCGCGCGTGGGTGCGGTGATGACCCGCGGCGCGGAGGTGCGCGACCTCTTGGTCATTCACCCCGTCGAGAGCATGTGGACCCTGTGCCGCCTGGGCTGGAAGTCCGGCCCGACGCTCGCCGACGACGTGCGCGCCTACGACCAGATGCTCGTGTGCTTGCGCGACACATTGCTGTGCGCGCACCTCGACTTCGACTACGGGGACGAGGAGATCCTCTCGCGCCGCGCGCGCGTGACCGGCCGCCGGCGCGCCGCGCGACTCCTGGTGGGCCGGGCCGCGTACCGGGCGGTGCTGGTGCCGGAGCTGAAGACCATGCGCGCGTCCACCGTGCGGCTGCTGCGCCGCTTCCATCGGGCGGGCGGCCTGGTCGTGTTCGCGGGCGAGGCCGCGGAGCATGTGGACGCGATGGCCGGCCCTGCGGCGCGCAACCTCGCCCGCGCCTGCATCCGGGCCCCGGCCCAGGGCGACGAGATTGTGCGAGCCCTGGCGCCCATCTGCCGGCGCGTGTCCGTCACCGACGCGCGCGGCCTGGAGCTCGCGCCCGTCCTGTACCTGTTGCGCGAGGACCGTGGCGCGCACTACCTCTTCCTGTGCAACACGGGACGCGACCCGCGCGGCCTGGGCAACCGGGACCTGCCCGTGCGCGAACGCACGTTCTCGCTCGCAGACGTGCGCGTGCGCGGGTTTGCGGGCGCGCGCGGCGCGCCCATCGAGCTCGACCCGGAGGACGGGGCCACGTACGCGGCCGACGCGCGCAGGAGGGACGGGCTCTGGGAGATCCGCACCTCGCTTCCCGCGCTGGGCAGCCGCCTGTTCGTGGTCCCCAAGCGCAAGCTCGCCGACCGGCCCCCGGCCCGCCCGCGGCGCCGGACCGTGCGCACGCGCACCCTGCGCAAGGACGGGTGGACCGCGGTCCTGTCCGAGGACAACGTGCTCGTGCTCGACCGGCCGGAGTACAAGATCGGCGCGCGCCGATGGCGCGGCCCCGAGGAGGTCCTGCGCGTGGACCGGGCGGTGCGCGAGGCACTGGGCCTGCCGCCGCGCGGCCCGTGGATGCCCCAGCCGTGGCGCACCAGCCCGCCCGCGGACCCGCCGCAGGTGCCCCTGGCGCTGCGGTATCGGTTCCAGGTCGACGCCGTGCCCACGGGCGCGCTGTACCTGGGCCTGGAACAGGCGCACCGGTTCGAGATCGCGCTCAACGGCGCGTCCGTGAGCACGGACGCGGACGCGGGCTGGTGGTGCGACCGATCGTTGCGGCGCATCTCGCTCGATCCGGCGCTCCTGCGCAAGGGCGAGAACGAACTCCGCCTCGCTTGCCGGTACGACGAGACCCATTCCGGCCTGGAGACCATGTTCCTGCTGGGCCGGTTCGGCGCGCGCGCCAGGGACACCCGGGTACGGCTCACGGCCCTGCCCCAGAAGCTTACCGTGGGCGACTGGACCCGGCAGGGGCTGCGGTTCTACGCGGGTGCGGTCACCTATGAGCGCGACATCCGCCCCCGGCTGGCGCGCGGCGAGCGGCTGTTCGTGCAGGTGCCCGCGTACCGCGGCGCGGCCGTGCGCATTCTCGTGGACGGCCGCTGCGCGGGCGTGATCGCTTGGCCGCCCATCGAAGTGGACGTCACG